>NZ_CANRPM010000003.1 GCF_947632445.1 uncultured Bacteroides sp. | reverse complement strand
TATGGCACAACAATTTTTCCCACGCCGACCGAAGGCGGCCCCAATGATTTACGCCTATGAAGATGTATCGTACCCCGGATTGCTGAAAGTCGGCTATACGGCAATCGACGTGCAGAAGCGCGTCGCCCAGCAATATCCCGTCATCCGTCCGGGCGAACGTCCCTACCGCATTGTCTTCGCGGAATCAGCAATGCGCAACGACGGCACGTTTTTTACTGACGAAGAGTGCGGCGGCGTACACGATACCCTCGTAAGATGGGTGTCAAGCGTATCGCAGGCGAGTGGTTCCAATGCACGGCGCGCGAGGTGCGGGCAGCCGTGCGTGCTCTCCGTGAGCGGCGCGAAACCGAACTGTTCCGCACGGAGACTTTCGGCATGCGTCCCGAACAGCGGGCGGCGGTAGAAAAGACGAGCGCCTATTTCCGTACACGCCGTGCCGAAGAGCCGGACAAGACCTTCCACTTCCTGTGGAATTGCAAGATGCGTTTCGGCAAGACCTTCGCCGCCTATCAATTAGCCAAAGCGATGGGCTGGAAGCGGCTGCTGGTGCTGACCTTCAAGCCTGCCGTGCAGAGTGCATGGGAAACAGACCTGCGCACGCACGTCGATTTCGAGGGCTGGCAGTTTATCTCGCACGACGGCGTGCTGACCTACGACACGGCAGACCGCTCGCGCCCGATTGTCTGCTTCGGGTCGTTTCAGGATTATCTGGGACGCACCAAAGCCGGAGGCATCAAGGCCCGCAACGAGTGGGTGCATGCCATCAACTGGGACTGTGTGATTCTGGACGAATACCACTTCGGGGCGTGGCGGGAAAACGCGAAAGAACTCTTCGAGAACGAAGACCGCCGCGAACAGGCATTTGCCGAAGGCGGCGGGCTGGACTATTTCGACGAGGAACTGATGCCCATCACGACGGGGGCTTATCTCTATCTGTCGGGTACGCCGTTCCGCATTCTGAATCGCGGCGAATTTATCGAGGAACAGATTTATGCGTGGACTTATTCCGACGAACAGCGTGCCAAAGCGGCATGGAACGATGCCGACGGTACAAACCCATACACCGCCCTGCCGCGTATGGTGATGATGACTTACCAACTGCCCGACGCCTTGCAGGCGGTAGCGAAACAGGGCGAGTACAACGAGTTCGACCTCAATGTGTTCTTCGCAGCCGAGGGGCAGGGCGAGGCGGCCCGATTCCGTTACGAAGACGAAGTGCAAAAGTGGCTCGACCTGATTCGCGGTGCATACTCCGAGAATATTGTCAGCGACCTTAAACTCCGCAGCGAGCGTCCGCCGATGCCCTTTTCTCATGCCCCTTTGTTAGCGTCGCTGACCCACACGTTCTGGTTCCTGCCGACGGTCGCGGCGTGTCATGCCATGCGCAACCTGCTCGCGCAGCGGCAAAACCGCTTTTACCACGACTATAACGTCATCGTGGCTGCCGGCGCGCAGGCGGGAATCGGCATCGAAGCGTTGAAGCGGGTCGAACAGGCGATGGGCAATCCCCTCGAAACGAAAACTATCACGCTGTCGTGCGGCAAGCTGACTACGGGCGTATCGGTCAAGCCATGGTCGGGCATCTTCATGCTGCGCAACTCGTCGAGCCCCGAAACCTATTTTCAGGCGGCGTTTCGGGTGCAGACCCCGTGGACGGTGAGCAATCCCGACGGACTGTCGCCCGACAAGACGGAAATACTGAAACAGGAATGTTATGTGTTCGATTTCGCCCCCAACCGTGCCCTGCGGCAGTTGTCCGAATATTGCTGCCTGTTGAATGACGGGGCGCAGAGTTCCGAAAAGAAAGTCGCCGAATTTATCCATTTCCTGCCCGTGCTGGCATACGACGGCAGTTCGATGAAGCAGATAGATGCAGCCGGAATTCTCGACATCGCCACAAGCGGAACGACCGCGACACTGCTGGCAAAACGCTGGCACGATGCCGCACTGGTCAATGTCGATACCAACACGCTGCGCCGCCTGATGAACAACGCCGAAGCAATGGCCGCCCTGATGAACATCGAAGGCTTCCGCACGCTGAACAGCGACATCGCAACCATTATCAACAAGTCCGAAGCGGTCAAGAAGGCGAAGCGCGATACACCCGACGAAGCATGGACAAAGGAGCGCAAACGCGAACTGACGGACGAAGAGAAGGAGTACAAGAGCATACGCAAGAAGATACAGGAGAAGCTCATCAAGTTTGCAACGCGCATACCGATATTCATGTATCTGACCGACTACCGCGAACAATGCCTGCGCGACGTTATCACCAAGCTCGAACCCGCACTGTTCCGCAAGGTTACGGGACTGTCGATTCGGGATTTCGAGCTGCTGGTGTCGCTCGGACTGTTTAACTCGGCATTGATGAACGATGCCGTCGGCAAGTTCAAACGCTACGAGGACGCCTCGCTCGAATACATCGGCATAAACCGCCACGCCTCCGAAACCCGCATCGGACTGAATGACACCGTCATTACCAAAGACGAGTACCGACAGGTGTTTGTCAACCGGCCGTAAGTAAAAACAATCGGGGCGGGCATCTTCATACTCGCCCCCACCCACAAAAACCCGCCCGTCCGTTTGCCGCTCCGATACCTTTTTATATCTTTGCCGGAAACCTCAAAACAAACCGTTTATGGCAACATACAACAGAATTTTACTGAAGCTCAGCGGCGAGAGCCTCATGGGCGAAAAGCAGTATGGCATCGACGAGAAACGTCTGGCCGAATATGCTGCACAAATCAAGGAGATACACGCCACGGGCGTACAGATCGGAATCGTCATCGGCGGAGGAAACATCTTCCGGGGACTGAGCGGCGCTTCGAAAGGATTCGACCGCGTGAAGGGCGACCAGATGGGCATGCTGGCCACCGTCATCAACAGCCTCGCACTCAGTTCGGCACTGACGGCCGCAGGTGTCAGGGCGCGCGTGCTGACGGCCGTGCGCATGGAGCCTATCGGCGAATACTACAGCAAATGGCACGCCATCGAATGCCTGGAGGCGGGCGAAGTGGTCATCATGTCGGCCGGTACCGGCAATCCGTTCTTCACCACCGACACCGGCTCCAGTCTGCGCGGAATTGAAATCGAAGCCGACGTCATGCTGAAGGGCACCCGCGTGGACGGCATCTACACCGCCGACCCCGAAAAGGACCCGACGGCCACAAAGTTCCACGACATCACCTACGACGAAGTGCTGCGACGGGGCCTCAAGGTGATGGACCTCACCGCCACCTGCATGTGCAAGGAGAACAACCTGCCCATCATCGTCTTCGACATGGACACCGTAGGCAACCTAAGGAAGGTCGTCGAAGGAGAAGCGATAGGCACGCTGGTGCACAACTGAAGACCTGTCGTTGTGCACAAGCGTGTGCACAGTTGTGCATAAGCGTGTGCACAGTTGTGCATAAGCGCGTGCACAGGTTGTACCTAAACGTGAGCGAAGGTTGTGCATAAACGTGTGCACGGTTGTGCATAAGCGTGAGCGGAGGTTTTCCCTAACCGGACGAATATCTTCCGCTACTTTCTTGCAAAAGAAGGAATAATGCGCTACATTTGCTCTATCAATTTAAACAACAACCATTCCATCCACTAAAGAACGAAGTGATATGAAAGACGTAAAAGACATTCTGAACGAAGCGCAGGAGAAAATGGACATGGCCGTCATGTATTTAGACGACGCACTGGCACACATCCGTGCCGGCAAGGCCGACGTCCGCCTGCTGGACGGCATCCGTGTAGACTCTTACGGCAGCATGGTGCCCATCAACAACGTGGCTGCCGTGACGACTCCCGACGCACGCAGCATCGCCATCAAGCCCTGGGACAAATCCATGTTCCGCATCATCGAAAAGGCCATCATCGACTCTTCGCTGGGCATCATGCCCGAAAACAACGGCGAAATCATCCGCATCGGCATTCCGCCGCTTACCGAAGAGCGCCGCAAGCAGCTGGCCAAGCAGTGCCGGGGCGAGGGCGAAACAGCCAAAGTGAGCGTGCGCAACGCCCGTCGCGACGCCATCGACCGGCTGAAGAAAGCCGTCAAGGAAGGCCTTGCCGAAGATGCCCAAAAAGGCGGCGAGGAGAAGCTGCAAAAGGTACACGACAAGTACATCAAGCAAATCGACGACATGCTTGCCGCCAAGGACAAGGAAATCATGACCGTTTAACGAATGAAGAATGGGGAATGGAGGAAGCGCTCCATTCCCCGTTTTCCGATTTCCGACCAATGAAAGGGCTTGTCATCAAGAACACAGGCGACCGGTATCTCGTCAAGACCGAAGACGGACGCAGCATCGAGTGCAAAGTCAGGGGCACCTTCCGCCTGAAGGGCATCCGCAGCACCAATCCGGTGGCTGTGGGAGACTACGTGCAAATCATTCTCAACCGGGAAGGCACGGCTTTCATCAGCGAGATTGAAGACCGGCGTAACTACATCATCCGCCGTGCCTCCAACCTGTCGAAACAATCGCACATCATCGCCTCCAACCTCGACCAGTGCCTGCTCGTCGTCACCGTCAACTATCCCGAAACTTCGACCACCTTCATCGACCGTTTTCTGGCCACGGCCGAAGCCTATCGCATTCCGGTAAAGCTCGTATTCAACAAGGCGGACGCTTACGACGAGGCCGACCTCCGCTACCTGGACAGCCTCATCCGCCTCTACACCGCCATCGGCTACCCCTGCTTCAAGGTGTCGGCCACACAAGGCACGGGCATCGACCTCCTCAAGGCCGAACTTTGCGGGCGCGTCACCCTGCTTTCGGGCCATTCGGGCGTAGGCAAATCCACCCTCATCAACGTCATCCTGCCTGAAGCCTCGGCACGGACGGGCGAAATATCCGCCGCCCACAACAAGGGCATGCACACCACCACCTTCTCCGAGATGTTCGCTCTCGAAGGCGGGGGCTACCTTATCGACACTCCGGGCATCAAAGGCTTCGGCACCTTCGACATGGAAGCGGAAGAAATCGGCCACTACTTCCCGGAGATATTCGAGACGTCGGCCGGATGCCGCTACGGCAACTGCACCCACCGTCACGAGCCGGGCTGCGCCGTGCGCCGCGCTGTCGAGGAACACTGCATCAGCGAGTCGCGCTACCGGTCTTACCTCAGCATGCTCGAAGACAAGGAGGAGGGGAAGTATCGGACCGGATATTGACCGGCGGTTCCTGCACTCTCCCGACGAAGGTTCTTCTGTTAATAAAGCATAATCTCCACGTCCGGCATTAAACTATTCCCTATCTTAGCTCTCCAAACGAACGGTCGATTTTATACCGATACAACGAACAACTGAAAGAATGAAGAAGAGAGTCAAATGGGGGCTTGTCGCCGTCGTCGGTGCCGGGCTTATCGGTTGGGGCATCTATTCGCAAATGCCCAAACCCAATGAAGAACTGGCCGAAGCCGACAAAGTGATGGCCCATCAAAAACAAGGGGGAAAAGCGCTAAATATCAACGCAATCATTGTACAGCCGCAAGTGCTGACCGACGAAATCCCTATCATCGGCAGCCTGATACCCGACGAAGAAGTGAACCTTTCGTTCGAGACGTCGGGCAAAATCGTTGAAATCAATTTCGAGGAAGGAACCACCGTAAAGAAAGGCCAGCTGTTGGCCAAGGTGAACGACCGTCCTCTGCAGGCCCAGCTGCAACGCCTGGTTTCGCAACTGAAACTGGCCGAAGACCGCGTATTCCGTCAGGACGCCCTGCTGAAGCGCGATGCCGTCAGTCAGGAAGCCTACGAACAGGTAAAGACGGAACTGGCCACCCTGAATGCCGACATCGAAAGCGTCGAGGCACAAATCGCCCAGACCGAGCTGCGCGCGCCCTTCGACGGTATCATCGGTTTGCGTCAGGTGAGTATCGGTACCTATGCTTCGCCTGCCACCATCGTGGCCAAGCTCACCAAAATATCTCCCTTGAAGCTGGAGTTTGCCGTGTCCGAGCGCTATGCCCGCGACATTAAGGTAGGCACCAACCTGAGCTTCACGCTGGAAGGTTCGCTGGACACCTACCATGCACAAGTCTATGCCAGGGAGTCGAGCCTTGATATCAATACGCACACCCTGACCGTGCGCGCCCTCTATCCCAATCCCGGCGGCATCATGCCGGGCCGTTATGCTTCCATCACGCTGAAGAAGCAGGAATACAAGGATGCGCTGGCCATTCCCTCGCAGGCCATCGTACCCGAAATGGGTAAAGACAAAGTATTTGTCTACCGTTCGGGAAAGGCCGAACCGGTGGAGATAATCACCGGCATCCGCACCGATGCACAAGTACAGGTGGTCAAAGGTCTGGCGGCGGGAGACACGGTGATCATATCAGGTACCCAGCAGCTCCGTACAGGAATGGACGTAACCATCGACCATATTGAATAACTGAAATTTGCAGTTCCCAATCTCTAATCTTTCATTTAAATGAACATATCCGAACTAAGCATACGCCGCCCCGTATTGTCAACGGTATTGACCATCATCATCCTGCTCTTCGGAGTCATTGGTTATACCTACCTCGGCGTGCGCGAATATCCGTCGGTGGACAACCCCATTATCTCCGTGTCCTGCTCGTACACGGGCGCCAATGCCGACGTCATCGAAAACCAGATTACCGAACCGCTGGAACAGAACATCAACGGCATCCCCGGCATCCGCTCGCTGACCAGCGTCAGCCAGCAGGGGCAAAGCCGCATCACCGTCGAATTCGAGCTGTCCGTCGACCTGGAGACAGCCGCCAACGACGTGCGCGACAAGGTATCGCGTGCCCAGCGTTTCCTGCCCCGCGACTGCGACCCGCCTACCGTATCGAAAGCCGATGCCGACGCCGTGCCCATCCTGATGGTGGCCCTGCAAAGCAACAAACGCTCACTGCTGGAACTGAGCGAAATAGCCGACCTTACCGTAAAGGAACAGCTTCAGACCATCTCCAACGTAAGCAGCGTGAGCATCTGGGGTGAGAAGAAGTATTCGATGCGCCTTTGGCTCGACCCTACCAAGATGTCGGGCTACGGCATCACGCCCGTCGACGTGAAGAATGCCATCGACCAGGAAAACATCGAACTTCCGTCGGGCAGCATCGAAGGGAACACCACCGAACTGACCATCCGTACCTTGGGGCTGATGCACACGCCCGAAGAGTTCAACAACCTCATCATCAAGGAAGACGCCAACCGCATCATCCGCTTCAGCGACATCGGCCGTGCCGAATTGGGTGCCGCCGACATCAAGAGCTACATGAAGATGAACGGCGTGCCGATGGTGGGCGTAGTGGTTGTTCCCCAGCCGGGTGCCAACCACATCCAGATAGCCGACGCCGTGTACGAACGCATGGAGCGCATGAAGAAGGACCTGCCCGAAGACGTAACCTACAGTTACGGTTTCGACAATACCAAGTTTATCCGTGCCTCCATCAGCGAAGTGGAAAGTACCGTGTACGAAGCCTTCGTGCTGGTTATCATCATCATTTTCCTCTTTCTGCGCGACTGGCGCGTCACGCTGGTGCCCTGTATTGTAATCCCCGTATCGCTCATCGGCGCCTTCTTCGTGATGTACGTGGCGGGCTTCTCCATCAATGTGCTGACGATGCTGGCCGTCGTCCTCTCCGTAGGTCTGGTTGTGGACGACGCCATCGTGATGACCGAAAACATCTACGTCCGCATCGAGAAAGGCATGCCGCCCAAGGAGGCGGGCATCGAGGGAGCCAGGGAAATCTTCTTTGCCGTCATTTCCACCACCATCACGTTAGTGGCCGTATTCTTCCCCATCGTCTTCATGGAGGGAACGACGGGACGCCTGTTCCGCGAGTTCAGCTTCGTCATTTCGGGCTCCATCATCATATCCTCGTTTGCAGCCCTTACCTTCACGCCGATGCTGGCCACCAAGCTGTTGAAACGGCAGGAACATAAGAACTGGTTCTACCGCAAGACGGAACCTTTCTTTGAAGGGATGAACCGACTGTACAGCCGTTCGCTGGCCGCCTTCCTGCATAAGCGATGGATCGCCCTGGTATTCACACTGGCCACGTTCTGCGTCATCTTCGTCCTGTGGAACAGCATACCTGCCGAGATGGCCCCGTTGGAAGACCGCTCGCAAATCGCCATCAACACCATCGGAGCCGAAGGCGTGAGCTACGAATACATCCGCGACTATACCGAGCGCATCAACGACGTGGTCGACTCCATCATCCCCGATGCCGAAGCCGTCACGGCACGCGTATCGAGCGGAAGCGGCAACGTACAAATCACGCTGAAAGACATCCGCGAACGCGACTATAGCCAAATGGAGGTGGCCGCCAAACTGACCCGTGCCCTGAAGTCCGAAACAGAAGCCCGCGCCTTCCTGCGCCAGCAATCCTCGTTCGGCGGACACCGTGCCAGCATGCCCGTGCAATATGTACTGCAAGCTACCAACCTTGAAAAGCTACAGGAAGTACTGCCGAAGTTTATGGAACGTGTCTATGAAAACGATGTTTTCCAGATGGCCGACGTCGACTTGAAGTTCAGCAAGCCCGAAGCCCGCATCAGCATCAACCGCGACAAAGCCGGCGCCATGGGCGTAAGCACCAGGAACATAGCCCAAACCCTGCAATACGGCTTAAGCGGCCAGCGCATGGGTTACTTCTACATGAACGGCAAGCAATACGAGATATTGGGAGAAATCAACCGCCAACAGCGCAACAAGCCGACCTATCTGGTTGGGTTGTATATCCGTAACGATGCAGGCGACATGATTCAGCTCGACAATCTTGTGGAACTTGTCTACGGTACGGCCCCTCCGAAACTTTACCGCTACAACCGTTTCGTGTCGGCCACTGTCTCAGCCGGTCTGGCCGAAGGCAAGACCATCGGACAGGGACTGGAAGAAATGGACAAGATAGCCGACGAACTGCTGGACGAAACTTTCCGTACAGCACTGGCAGGTGACTCGAAAGACTATAGCGAGAGTGCGTCCAGCCTGATGTTTGCTTTCATTTTGGCCATCTTTCTCATCTATCTGATTCTGGCCGCCCAGTTCGAGAGTTTCAAGGATCCGCTCATCATCATGCTCACCGTGCCGCTGGCCATTGCCGGAGCACTGATATTCATGTATTTCGGTGATATTACGATGAACATTTTCAGTCAGATCGGCATCATTATGCTTATCGGTCTGGTGGCCAAGAACGGCATCCTGATTGTAGAGTTCGCCAACCAGAAGCAGGAAGCGGGTGAGGACAAGCTGCAAGCCATCAAGGATGCCGCCCTCCAACGTCTGCGTCCCATCCTGATGACCAGCGCTTCGACCGTCATCGGCCTTATCCCGCTGGCTTTCGCTACGGGCGAAGGTGCCAACCAGCGTATCGCTATGGGTACGGCCGTAGTAGGCGGCATGCTGGTATCTACGCTGCTCACGATGTACATCGTGCCCACTATCTACAGCTATGTGTCAACCAACCGAAGTAAAGTAAGAAAGATATGAAACGAATGACCTTGTCTATGATAGCCGTATTCTGTACTCTGTGCGCCATGCAGGCACAGCAGGCGGCCACCTATACCCTGAAGTCGTGCCTCGAACAGGGGCTGTTCAATAACTACTCCCTGCGCATCACACACAACGAGGAGCAGATCAGCAAAAACAACGCCACCCTGGCCAATGCAGGTGCCCTGCCCACCATCGACCTGACAGGCAGCTATCGGACCACCGTAGACAACACAAACAGCACGGTACGGAGCACGGGCGTTACGGAAAAGCAGCATAACGTGTTCGACCAGACTGTCGATGCAGGCATCGACCTGAACTGGACCATCTTCGACGGCTTCAACATCTCCACCACTTACCAACAACTGAAGTTGCTCCGCGAACAGGGAGAAACCAATACACGCATCGCGCTGGAAGACTTCATCGCTTCACTGACCGCCGAATACTACAACTTCATCCAGCAGAAAATCCGCATGAAGAACCTGCTCTATGCCGTGCAACTCTCTAAGGAGCGACTGCGTATCGTGGAGGCACGCTATCATGTGGGCGACTTTTCACGTCTCGACTACCAGCAGGCCAAAGTAGACTTCAACGCCGACAGTGCCCAATATATGAAGCAACAGGAGTTGCTGCACACCTCGCGCATCAATCTGAACGAGCTGATGGGCAATGAAGATGTGGATCAGCTTATCCAGACGCCCGACAGCATCATCGACGTGAACCAATCACTCGACTTCGAAGAGTTGTGGGAAGCTACCCTGAGCGTGAACTCTTCCCTCCTGAAAGCCGACCAAAACATCCAACTGGCACAGATGGACTACAAGAAAGTGAATTCGCGCAACTATCCCTACGTGCGGCTGAACGCCGGATACGGCTATACATTCAACAAGTATGACATCAATAACTACAGCCGCCGCAACAACTTCGGATTTAACGGAGGCATCACCGTGGGGTTCAACCTCTTCGACGGCAACCGTAAGCGCGAGCGGCGCAACGCCGGCATCACCGTGAAGAACGCACGCCTGCAACGCGATGAACTGGAACTGGCTTTACGGGCCGACCTGAGCAACCTGTGGCAAGCCTACCGCAACAACCTGGAAATGCTGAACCTGGAACGACAGAACCTCATCGCTGCCAAGGACAATCACGACATTGCCATGGAGCGCTATATGCTGGGCAACCTTTCGGGTATCGAAATGCGCGAAGCGCAGAAAAGCCTCCTTGACGCCGAAGAATGTATTCTGACGGCCGAGTACAACACTAAGCTCTGTGAAATATCGCTCCTGCAAATCAGCGGGAAAGTGACAAAATACCTGGAATAAAACCGCTTTTCGCCATCATAGTCCGAATAAACACTATTCAAGAAGCACGAGCAGTGGAAGAAAAAGCTGAAAGACTTAACCCAGCACCCACCGCGTCTTGCGACCGAATACCCGATAGGCTGACGCCACCAACAACCACGACACACCAAATGCCACGACCGAAGCACAAGGTATTTGAATGCAGATGGGAATATCCAACAGACGCATCAATGCAACAGAAGGGCCGGTGAAAAGATAGTGGATCATATAGACTCCAAAACCGCAAAGCGTCAAATTGGCCAGCATCCGCCGAAGATGCTCCGAGCGTACTTCTATCTTCTTACAACACATGAATACGGGAACCGTCATCAAGACTACATTCAGCGAACAATAGGTGAAGAACAGTTCCAGCATCTCGTCCGTATAATCCGGCAGGGCCGTCATGTGACGAAAACCTAAACGGAACTATCTACTTTAATCTTGTATGAATAGGGCTGGCATACGGGAAAAGAGGGGCAGAGTACCCTTGATACTCCGCCCCTCCAGGCAATCACTTGGTGGGAATATATTTACCGCCTGTAATCCGTTTAGGCGGTGCGATGACCGTCCAGCGGACGTGATTGCCTCTGACTCGGATTTTAATACGAATCTTTGCCATAACAAATGAATTAAAAATTTACAGTTCGTAATTCGGTCGCAAAGCGGCCGTGCGCATTACCGCTTGCGTGCTATGACAAAGAGAAAATAAAAACCTCGTCAGTTTTCCGTATGCCTTTTTATTATGTCAAAGTATTTCGCATAGACTTCTTGTATATGAGTTGTTTGATAATATGCCATCTGCAATACCTTTTTTCACGATATTGCATATAAATTCTTGAACGGTTGGATATTCACTAACATTTGCCCCGCCTATTATCCGGTTGATTCCATCGATTGTTGTGCTTCTTATTTTATCAAACGACAAATACCATTGCCCAACATCTTGAGACCATAAAAGTGTAAACGAACAAAAATCGACCGGATAGTCTCTATTGTAGTCAGTTAATAATGAGCAGTCAGAAGTCGCCTGCATATATTCTATCGCTAAATCTTGAATTACAAATACGATTTTCCTATTCCAACTTTCTACTATTTTACCTTTCTTGTAAGCCTGTTGCATCATCGTTTTTGTAAATTCATTTGCCCAATTAATTCCGTATGATGGCTTATTTGTATTGGTATATTTCCCATACTCTATCAAATCGTTTACATATGGGTATGGTGTTCCGGTAGTTCCTGCCGCTTGTATCTCAACGCATAAGAAATCAATAACTCTATCATATTCATCAACTTCGACGGCTACATAATCAACATTTCCTCCAACTCCGATATTCACTTCTTGAATCCATTTTACATTATTCCAATGTGTTAAATACTTTTGGCGAATTGTTTCAAACATAGATTCTTCTTTGAATCTTTGCGGGCATATTATGACAGGATGTATTTCCTTACTTTTATTTACCGTTGAGCCTAACGAACATATGCCTACCTTTCTCTGTGGCTCACTTTTTCGAGGTTTAACACAAGTCCCCTTTATATATTTGCAGTATTGTTGCTTACGTGCTAATTTACAAGATTCAGTGGTATTCTCATAATCAAACCCAAAAACTTCTATTGGGTATTTCCCTATTATTTTCATAACAAGATTCCTATATTGTTTAATCTTTCTTTCGATATATCAATGTATTTAGAACTTAAGTCTATCCCGACACCTCTACGTCCTAATTTTACGGATGCCGAAACTGTTGTTCCTGTCCCGCAAAAAGGATCCAAAACAATTCCGCCTGTCGGGCATGTCGCCAATATAGGTATTTTCAATAATTCCTCCGGATATACGGCACAATGGCTATCGGTTCTCCAAGTGTCTTCCGTTACAATATTCCATACATCATTTGGAAGATGCCCTTTTGCATACATCTTCATGATATAATAGCCCTTATTCGCTAATTCCTTTGCCCTGCCGCTGATTCTTTCATTATCGCTATGCCAAGCTCGTTGCACGCCTCTGATTGTCATTCTGAAATCATTGACTAAACCGGAACGTATTTCTGCAAGAACTTCATCAAGGGCATGTCTTGCATTCGCTTTTTCCTGTTCGGTCAATTCAGCACTTTCATCTATCAATTTTCGGTATTTTTTCCCGCTCACGCCGGTTGATGATATTGTTGCTCCACCTTTTGTAATCGGGAGTTTTGACGGCTTAATTAGTATCGCATTTGAATCGTAATAGTATTTTTTCGACTTCACAAAGTGAAAGAAATGCTCATAAGAATCTCGCAATCTATCTTTAACACTTTGAGTTCCTTTCATTTGATGCCATATCACATCATTACGGAGAATCCACCCATCGTCAATCAACGAAATTGCAACCCTCCATGGCATTCCGAGCAGACATTTGTCAGAATATTTATCGCCTAAATTCAACCACAAAGAGCCATCTTTTCTTAAGACGCGTTTCGCTTCTTTGAACACTTCCGTCAAAATTTCAACATATCTATTGAAATTTCCCTCATTACCAATTTCGTGTATATCATCTTGATTATCATACAATCGCATGCCCCAATAAGGAGGTGAAGTTATGATACTATTAACCGATCCATTGTCAATCTCTTTCAAAACTGACAAGCAATCTCCGAGATAGAATTTATATCTTTCCCCATTCTCTAAAGGCTTCATGACGCACTGATTGAGTGTTATTTCACTGCAAGATTCACGAGACAATTAAAGGCTTCATCCTCGTCCCTGTGGTTGAGGCGGAAGCAGAACTCGTCCACGTACCGCTGCATGTACTTGACCGAGACGTTGTGGAAGATGCCGTACACTCCGCGCTTCAGCACCGCCCAAAAGCTCTCGATGCCATTGGTGTGTATTCCGTCTCCGAGGGAATACGCGACGGAGTGGTCTATCTTGAGCCTGACGAAGTCGCCCTCGTTCTTCCCGTCGAGGATGTCGTACCCGGAGAATTGGTCGGTCATCACCGTCGTGTTCGGCTTGCACACCTTCTTGAGGACGGAGAAAAGTTGCTTCCCGCTCAACCGCTTGCCCTCGTCGTTGTAGTTTGCGACAACGGCATGCACCTTTCCGGTGTCGCGCTCCTTTACGCCTATTACTGGCGTCTTGGACGTTCCGCGGCCTCTTTTCGGCTTGTCCTCGTCATCATCATGCCTGTTGTCCTTGCGCGGCTTTCCGACAACGTAGGTCTCGTCTATCTCCACGATTGCTTCAAACGTCTCCTTGTATTCCTCGTTCTCCATGGCCTTGCGGATCTGGTGCAGCATACGCCACGCAGATCCGTAGGAACCCATGCCCGTTTCCCTTTGCAGCTGCTTGGCGGAAACGTCCTTGCGGGAGACGTTCACGAGGTTGATGGCATAGAGCCACATCCGCAGGTCAAGGTGCGTGTTCTCGAAGATTGTGCCTTTCAATGCGGAGAACTCGCTCTTGCAGTTGTCGCAGTAGAGCTTCCTCCGGTCGTAGTTCTGATGATATATCCTTTCGTGTACGCATCCGCACTTGGGGCAGACGTAGCCGTCCTTGTACTTTGCATCGACGATGAAGTCAATCGCGGCGTCCTCGTCGGGAAACCTTTTTGTAAACTCAAAATAGTTCATTATCTTTGTCTTGTATTTGATTACGATGCAAATATACAAACAAATTTTGAATTATACAAGCCTTAAACAGATAATTCCGAAAATTAAAAGGATCCGTACAATGGCAGCACACCACCATAAACATGGCTGCCAAACGGGCAATATCCAGCCATACGATGCGTCCAGACTCCTGCTTCGAAACCGCTTTTCCCATAAAGTCTATTCTTCAAAATTTGAGGACGTAAAGATAGAAAAGGATGGTGGTATTTCCTATAAAAAGGAGATATAAATTTGAAAGAGCAGAATCAACCGGCAAATCCTGACGCAGTTGTACACGGTCATTACCGGTAACGGCAAAATGTTACCGTCCAATCGAATGGAGACAATCTTTTTAAGCAATGCCTTGCTAAGAGCGTCGTTCAGTTTCTCAGGCTTCGTTCGACAGATATAAAGGCTTTTTTCATTCCAAAACAAATTTATTTGCCATATCATCATCTATTTCAACATTCCTTTTTTAACTTTGCCTGTGCAATATGTTACCTATGTATTGTCCATAAAAAAACAACGAATAAAGACAGATAAAACGATGCTTAACTCATTAAAAAATACCCTTTTCTTCCTCTGCATGGGATTGTTCAGCCTGCCGATCTACCCGCAGGGCACAGTAGAAGATTATAACCGCGCTTACAGCCTGCGTGAAAAATACGACCAGAAACACGTGCTGTACAGCAACGTTGTCCCCCATTGGGTGGAAGATACCGACGTGTTCTGGTATATCCGAAATACAGCCAAAGGCAAGGAATATATCAAAGTCGACGCGAAACAAGCCAAACGCTCCACCTTGTTCGACCAGGAGAAACTGGCCGCTCAGCTCTCCGAACGGACAGGGAAACAGATGGATGCTTACAATCTGCCCCTGAACCAGTGCCGTCTGAACAAGAAGGCAGACACCCTGCGTTTCGAGTCGACAGGCAAGTATTGGGCATACGCCATCAAGAAGAACACACTCGTGGCGGAAGGTGATGTGCGGCCGCCCGGACGACAGCCGCACTGGATGGAGGTGGACGACGAGAAAGGGCATGGGCCTGTTGCCTCGCCTGACGGGAAATATATCGCTTTCATCAAAAATGACAATATCTGCATGCGCGAGATAGGGAACGGAAAAGAAAAGCAACTGAGCATCGACGGCACGAAAGGCAATTACTATTCGTCCTACATCCAATGGTCACCCGACTCGAAATCATTGGCCGCCTGCCGCATTCGCCCTGCCGAGAAACGTCATGTCCATTACGTAGAGTCCTCACCCGCTGACCAACTTCAACCCAAACTCCATAAGCAGGAATATGCCAAACCGGGCGACGAACTGCGTTTCAAAGTGCCTTGCATCTTTGAAGTGGAGAGCGGACGCCGCCTGATACCCTCTACCGAATTGTTTAACCATCAGTACGACCTGTACGGACCTGTCTGGAACGCCGATAGCAAAGGCATCACCTTTGAATACAATGAACGTGGACATAAAGTCTATCGGGTGCTGGAAATGTCGGCAACCGATGGAAATGTACGCACGCTTATCGAGGAGCGGGAAGAGAAGTACGTCAATTATCCCCGCATCTACCGCCACTACCTGAGTGACGGGAAACGCATTCTCTGGTCGAGCGAGCGCGATAACTACAATCATCTCTACATGTACGACCGCGCGACCGGAAAACCGACCCACCAAATCACACGCGGTGAATGGTATGTACGCGAAGTGCAGTACGTGGACGAGCAGAACGGCCTCATCTATTTCTCGGCCAATGGCATGAACAAGAACGAAGATCCCTATCTCATCCACTATTATCGCATCGGCTTCGACGGTTCCGGTTTGACTTGCCTGACCCCTGAGGAAGGTATGCACGAAGGCCGGTATTCGTCCGACCACCGATACTTAGTCGACGTGTATAGCAAGGTAGATCAAGCACCTGTAGCCGTTTTGCGCGATGCGACCGACGGCAGCATACGTATGACATTGGAGCAGGCCGACATATCGGCACTGATACGGAACGGATGGAAAGCCCCCGAAGTGTTTACGGCCAAAGGGCGCGATGGAAAAACTGACATGTGGGGACTCATCTACCGTCCCACCAATTTCGATCCGAACAAGAAATATCCTGTTATCGAATATATCTACTCCGGTCCCGGTGACCAATACGTTCCCAAGACCTTCACTCCCTACAACTGGTGGATGACCTCGCTGTCCGAACTGGGCTTTATCGTGGTACAGGTGGACGGCATGACCACTTCCTTCCGCTCTAAAACGTTCGAAGAAGTCTGTTATAAGAACCTGAAGGATGCCGGCCTGCCCGACCACATCGCCTGGATCAAGGCTGCCGCTGAGAAGTATCCCTACATGGACATCGACCGCGTAGGCATCTTTGGCTGCTCGGCCGGTGGACAAGAGTCCATGGGTGCCGTCCTCTTCCACCCCGAATTCTACAAGGCGGCCTACTCGGCCTGCGGATGTCACGACAACCGGATGGACAAAATCTGGTGGAACGAACTGTGGATGGGCTATCCCGTAGACGAATCTTACAGTGCCTGTTCCAACGTGGACAACGCCTACAAGCTGACACGTCCCCTGATGCTGGTTGTAGGCGAAATGGACGATAATGTCGATCCGTCCTCAACCATGCAGGTAGCCAATGCTCTCATCAAGGCCGGAAAGGACTTCGACCTGGTGGTTATCCCCGGTGCACACCACACGATGGGCGAAGACTTCGGCGAGCACAAGCGGTATGACTTCTTCGTCCGTCATCTGCTGGGAGTGACGCCGCCGTCGTGGAATGAGGTACGCACCAGATAACAACTCCGTTTCATCTGTCGTGTTTCGGTATGTGTGCTACATTCCGTAGCTTCCTTAGTCGGCGAAACGAATAGACATTTGCGCTACCTCATTGCCGTCTTGGAAGATTTCATCGTACTCCTTTTGCAACCTGTCTATGATACTTTTTTGCTCAGGAAAGCGATGCCTTCTTAAGTATAAAACATCGTTTCTTTCGATGGAAAACGTAGGGTGTTTTGCCGGCTAAAGCCCATAATTACATTCGGGACGTAGGTATTTCAGGAATGGCATATAGCAATAAGGGATTGATTGTCTCGATTTGCTTTCAATCTTTCATCCGTATCGTAATCCGTTGGAAGAAAAGGATGCAGGTTGAAAGATGAAGTTTCACGACGTTATTCATCGTTTTTCTGTTTTTGGAAATTTCGGTTGTTTTTCCTAACTTTGCAGGACGTTTGGTGAAAAAACTAGGTTCGTATCTCATGGATTTCCCCATACGGGAAGTGATTTGTGTACGATAAACAGGCTGAGTCGGAAATTGAATGAAGCTATATCTCATTTACCGGAGACATATCGGAAGGCATTTGCCATCCACCGTTTTAAGGATATGACTTATAAAGAAATGGCAGAACGGCCGGATGTGTCTTTTATGCTAAATACTATATTATGTTTGGAAGGAATCACTATATTTGTACCTGAAAACTCACACTTGATTACAAGTACTATGAAATTACGATTGCCGATTGTTTTCTTTCTCTTATATATCATTGTTCTGACAGCCTTTCCACAGTCAGACGAACGCTTTTTCAATAAATACAATTATCATTATATAACAGGAGGTGAAAAGGCTCTTCATAGTTTTGTAGATGATATTCTCTGTGATTCAGAGGGTTTTATATGGATGGCGACTCATAATGGCATTGGAAGATATGACGGATACCAGGTTATGAGTATTAATACACAGACGCAGCCATTAAAATTGAAAAACGATTATGTACATACGCTTTGTGAGGATAATTTTCGCCGGCTGTGGATCGGATCTGAAGGAGGGCTTGAAGTTATTGATTTGAATGCCTATGCCATTATTGACTCCTATTCTTTATTAAATGATACGCTGCGAGAATTGGCTGATGGATATATTCATTCTCTTTATAAGGATAAAGCAGGGAATTTATGGATTTCTTGTGGAAATAGTTTGTGGTGTGTAGAGTGGGACGAAACAGGAAAAGTCGGTAATTATTATTGTTTGAAAGAGCCCTGTTCTTCTCCTGTTAAAGCCGTGATGGATGTTGGAAATCGTATTTGTGCAGGACTGGATAATCAGGTATATGTACTTGAAAAGAGACCGGGACATCTATTGGAGAAAAAAACTTTATCGGATGATTTGGTTCCTTTCAGCGAAGACTGGAGAATTTCTTGTATGCTTGAGGATGGTAATTTCTTGTGGATTGGAACGAATAGGGGCTTGTTTAAATATAATGAAACGACCCGTCAAATGCAGCGGTATCGTTATTCGACTCATCGCCCAGGCATGTTAAGTCAGGCATATATAACGGACATAAAAATGACGGGGCAAGGGCATATTGTTGTATCCACGTTGAATGGAATAAATGTTTATCATCGCGAAACGGATTCTTTCTCTTTTATTCGCCAAAATCGGACTCAAGGAAGTGGAACCATCAATTGTAATGCAATAGATTGTATTTATACGTCGGGCGAAACGATCTGGTTAGGAACAGAAACGGGAGGGCTTAATCTGCTTTCCCCCAAACGTCTTCAAACGGGATTATGGTGCCCGGTTCAGGACGTATCTGCCGTTGGAGAAAATTTCCCGGTTAATGCCATACGCGAAGATCGGGATGGACATTTATGGGTTTGTGTGTTGGAGAGAGGTTTGGTTCGTTGGAACCTGGAAACCGGAGCATGTGAACGTTATGTGTTTGTACCGAACGATCCAAGCTCACTCACCAATAATACAATAAATGGTCTTTTGATTGATTCGGATCATCATTTGTGGGCATATACATGGGGAGTCGGAATCAATGAGTTGGATTTGAATGTGAAAGGGAACCGGAATTTCCGACGTTATACGCGTGATGAGTTTGCAACATTGAATGGAGATTTTATCAGTAGTGCATGCGAAGATGTTATTAATGAAGGGATATGGTTTGGTTCTACACGGGGAGTATTGTTTTATGATAAACATACGAAAACGTTTGAACGGGTTCTTTTTGATGGCATCGACAATGAATTTGAGATGATATCGGCGCTTTACGTAGATAAAAAGAGACGTTTATGGATAGGTACAAGTCGTGGATTGTTGATGCTGGATCTATTTTCGTATGCCAAATCACATAAAAACGTTAGATATACCTATTTCAAATATAAATTGAATGAGCCGGAATCAATGACATTAGAGAAATTCAATAGTATTTTAGAAGACAAGGATGGTACTTTGTGGTTAGGCGGTAATGGTAGTGGATTGTATAAGGTTTCGGAGGATGAAAGAGGACATTTCGAGTTTACGAATTATACTGTTCGGAATGGATTGCCGGATAATACAATTATTGGTATGACACAGGACGGACAAGGCAATTTGTGGATGATGACTCATGAAGGGCTTTGTAAATTGGACATAATGACGATGTCGTTTACGAATTATACGGCAGGTGACGGCTTGCCGTTCACACAATATTCTTGGAATGGCATTCATTATTCGTCCAAATATGACCAAATTTATGTTGCGACTAATATGGGGATATTGATTATCAGGCCTGAAGAAATCACTCCATCTCATACGGACCGTATTGTTAAATTGACCTCTTTAACCGTAGCGGGTAACCTGATTTATCCATCAAGTGGCAACTATCTGGATCGCAGTATTACACAAGCTCCATTGATTACCTTGCATGAAAAAGAAAGTCGTTTTTCGATAAGGGTGACAACGGGAGATTATGCATGTAGCAATCGCATTCGTTTTTCGTATCGGATGAAGGGGTATGAAAGGGAATGGAACGAAACAAGACCGGGAGATTGTGTCATCAGATATACAGCTTTACCTCCTGGAGATTATGTATTGCAGGTTTGTGCCACCAATGAAATGGAACAATGGTCGGAACATGTGACCGAAGTTAAAGTACACATCATTCCTTATTTTTATAAAACGGTTTGGTTTTATTTAACCCTCTTACTGGCATCGGGAGCGTTGGTTTGGGCGTTTTATCACAGAAAAGTGAAGCGTTATCGTCAGCAACAGGCTGAACTCGAACAAAAAGTAGAAGAGCGCACCCAAGAATTGGCTGTGCAAAACAAACAATTGGAAGTGATGGCTGAACAGGTAAAAGAGGCAACGGAAGAGAAAATAACCTTCTTTACGAACATTACTCATGAATTCAGAACGCCTGTAACATTGATTCATGGCCCTATTGAGCATGCCCTAAAAGTTATTGAAGATGAAGATGTAAAGGCTCAGTTGCAGATTGCAGAACGCAATTCCGGTTATTTGCTTTCATTGGTGAACGAGTTGATGGACTTTCGGAAGCTGGATATGAATAAAGTAATTTTAGATCGGAAAACATGTAATTTTGTTGACTTTGTTTCAGAGCTGTTGTTACCGTTTAAGGTATTTGCGCAGGAGCGTGGCATTGAGATTTGTTTATATACCCATATTGCTCATCCTTATGTAATGATAGATGTGGCCTATATGCGTAAGGTCTTGGTTAATTTAGTGGCTAATGCCATTAAGTTTACACTGGAAAATGGACGAATTGATGTGTTCGTTGCTGCTATTCCGAAAGGTGGGAAAAGGGGCCGCAACTTTATATTAATGTATGCGATACAGGATCTGGAATTGTTGAAGCGGATATGGATAAGATCTTTGATCGTTTTTTTCAGTCTAAGGTTGGTGACAGACATTCGTCCTTTGGGCAAAGCGGTACAGGCATAGGACTCTTTTTGTGTAAGCGAATCATCGAACTGCACGGTGGAATCATTTTTGCCCGTAACAATCAGAGGCGTGGAGCTTCTTTTCGAATATTACTCCCCTTGTTGCAGGCTGGGCATGAAATTTCTTCTGCTAATGTTGATTCTGATGTCAAGAAGGAAACAACGCAGGAAGGTTTGGCTGGGAGCGCACATAAAGAAACTATTCTTGTTGTGGAAGACAATCGGGATATGCGTGCCTATGTCTGTTCTTTGCTGTCGAAGAATTATCGTTTTCTTGAGGCGGAGAATGGGGAAGAAGCGCTTCGGATTGTACAAAAGCATTCCGTGGATTTGATAGTGAGCGATCTGATGATGCCGGTTATGGATGGTATGGAGTTTTCACGCCGTATAAAAGATAATTTACTTACATCTCATATCCCTTTTTTGATGCTTACGGCTATTTCTTCGGATGTACAAGAAAAGAAGAGTTTTGAGATTGGAGTTGACGAATATATTTGCAAGCCTTTTGATGAAGAGGTCTTTTTGTTGCGTATTCGAAATATTCTTAATCTTAGGAACCGTTACAAGAAAAGATTCTCTGTCAGCGGTAATGTTAGTGAATTGCATATAAAGGAAGGATCTAGAGATCAACAGTTTGTTAATAAAGCGATTGAGCTGATGGGGAAACATTACGCAGATTCAGAATATAATTTGGAGTGTTTTGTACGTGATATGGGATACAGCAAAACACTGGTAAACAATAAAATGCAAGCATTGGTGGGACAACCTATCGGACAGTTTATGAAAAATTATCGATTAAATGTAGCCCATCGAATGCTCCAAGAAAGAAGAGGCGATATTAATGTCTCCGAAGCTGCTTATGCTGTAGGATTCAATGATCCTAAGTATTTCACTAAATGTTTTAAGGAGTTTTTTGGTTATTTGCCCAGTAGCGGATTTAAGAAGGATTAAAGGGATGTTTTCCCCTTAGGTTGCGGATTGGACTATATTCTTCCTAAACTTTTCTATTTTCTACTTATAGATAGACGAAAGCCTCTATATTTGTTGTATAAATAGAAATAGCATTATGAAGAAAAAAATTAGTATACTTATCCTGTTAATATCCGTGTGGAGTGTTCAAATGTTTGCCAACCCTATTGATGGATTGCTTGAAAGAATAGATAAGGGAGCATCGCACAAGTTTGTCATTGAATTGAAGAAGAGTGACAAAGATTTCTTTGAACTTGATCAGAAAGGTAAGAAAGTTGTGGTACGCGGTAATACTTACGTCAATATTGCTACGGGACTCAATTGGTATTTGAAATATTATGCGGGTATTCATCTTACCTGGAATGGCATGCAGGCCAAGTTGCCCGATGTGTTGCCACCCATTAAGGAAAAGCTACGCAAGGAGACGGATTTGAGCTTGCGTTACGATTTCAATTATTGCACCTATTCCTATTCCATGGCTTTCTGGGACTGGGAACGTTGGGAGAAGGAAATCGACTGGATGGCTCTGCATGGCATCAACCTACCCTTGGCGGCTGTTGGTATGGAATGCGTATGGCGTAACATGCTTCTGAAGCTGGGTTATCGCAGCGACGAGGTGAACCGCTTCATTGCCGGCCCGGCCTTCCTGGCTTGGTGGGCCATGAACAATCTGGAAGGCTGGGGAGGGCCCAATCCTGACAGTTGGTACGCCCAACGGGAGGATTTGCAGAAGAAAATCCTGAAGCGGATGAAGGAATACGGCATCAAGCCTGTTTTCCCTGGTTATAGTGGCATGATACCTCATAATGCTGATGAAAAGATGGGCCTTGATATTGAGAGACCGGAATTGTGGAACGGATTCACCCGCCCTGCATTCCTGCAACCTGCCGACTCCCGTTACAGTGAAATAGCTTCCCTCTATTATAGTGAACAGCAGAAACTTTTTGGCAAGGCAGACTATTATTCTATGGATCCTTTCCATGAATTGGAGAACGCTGACGAGGTAGATTTCGATGCGGCAGGAAAGGCTGTGATGTTCGAAATGAAGAAAGTAAATTCGAAGGCCGTCTGGGTGGTACAAGGATGGACGGAGAATCCCCGTCCCGAGATGATTAAGAACTTGAACAATGGAGACCTGCTTATCCTGGACCTTTTCAGCGAATGCCGTCCCATGTGGGGTATTCCTTCCATATGGAAGCGCGATAAAGGCTACGAGCAGCACGATTGGCTGTTCTGTATGCTCGAGAACTTTGGTGGTAACGTCGGTCTGCACGGGCGTATGGATCAGCTGCTCAATAACTTCTATCTGACCAAGAATAATCCGCTGGCGGCCCATCTGAAAGGTATCGGCCTGACGATGGAAGGTTCGGAAAACAATCCCGTGATGTTTGAGCTGATGTGTGAACTGCCTTGGCGACCTCAGAAATTCACCAAAGAAGAATGGCTGAAGGATTATGTCTTTGCCCGCTATGGCATACGCGACGACAAAATTGAGCAAACTTGGATGATTTTGGCCAACTCTATTTATAATTGTCCTTTCGGCAATAACCAGCAGGGGCCTCACGAGTCCATCTTCTGCGGACGTCCCACATTGAACAACTTCCAAGCCAGTAGCTGGTCGAAGATGCAGAATTATTATGACCCCACCGTAACGGTCGAAGCAGCCGCCCTGATGGTGGATGTGGCCGACAAATATCGTGGCAACAATAATTTTGAGTACGATCTGGTCGACATGGTGCGCCAGGCCGTTTCCGATGAGGCCCGTATCGTCTATAACCGTACTGTGGCCGACTTCGAGAGCTTCGACAAACGGAGCTTTGCCCGCGACTCCAAACGATTTCTCGCCTTGCTGCTGATGCAGGACAGCCTGCTGGGTACGCGCAGTGAGTTCCGTGTAGGTCGTTGGATTCAGCAAGCCCGCAAGCAGGGTAATACACCCGAAGAGAAAGACCTCTACGAATGGAATGCACGTGTGCAGATTACCACTTGGGGTAACCGTACCTGTGCTGACGACGGCGGCTTGCGCGACTATGCCCACAAGGAGTGGAACGGTATCCTGCGTGACTTCTACTACATGCGTTGGTCGGCCTATTGGAAGACCTTGCAAGATCAGCTGGACGGTAAGCCTGAAGTGAAACTGGACTATTATGCTATGGAGGAACCTTGGACGCTGGCTAAGAATCCCTATACGACCGAACCCGAAGGCGATTGCATTGAGTTGGCCAAGAAAGCCATCAAACTGGTACAGAACGATTAATTTGTAAAGAAAAAGACCATGACGGAGGTTTTGCCGGAAAAAAGATTGTTGTCGCTTGATGTGCTGCGAGGAATTACCGTGGCAGGGATGATTGTGGTGAACAATGCGGGAGGACGTCTGTCGTACGACTCATTGCGCCATTCAGCATGGAATGGTATGACACCCTGCGATTTGGTATTTCCTTTCTTCTTGTTCATCATGGGAATATCGGCCTACATAGCGCTTCGTAAATTCCAATTTAAGCCATCAGGGACTGTTGTGCGGAAGATACTGAAACGTACTTTGATCATCCTGTTGATCGGCATTGCCATCCATTGGCTTGAACATATCTGTGAGGGTGATTTTCTGCCCTTTGCCCACTTAAGGCTGACAGGCGTATTGCAACGCATTGCCATTTGCTATTGTGCCGCTTCTTTCTTGGCCTTGTATGTTCCCCATAAGTGGATGGGGTGGATAGCTGGGGTACTGTTAGTGGGATATGGTATCTTTTTGTTGACTGCTAATGGGTATGTATTCGATGAGACCAACCTGCTTTCTATGATCGATCGTGCTGTGTTGGGATCCGGTCATCTGTATCAAAAGAGCTTTATTGACCCTGAAGGATTGTTCAGTACCCTGCCCTCCATAGCCCATACTTTGATAGGCTTTTGTTGTGGGCGTCTGATTATGGAGGCCGATACACTGGGAAAGAAGTTTATCGGGCTTTTTGTGGTGGGTTTCCTGATGATGTCTGTCGGCTTTCTGCTGACCGAGGCTTTTCCGCTTAACAAGCGTATCTGGTCACCCACATTTGCTTTGACTACTTGCGGACTGGCAGCTATGCTCCAAGCCACGTTGATGTACTTTATTGACTATAAAGATAAACAGTGTTGGTGTCGCTTCTTCGAAGTATTCGGTGTCAACCCGCTGTTCCTGTATGTGCTGAGTGAAGTCCTTGCCATCGTGATTAGTGCTACGGGTGTCAAGCCGCCAGTCTATAATATCATCCACTCGCTGGTGGTCAATCCTTATTTGGCTTCTGCCGTCTATTCGTTGTTGTTCATGCTGCTGATGGCGGCGGCTGGTTATCCGTTGTATAAGAAGAAAATATATATCAAGTTATGAGAAAGTCCGTGATTACAGAGATAGGGGTGGTTGTGTTCTGCCTGTGTTTCCATGCAGGGTGTACCGATGTACCTGCCGGAATGTCGCGTCTGTCATACGTGGATACACGGGTGGGAACAGCTGCCAGTACAACGAAGACTGCTGGTATGTTTGGCAAGAATACTGAAGAGTACGGACAGACTTTGCCTGCTGTTCTCGAACCCAACGGTATGAATTTCTGGACACCTCAAACCCAAGACTTTGAAAAGAAGTGTATAGCTCCTTATTATTATAGGGATAGTCTTTTTCAGGGTTTTCGCAATTCTCATTGGATTGTGGGTGGCTGTACGCAGGACTATGGCTCCATGACATTGATGCCGCTGTATGGCATATTGCGTTGTGGGGCTGAAGCCCGCGCCACACGTTTTTCGCATGTTGATGAAGTGGCTACGCCAGCCTATTATGCCGTTGCCCTGCCCGATGAAGGTATTTGGGCGGAACTGACGGCCCGTTCGCATACGGCTCTTTTCCGTTTCACCTATCAGAAAGCAGGTAATGCCTATCTGATAGTGACTCCCAACAGTGATGAAGGGCAGGGCTTCGTGCGTATCGATACGGTGAACGGCCGTATTTATGGCTATAACCCTGTGCATCGCATTTATCAGGGTTGGGGAGAACCGACAGGCTTTAGCGGACACTTTGTGGTAGAGCTTCAGAAAAAGATAAGTGGTTATGGAACCTTTGCGGCAGATTCGTTGTTCGATGCCTCCTCGGAATTAGAGGGTCGCCCGGCAATTGGAGCCTATCTGGCTTTCGAGGTGAAAGCTGGAGAAGAGGTATTGGTGAAGGCCGCTTCTTCCTTTGTAGACGAGAACGGTGCGGAACTGAATTTACAGACGGAAATACCTCATTGGGACTTTGAACAGGTACGGCGTGAATTGACGGATATTTGGGAACGGCGTTTCAACCTCATTCAGGTGAAAACCAAGGACGAAGAAGCGCTGGCCAAGTTCTATGGTGCTTTCTATCGGGCCAGCTTCTTGCCACGCACGTTCAACGATGTAGACGGTCGCTATCCGGCTTTCGCAACCGGAAATTCAATCATGCAGACAGAGGAGGGACAGACCTATTACGATGACTACAGCTTGTGGGACACGTATCGAGCCTTGCATCCGCTGGTCAATCTGATTACTCCTCAGAAGGGCAGCGAGATGATGCAGTCATTGGTTTGCAAGTATGAACAAGGTGGCTGGATGCCCATTTTCCCCTGCTGGAACAGTTATACATCAGCTATGATTGGCGACCATGTGGCGTCGGTGGTAGCCGATGCATGGAGCAAAGGAGTCCGGGACTTTGATATTGGTAAGGCATACGAAGGGCTACGGAAGAACGCATTTGAGTGTCCTGCCTCTTTGGATGAATATCGTAACGGCATGGGACGACGTGCGCTCGACTCTTATCTAAAGTATGGCTATATTCCTCTGGAGGACAGTGTGCCCGATGCGTTCCATACGTGCGAGCAGGTGTCACGTACTTTGGAGTATGCCTATGACGATTTTGCGTTAGCACAGATTGCGGCTGTATTAGGGAAAACGGATGACTATAATGCTTTAATGGAACGTGCCCGTAATTATCGACACGTTATTGATTCTCGTACCGGTTATGTCCAAGGACGCCGGGCTGACGGATCCTTCTTGGATGAGAACAATGCATTCCGTTTTACACGCTTTATTACCGAAGGTGCTCCTTGTCACTATACGTGGTATGTACCTCAAGATCCATACGGCCTAATGGAACAAATGGGAGGCAAGGATAGTTATATTGCCAAGCTTGATTCTATGTTTTCTGAGGGCCGTTACTGGCATGGTAACGAACCTTGCCATCAGATTGCTTTCATGTTCAACTATGCTGGGCAGCCTTGGAAAACGCAACGGGCCGTCCGCCACATTATGGATACGGAATATCATAATACACTCGGCGGATTGGGCGGAAACGACGATGCCGGACAGATGTCAGCTTGGTATGTTTTTGCGGCTATGGGCTTCTATCCCGTTTGTCCGGGTACGCCCTACTATATGTTGGCCAGCCCTTCTTTTCCGTCCGTTACACTCCAACCGGAAGGAGGCCGGCTGTTTACCATTCAGGCTAAAGGGGCTTCAGAGCAGAATATCTATATCCAGCGTGCTACATTGAACGGACAGCCTTATTCCAAAAACTACATAGACCATGCCGACATTATGAAAGGCGGTACGTTGGAGCTGGAAATGGGGCCTAAACCCAATCGGGAATGGGGCAGTTTGTCAGAGGATTGCCCGCCAGAGGTGATAAGAAGATAATTGAAAATGGATCATTAATCATTGTTATAGGATATGGGAATTAAAAACATCTTTTTCGTTTTCTGTTATTTGTTGCTGACTGCCTGCGGAGGACAGAAACAGACGGACAACGTATTCAATATTATGGACTTTGGCGCGGTAGGCGACGGTCAGACGGATGATGCAACTGCTATTCAGGCTGCTATTGACGCCTGTACACAGGCTGGCGGCGGACAGGTACTGGTGCCTGCCGAGCATACTTTCTTGTGCAGTCCCTTCAAGCTGTCATCATTTGTGGAATTACACTTGGAGGCCAATTCACGCCTGCTGGCTAATCCCGATGAGTCTGTCTATACAGAAAGTGCTTTCCGCAAAAACCATGGAGAAGGCATGATGTGGATTAGTGGAAAGAATTTAGAGCAAGTTTCTATTACCGGAATGGGAACCATCGATGGCAATGGTGTCGCCTTTATGGGCAAGGAGCTGGACGATTCGTACGAACTGAAACCGGTGACAAATTTCGACCCACGTCCTCATGTGTTGACGCTGGAAGCTATCAATCGGCTGGTTATCCGCGATGTCACCCTTTGCAACAGTCCCTATTGGACGGTCCATCTCATCGGGTGTAAGGATGCGGTGATAGATGGCATCAGTATCCGAAACAATCTGAAGATACGCAACGGTGATGGCATCGATGTGGATCATTCGCGCCACGTGCGCATCGCTAATTGCCACATCGAGTCTGGCGATGACTGCATTTGCCTGAAAAACCGTCGTGAATTCGAGGAATACGGTTCTTGTGAAGATATTGTTGTGACCAACTGTACTATGACATCTCGTTCCTGCGCTATTAAAATCGGTTCCGAAAATATGGATGTTATCAATAATGTTCTATTTAATAATTGTATCATTCGTGACAGCAATCGTGGCATTGGCATTCAGAATCGTGATGAAGGTATTGTAACGAATGTGGTGTTTGACAATATGATTGTTGATTGTTATCTATGGTCAGATGTGTGGTGGGGTAAGGCTGAGCCGATTTATGTGACTTCCTATCCTCGTGCTGTGGGTGACCATAAGGATGCCGGTTGGCGGTTTCCTAAAGGAGCCACTGAAGGGCGTTGTGGTGAAGTAAGCCACATCTGGTTCTCCAATGTGAAGTGCATCAGCGAAAACGGTGTGTTTGTCGGTGGAGATGTGCCCAGTAAGGTAAATCATATCTATTTTGACAATATTGATATTCAATTATTGAAACGGACGGATTATCCGGGTGGTGTATATGACAAGCGACCCTGTGTGGGTGAAGGTTTTGTGAACGACAAAATTTATGGTTTCTATATTGATACGGCCAGTGATATCTTTATCAGTAACCCCCGCTTGATGTGGGGAGACACCCGGCCTGTGGCGGCTTCCGGTGAGTTGTTGAAACAGAAGGCTTCGACAAACGTCGTGGTAGTCAGATAAATAAACTTTAATTCCTGATATGTTTTGAACAGAATTGTTTCCTTTCTATATGTATGCGTATGTGCAGTGGGGATGGCCACTGCACAACTGAGGCCCACCAACGAAGAACTGGGGAGTATTTATTTCGCTTATCCGGCCCCGACTATTGCTCAGACACCGCCTCCTGCCGGTTTTGAGGCATTTTACATCTCACATTACGGACGACACGGCTCCCGCTGGCGCACCGACGACGTACATTACAAGCGAGTGGTCGATGTATTCGACTCGCTGGCCGCAATACGTGCACTTACGCCGCTGGGCAAAGATGTCTGCGGACGCCTACATCGGGTGTGGGAAGATGTTCGTGGACGCAGCGGTAACATTACGCCGCTGGGCGAACGTCAGCATCATGATATTGCCTGCCGTATGTTTACATCATTTCCATCGGTCTTTACCGACAGTGCAGTGGTCGATGCCCGTTCATCCACGTCACTACGTTGCGTTATGAGCATGAGTTATTTCACTGAAAGTTTAAAAGAGCAGAATCCGCAGTTGCGCGTCAGTCGTCGGGCCTATCAGCGTTACATGGATTACATAGCCTACACGTCGCCCGAAGCCGAGGCTTTCTGTTCCGATACGGCGGTGTGGCGGACTGATTTCAACCGTTTCGCGCGCGAGCAGATACAACCGGAACGTTTTGTGAAAGCTTTGGTCACTCCGTCCGTTCACATGTCCTATGCACAGGAGCGGGGACTGATGGAAGACCTTTATTGGATTGCCATTGACATGCAGAACTGCGACCACCTGAAAGATGTTGCTTTTTTTGACCTCTTCACCTATAATGAACTGATGAGCCTGTGGAAGGTGGTAAATGCCCGTATGTACGTGTGCAATGCTGCTGCTCCGCTCAACAAAGGACTGATGCCTCGTCAGGCAACAGCATTGTTGCGTAATATTATAGAGAGTGCCGATCGGGCTATTGCGGGAGGAAAACCTTGTGCAGATCTTCGTTTTGGGCACGATACCCATCTTATCCGTTTGCTTGCCCTGATGAGAGTAGAGGGGTGTGACGGTCGTGAAGCAGATATTGAGAGGTTCCACTTGGCATGGCAAGACTATCGCGTTTCGCCGATGGCCGCTAATCTGCAACTTATTTTCTTTCGCAATGCAGCGGGCGATGTGCTTGTGAAGCTGCTCCACAATGAATGCGAAGTGCACCTGCCTCTTGCTGCCGCCGAGGGCCCTTACTACGATTGGATCGTTTTGCGTCGTTACTTTATAGGATTACTAAATAAGGCTGACTGATATATTTAGGTACAGACTGTAAGAAGGCACGGAATAAGCACTTTCGTGTTTTTTCCGTTTTTCTTCACGGACAGACCCTTCCTGCCTGACGAAGTGCTTACTGACCCTCTGACGATGTGCTTCATCTCCTCCTCATAAAGCACTGCATGACACCCTCACGCAGCACTGCGTCAAGACTTCAGAAAGTGCTGCGTGACGGAGTAAGGGAATAGCGAGTGGAAATAGCAATAAATAGGGTAGGATTACTTGATTTTCAACTTCCGCAGTCCGTTCGATGACCGGCCCGATTTTTCTAAGGCCTGATACTGCCAGAAGGACAGGACAAATCGACAAAGCCTCTGAAAAAAGCAGCCGAATATTTGGAAACTATTTTCGGAACCTCTATCTTTGCACTGCTTTTTAACAGAAAGCACCCGATAGTTTGGACTATGGTGTAATGGTAGCACAACAGGTTTTGGTTCTGTTTGTCCAAGTTCGAATCTTGGTAGTCCAACGAATAAAAGCTCCGATTGTTCCCTCACGAACCGTCGGAGTTTTTGTTTTTCAGCGGCCGCCCTTTCAAACAAAGACGGAGCAAAAAGGAGTCAAACTCCCCAACGACATCGGCTCTTGTCATCAAAGTAAGCCAACACGAGAAATCCCTGAAAGTGCTATTTCAGAAAAACACGGATGGGCCTGCGATGATAATACGCCGTTCGGTTGTGAGAGTGAAGAAAGTTGCGTAACTTCGCAACCGAACAGCTGACAGTTTTTGTCCGATAGTAGACCTATTACAAATTCTTATGGCAAGAAGAAAAGCAAAGAAGAAAGGATCCAAAGGCCTTCTCTATCTCATCCTGCTGGTGTGTGCCGCTTTCATCGGTTACGGCCTACTGAATAACGTCCGGCAATCGAGGTTTGTCAGCCCCGACCTCCTGCCTCAAAGCATAAAGTCCGCCGCGCAGACAGAAAAACCCGAAGCACTGACAAGCCCGTCCGTCGCCCAAGGCCTCGAAATTCCCACCCCATTAAAAGGCGTAAACGAAACCATTTTGAAACGGAAAGGATATACGGTATCTTATAATCGTACATTGAACCTGCCCAACTGGGTAGCGTGGGAGCTGAACCGCGACAAGCTGGTGGAGCGCGAAAGCCGCACGGACAAGTTTCTGCCTGACCCCGACCTGCCCGAAAGCGAAGCCGTCTCTACCGACGACTACAAAGGTTCAGGCTGGGATCGCGGCCACATGTGTCCCGCCGCCGACAATCGTTGGCACTGGCGAGCCATGCAGGAGAGTTTCTACATGACCAACATCTGTCCCCAGCACCACAACCTGAACCGAGGCGACTGGAAAGAGCTGGAAGACCGCTGCCGCGTGTGGGCTGAACAGGAAGGACGCATCTACATCGCCTGCGGCCCCATTCTTTACAGTCAGAAATACCGCCTCATCGGAAAAGAACACAAGATAACTGTGCCGGAAGCCTTCTTTAAGGTCATTCTGTGTGCCGACAGTCGCCCTCCCCGTGCCATCGGCTTCATCTACAAGAATACTTCGGGCAACCATCCGCTGGACAGCTACATCAACTCTGTCGACCAGGTGGAACGCATCACAGGCATCGACTTCTTCCCTTCACTACCCGATGATGTGGAAAAACAGGTGGAAGCGGAATATGACTGGAAACAATGGAACTAAATCTCAAAAATACGTATAAAACCAATCAATGACATCACACATGAAAAATCTATCATGCCTATTTGCATTATTACTATGCACCACCGCATTCGGACAGTTTCAACCACTTGTTATCGGAGTTTCCGGAAACGGTTATGTAACCCACCAGCAAGACGGTGCCCGAATAACCCAGGATAGAGTTGCTCACTGGACTAATCCTAAAAGTGTCGTTAGCATTTACTTCTATCTGCATCAACCTACTACAACTGATTTGTCTCTTTATGCCAAAGGACATTCTGAAATCAAAGTCAGTTATGGGGAAAAAAGTTTCACAGTCAAACTGCAATCAGACGATTTCACCAATGTACCTGTAGGGAGCATTGATATACGCCAGGCAGGGTATGTGCGCATCGACTTGCAAGGTGTGACTAAAGAAGGCAAGAGCTTCGGAGAAATCAAGCATTTGATAGCAGACAATGTTACGGGCGAAAGTAATTATGTGAAAGACTTCTCGGACTATTGGGGACGCCGCGGTCCTTCCGTTCATATGGGATATACATTGCCCGAAGGCAACACCGAATGGTTCTACAATGAAATCACAGTACCCCGAGAAGGTGAAACGATGCACAGTTACTATATGGCAGCCGGCTTCGGTGAAGGTTATTTCGGAATGCAATACAACTCTACTACAGAACGCCGCATTCTTTTCTCCGTTTGGAGTCCTTTTGACACACAAGACCCTAAAAAGATTCCTGACGACCAAAAGATTAGATTGTTACGCCAGGGAAAGAATGTACATATCGGTGAATTTGGCAACGAAGGTTCGGGAGGACAAAGCTATTTGAAATATCCTTGGAAGGCCGGCAATACATACAAATTCCTGATGCAAGTCAAACCGGACGGAAAAGGGAACACCACTTACACCGCCTACTTCTATGCCACAGATGAAAAAGAATGGAAATTGATAGCCAGTTTCTTGCGCCCCATGACCGACACATGGTACAAACGTCCTCACAGCTTCCTCGAGAATTTCAATCCAGAACAAGGATACTTGTCGCGTGAAGTTTACTTCGGTAACCAATGGGCACGCAGCAAAGAGGGTAAATGGACCCGGCTCACTGATGCCGTATTCACACACGATGCAACGGCCAGTGCCAAAGTACGCCTTGACTATCAAGGTGGAAATACGAAAGATAACCGGTTTTACCTGAAAATGGGAGGCTTCTTCAACGAATCTGTTCCGATGAGAACAAAGTTCCATTGCAAGCCAACGGGTAATGAACCAGAAATTGACTGGGAAGCACTGGAGCAGCTATAACATCAATTTCTACTTTTCATATAGAGTACTCCTCCGTATAAAAGGCAGAGTTGTTCATCGCTTGGTCATGGCAATCATAAACGTGATGGCTGCCATCGAAATCAGAATGCCGATGACGATATTCGTCGTAAGTACTTCGCCGAAAGCGAATGTCCCCACCAAGATGGCCGTGACAGGTTCGAAAACACCAAGCACGGAAGCCTTAGTCGCCCCGATATTGCGGGTGGCAATAGCCAGCATGGCGGTAGACACAATGGTGGGCAGTACGGCGAGTCCCACCAAGTTCAACCAGACCGTGTGGCCCGTCAGCCCGGTTGTTACCCCTGTATCCGACATTGCAATCTTGCCCAAAAAGACGAAAGTACCTACCGAAAGAGCGTAAAAGGTAAGGAGGCTGTTCGAAATGTTACCGATGACCTTGCTCCGATTAATGATGACAATGAACAGCGCATACACCAAAGCCGAGGCAAAGGAAAGCAGAAGACCTGTCGGATCAACCGCCTGCGAAGCATCGTTCTGTGTCATAATGGCAACTCCCACAAACGTCAGGCCGATAGAGAGCCACACTGGCCACGAAGGAACTACCTTCAGAAAGACCATGATGATGGCCACCAAGACCGGATAGAGGAAGATGATAGTCGTGGCCAGCCCTGAAGCAATGTATTTGTATGCCTCGAACAGGGTAAGGCTGCTGGTCGTATAGAGCAGTCCCAGCGCAAGCAGCACGCCCGCCTGCTTCCATGAAACACGGAAACTGTGCTTGCGTAGCAGAAGAAATACTCCCAAGAACAGCACCGCGATGACATAGCGGAAAAAAAGAATGGATTCAATCGAAGCACCTTCCTTCATCAGAGGGACGGCGAACAGAGGGTTCAGTCCATACGTGATACCGGTAATGATACCGGCCGGATAACCGATAATGGCATTTTTGCTGAGTGTCTTTATCATTTCTATGTACCGTGTACTGTAAAGATTAATCGGAACGCAAAATTACAAAAATTCCCCGAAGAGCGTACATCGCACGGCCTGCGACAACATTTTTTTGCCTGCTCCGATGGTTTATCGGCGTATTTTTGTTATGTTTGTAAAATTATAAATTAATAACATCATCAAAATATGAAATTCATCTCCTGGAATGTTAACGGGCTCCGTGCCTGTAAAGATAAAGGCTTCATCGAAGCTTTTCACCGGCTTGACGCCGATTTCTTCTGTCTGCAAGAGACCAAAATGCAGGAAGGCCAACTGAACCTACCCTTCGAAGGCTATACCTCCTACTGGAATTATGCCGAAAAGAAAGGCTATTCGGGCACGGCTATCTACACACGCTGCCAACCGCTGAACGTCAGCTACGGCATTGACATCGAACACCACGACAAGGAAGGACGTGTCATCACGTTAGAAATGCCAGACTTCTACCTTGTCACCGTCTATACTCCCAACTCGCAAGACGAGTTACGCCGCTTGGACTACCGCATGACGTGGGAAGACGATTTCCGTGCCTACCTTCTGGCACTCGATGCGAAGAAACCAGTCATTGTGTGCGGCGACCTAAACGTAGCCCATCAGGAAATAGACTTGAAGAATCCCAAAACCAATCGCCGCAACGCAGGCTTCACCGATGAAGAACGCGCCAAGTTCACCACCCTGCTTGAGAGCGGCTTCACTGATACTTTCCGCTACTTCTACCCTGACCAGCGGGATATCTATTCATGGTGGTCCTACCGCTTTCGCGCCCGTGAAAAGAATGCAGGCTGGCGTATCGACTACTTCTTAGTGTCCAACCGCCTGTGTAAAAAACTCGCCGAGGCCAAGATACATACCGACATCTATGGTTCAGACCATTGCCCTGTAGAAGTAGACATCAACTTCTAAGTTTTGTACAATATTAAAATAATAAATACAAAAAAGTAAGTAGAGTCCGTTTTCTTTTGCTACATTTGTATCGTGTACGCAAACGGAGACTCGTACAACATAGATTTAAGGAAATAAAAGCAGTCAGTTCTATGAAGACAAACTATGAAATCCGCTATGCCGCGCATCCAGAAGATGCAAAGGACTATGATACCCGACGCATTCGCCGCGACTTTCTGATTGAAAGAGTTTTCTCTCCAAACGAAGTAAACATGGTGTATTCCATGTATGATCGGATGGTAGTGGGTGGTGCGATGCCGGCAGGTGAAGTATTGTCTTTGGAAACTATCGCCCCACTAAAAACTCCCTACTTTTTAACTCGCCGGGAAATAGGCATATTCAATGTAGGTGGCCCTGGTATAGTAAAAGCTAATAACACTGTATTTTCATTAGACTACAAAGAAGCTCTTTATTTGGGATCAGGCAATCGTGAAATAACGTTTGAAAGTCTCGACTCTTCCCGTCCTGCCAAATTTTACTTCAATTCTACCATTGCCCATTGCAATTATCCAGACCGTAAGGTGACAAAACAAGATGCCATTACGGCCGAAATGGGCTCGCTCGAAGGGGCCAATCACCGCTGCATTAACAAAATGCTTGTTAGTCAGATATTACCTACCTGTCAGTTACAGATGGGCATGACGGAACTAAAACCCGGCAGTGTATGGAATACCATGCCTGCTCACGTACATAGCCGCCGTATGGAAGCTTACTTCTATTTTGAAGTACCTGAAGAACATGCGGTATGTCATTTTATGGGAGAAATAGAAGAAACGCGACACTTGTGGATGCGAGGCGAACAAGCTGTCCTCTCACCTGAATGGTCCATTCACTCGGCAGCAGCTACCCATAACTATACTTTCATTTGGGGTATGGGTGGTGAAAACCTGGATTACGGTGACCAAGATCTCTCGAAAATAACAGATTTGAAATAAACTTAAGTTTAATAATTTAATATTTAAACGTTATGAATCCTTATTTGAATTTTTCTTTGGAAGGCAAGGTAGCCCTCGTAACGGGCGCTTCCTACGGTATTGGTTTTGCAATTGCTTCTGCCTTTGCAGAACAAGGTGCAACCATCTGCTTCAACGACATCAATCAGGAACTGGTAGACAAAGGTATGGCCGCTTACGCAGAAAAGGGTATCAAAGCTCATGGTTATGTATGTGATGTAACAGATGAACCTGCCGTACAAGCTTTGGTAGCTACCATTGCTAAGGAAATCGGCACTATCGACATCTTGGTAAACAATGCCGGTATTATTCGCCGCATCCCGATGCACGAGATGGCAGCATCTGAGTTCCGCAAGGTAATTGATATTGACCTGAACGCTCCGTTTATTGTATCTAAAGCCGTATTACCTGGCATGATGGAAAAGAAACATGGTAAGATTATTAATATCTGCTCCATGATGTCTGAGTTGGGTCGTGAGACTGTATCAGCATATGCTGCTGCCAAGGGTGGTCTGAAAATGTTAACCCGTAATATTTGCTCTGAATATGGCGAATATAATATCCAATGTAATGGCATTGGCCCTGGCTATATCGCTACTCCACAGACAGCTCCGTTGCGTGAAAAACAACCGGATGGCAGCCGTCACCCGTTTGATTCATTCATCTGTGCCAAGACTCCGGCTGGCCGTTGGCTGGATCCACAGGAACTGACAGGCCCTGCTGTATTCCTCGCTTCCGAAGCTTCTAATGCCGTAAATGGCCACATCCTCTATGTAGATGGCGGTATCTTGGCATACATTGGCAAACAACCTAAATAATTAATTTGATTTAGGAACACCCGTTAATGGATAATTGAATCTGGATTCTTTCCGTTTCAATTATCCATTTTCTTATTTATCATAACATTAATCTCTCTTCTTTATATGAAAAATTTATGCTTATCCTATATAACGGTTTGCATGTTATTGGCTTGTACAAACAATCAACCCATGACGGTAACTGTCAGTAATCCATTGGATATAGACCGCTCAGAAATGGTAGAAGTATCCATGGATGAAATTAGTAATTGGCTGAAATTGGCTGATACAGCACAAATTGTAGTACTCGATGCTGAAGGCACCGAAATACCCTATCAGATAACTTACGACGATAAAGTGATATTCCCTGCAACAGTAGTTGCCAAAGGTACATCTACCTATACCATTCAAGAAGGAGTGCCTCAACCTTTAGAGGCAAAAACCTGTGGGCGTCAATATCCAGAACGTCTGGACGACATGGCTTGGGAAAATGACTTAGTAGGCTTCCGCGCCTACGGGCCTGCTCTGCAGATTAGTGGTGAACGAGGTTTCGGCTATGACCTATTCCTAAAACGTAACACCTCCGAACCGATATTGGAAGATTTGTACACCAAAGAATTAGATAAAGAAGCACGTGCACGCGCTGCTGAATTGAGAAAAACAGATCCCCAAGCAGCTTCTGAACTGTTACAATCTATTTCCTACCACATTGATCACGGTTATGGTATGGACTGTTACGCTGTAGGTCCGACATTAGGTGCAGGTACAGCTGCTTTGATAGACAATGGTGAAATTGTTTATCCCTGGTGTTACAAAGATTTTGAGGTATTGGACAACGGCCCGCTACGTTTCACCGTAAAATTAGAATTCAATCCGCTAACTATAATGGGAGATAGCAATGTCATAGAGACACGTGTCATTACCCTCGATGCCGGTTCTCATCTAAACCGTACAGCGGTATCTTATACGGGACTTCAAGAATCTCTTCCTATAGTAACTGGCATCGTTTTACACGACGATGGTGCCGTAAAGACTGATGCAGCCAACGGTTACATGACTTATGTAGATCCGACCACCGGTACTGACAATGGCAAAGTATTTGTAGGAGCAGCCTTCCCTACCGATATTAAAGAGGCAAAAGTCGTGAAATATACCAATGACGAAAAGGAACAACATGGTAATGCCGAAGGACATATTCTGGCAATCAGTAATTATGAACCTAACGCAAATTATGTCTATTATTGGGGATTTGGTTGGGATCGCGCAGACATAAAAGATATCAACGCATGGAATAACTATATGGCTAATTTTGCACAAAAAATACGTAATCCATTGACGGTAAGTATAAACTAACGAATACTACCAAAACATTCTATTCCTAAAATAGAATGCCCAAATGCCCTGTATGGATGTCATTCATCAGACGCTTTACAGGGCATTTTGTATGTTTTCGGACATTCAAAGCGGACACCTGTCCGATAGCGGACAGAATGAGTCATTAAAGAGTTACTGATTATCAATCATTTAAAAGTTTGGCACACCATTTGAATAATATTAGGCAGATGGTTGTCCGAGAAAAAAGAAGCCCAACAGTCCAACTTTCCTCTCTGCGAACAACGTCTAACTGATAAAAATAGAACTGATAACAATAACTCTTTAAAACAAAACTGCATTATGAAAACTATGAATGTACTCAACGTATTGGCATTCGCCGCAATCTCATTGATCAACATCCTCAGCACTGAAGTAAAAGCGCAGGATAACTTCATCACTAACGAAGAAGTAAAAAACAACCTCGTCGTATCGAGAACCATCTACAAACAAGACGGTAACTACCTGCATAACCACATGCGCTACGAATTCTCTTACGACAAACAGAACCGTCTCATCAGCAAGACGGCGACTAAATGGGACGGTACTGTGGACAAATGGATTCCCTATTTCCAAATGACTTACCGCTACGAAGGCAACGAAGTCATTATGAGCTATGCCCGTTGGAACGAATCACGAAAAACGTTCAGTAAGGATAAGAAACAAACGGTATATGAACTAGATGAGAACAACATACCAGTAGCTTGTCGGCAGGCAACAGAAACCCTCGCCCTGATAGGCGAACATAATTGACAAACAACAAGATTGTTAAACTCATCACATAGTTTCCGAGGAGCGGCAAAATGGTCTACGTTGGTGCACAAACAGCCTTTAGGACCTGCACCAACATGCATATCGACAAACCAGTCAGGGGACTGTTCTTCGCGACAGCCACCGCCCTGACTGTGGGCGGCAGCTTCGCTATCGAACAAACGTTGTATCAATTAACATGAGTTCGACGAATTTATAGCAATTATAATTATTTGATAATCTTGTTGCTAAAAGAAAGCTGATTCAAATTTATTGTTAATATTCAGTATTCGGTATGTCATCTGTTGCATAGAAGCATTCATTTTGGGCAGAAGAGTCCCTTTGTTCTTCAAAAACATAGATTTACTACAATGAGTAGAAATCCAAATTCAACGTAATTGACTGATATTATAATGGTTATAATTCGTCGAACTCACGTTATTTTACTATCTCCACTTTCGAACCAAATATAATTTTTGTTTCCATTGTTATCAGAGTTCTCATAGAGGTGAAACATATGAATGATAAGCGGTTGGATAATTCAACTTTTTCAATAGGTAAGAAACTCTCACTTTTATAAAGCCAAACCCATTCGTTCTCACAAAAATTGTTGTTTAACAATGCTTATGACTGGTAGTGATAAAATAGTTCTTTAGAGATTTTTTATACATTATCAACGAGGGGAAATGCTATTATTTAGACAATGTCAACCTTAACGTCAATGCCAATTGCTGTGGCGATTGTTTCAATTTGCCGTTTTTTTGTAGCGGTATCGCTACACGTCATCAAGTACCATCCACTTCCGAGAGATTTCTGAGCAGTTTTGTATTTGGGGTCTATCGTGTTTGAAACGAGAGGCACCTTGTTTGCCTTCAATCCGACTGCTCTAACCCTATCTACACCTACTGACAAAATAAATTGGCGTAGTGTTTCCTGTGCTGTACTTTCTTCAATTTGACCATCAGGCATTGTGATTCGAAGACGAGTGCGAGGATTGAGTACCACTTTCTTACCACCTTTTTTCTTCTCAGTATGCTCTACTATGGGGTCAGGAGTAATCTCTTTGGCATCAGAAATTTGGGCAGTGATATTTACCTTTCTCGAAAGATTTACACGCAATGCGCCCTTAGGGGCGTATTCAACAACAAGCACAAGAGGACGTTTCACTTGTTTCAGTGTTGGTTCTATATTATCGTGGATAAGTGGCAAAACCTCGTCCTTTATTAGCTGTTCCTCCATTGCTGTGATTTGGTCAATCACACCATTCGGCAAATCAAGTCCCAGCTCTTCGCAGTTGGCAACTGTCTGGTAAAGTTTCTCAAGTTTATTTGTCTTTGCCATATCATTTTCAGATTTTGAAGTTATCATATTCTTCGCGAGTAATTGGTGTATTGGGGTCAACAATCAACACCTCATCATAAGTAATATTAACGTGAGTTCGACGAATTTATAGCAATTATAATTATTTGATAAGCTTGCTGTTAAAAGAAAGCTAATTCAAATTTATTGTTAATATTCAGTATTCAGTATGTCATCTGTTGCATAGAAGCATTCATTTTGGACAGAAGGGTCCCTTTGTTCTTCAAAAACATAGATATACTACAATGAGTAGAAATCCAAATTCAACGTAATTGACTGATATTATAATGGTTACAATTCGTCGAACTCACGTTATCAATTAGGGATTCCCCGCTATTTCTTCGGGAAACAAAGGCCTATTTACGACCTGCGACAAAAAACTTCCACACCAATGCACTACATGCAGCACCCACAAAAGGAGCTACAATGAAGAGCCACAGCTGCGAAAGTGCCTGTCCTCCTTCAAATAAAGCAGGGCCGATACTTCGAGCAGGATTGACCGACGTACCTGTAATAGGGATACAAACGATGTGAATCAGCGCCAGCGTCAAACCGATGGCCAAGCCAGCCAAATTACCTGCACCTTCCTTCTCGTCAGTGGAGCCGAGCACCACCAGCACAAAAATAAAGGTGAACACAGCCTCAGCAATGAACGCCTGTCCCATTTCGCCCGGATCAAATGTATTGGAACCAATGGCCGTAGGCCCATCGAAGAATCCTCCTGAAGCTACTAACAACATCAGTATGGCGGAACCGATAAAAGCACCTAACACCTGAAAAATCATATACATCGTGGCATCCTTACTATTCATACGCCCCGACATCCATACACCCAGCGTAATGGCAGGGTTAATATGGCATCCCGAAATGTTTCCAATCGTATAAGCCATAGCCACAACGGACAAGCCGAAGGCCAAAGCTACTCCCAAAGTGCCAACTCCAGCACCTACTGTTGCTGCACTACCTGCGAACACAGCACTGCCGCATCCCATTAAGACAAGCACCATCGTGCCTATCATCTCTGCCAAATACTTTCTCATACGCTTTGATTTTAGAAATTAGACATTTTTTCAATCATAAATTTTTCAAATGTAAACATTTTCTTTCATAAGTAGATCGCAAAAACGTATTTTAACACACAGGCGCTTTTCGATCATAACCTTAAAAGGAAAGACGGAAATGAACAAATTGAAAAGCTTTTGAAAAAGACATATTTCTATATTCGAAGCATAAGTTCCTGAGATTTAAATTCCATTTTTTCATGGTTTTAAAACAGCCGAACAGAAGAGCGTTATTCAGTCAAACGATTTCTTCACCCAGCAGTGTAGCCGAACTAAAACCCGTGATACGCACCGTCACCAAGTCGCCTACGCGATGCATGCCGCGATCGAACACCACCACGCGGTTCTGTTTCGTGCGGCCGAAAAGCTGGTTGTGGCTGCGCTTCGACACGCCCTCAACTAACACCTCGAAGGTTTTACCCACGCAACGGGCATTCGCTTCGGCCGAAAGCCGGTTCTGCAAAGCGATGATTTCGTTCAAACGGCGAATTTTTACTTCTTCGGGAATATCATCGGGTAAGTGCTTGGAGGCATAGGTACCGGGACGTTCGGAATATTTAAACATAAAAGCAGAATCATAGGCACATGCTTCCATCAGCGAAAGAGACATCCGATGGTCTTCTTCTGTCTCGCTATGGAAACCACTGAAAATATCGGTTGAGAGGCCGCAATCGGGGATAATACGCCGGATAGCGGCCACCCGCTCCAGGTACCACTCGCGGTCGTACTTGCGGTTCATCAGCTTCAGGATGCGGCTACTACCGCTCTGCACGGGCAAGTGGATATGTCGGCACACGTTGGGCTCCTCGGCAATGACGTGCAGCGTCTCATCGCTCATGTCCTTGGGATGCGAGGTGGTGAAGTGAATACGCATCGAAGGAGTCGCCTGGGCCACCGTGCGCAGCAATGTAGGAAAGGTAATGACTTCGCCATCAGGCCGTTCAAAGCGGTAGGAGTTAACATTCTGTCCCAGCAGGGTCACTTCCTTGTAGCCTTTCTGCTGCAAATCGGCTACTTCACGCAAAATACTCTCCACGTCGCGGCTGCGTTCACGGCCACGAGTATAAGGCACAATGCAATACGTACAGAAGTTGTTGCAGCCGCGCATGATGGATACGAAGCCCGAAATGTGATTGCCGCAGATGCGCGAAGGGATGATGTCGCGATAGGTTTCCATAGTCGAAAGCTCCACGTTGATGGCCTTCTCGCCTGCCTCGACGGAAGCAATCAGCTCAGGCAAGGTCAAGTAGGCGTCGGGGCCCACGACCAAATCCACGTGATGATGCTCGATAAGGTCGTCCTTCACACGCTCGGCCATACAGCCCAGGACACCGACAATGAGATGCGGACGTTTCTTTTTAAGCGAATGAAAGAACTCCAATCGGTTCAGTATCTTCTGCTCGGCGTTGTCGCGGATGGAGCAGGTGTTCATGAACACCGCGTCGGCCTCGTCGAGCGTCTCCGCCATGCTATATCCCGCCATCTGCATTACAGAGGCAATCACTTCACTATCGGCCACGTTCATCTGGCAGCCGTATGTCTCGATAAACAGTTTTTTTTCACTGCCGGCAGTTGCAGATTTAAAGTCTGCTCCCATCTTTTTCCCCATATAAATAAATGTATATTCGTTTACTCGGCTACAAAGATACGAAAATAGTCGGCATTCCCATTCCCGCCCTCCATCTTGATTGACAGGACATCTCTATGCTTTGCTTTCAAGAAAACATAGAAATCGCAGGAAGAAAACAATGCTTTCATCAGACAGCCTCGCAGCATATACACCCCGCTCCCATCTGCATACCCATCCCCTCACGCCCCGCAGAGCCTTCAAATCGTATCATTTATCCATACCGCCAAAATCAAATCCTGCTAAGATTTGATATGTTAATAATACATAAACATATGAACAAATTGAGAAGTATATTTGGTTGCTTTCGATAAATCTTACAATTTTGCAACATGAAGAAAAACATTAGATTTTTTCATAGTTAAGGTTTAGGTTAAAAAAATGAGGGGAGCTGTGAAGCTGCCCTTTTTTATTGCCGTTTTATTGGCAACAATCAGATAAATTAGTTACCTTTGGCGGTAAATTTAATACATCCTGAGTATGGAAGATATTTTAAAGTTTCTGATAATCCCAGGCATCCTCATTATCGGCTTTATCAAACAAGCCAGGAAGGAAGCACAAAACACTTCGGCCCCTCCAAGGGATGATAATGACATGCCACGCCCTCATGAAACCCATCCGCTTCCAGAAAGCTGGGAAGGCATTCCAATCCCTCCTCCCCGACAAACGGACAACACGCAGACAGAAAAACAAGCACGCAAGCAAAAGGCAAAACCTTTTATTCCCCAAAATTATCAAACTAAACAAACTGTGCTGCACAATCAATCTGTTGCACAAACACCACAAACCAACAGGCCGGAAATCCAAGATACCTCTCCTGCCATCGACATACAATCGGCAGAAGAAATACGTAAGGGTATCATCTGGTCGGAAATTTTACGGAAAAGATATTGAAAAATGAAAGACTTAAAACAACAATATAGTAATATATTAAAGTAAAGTAACAATATAAATATAAGGTTATGGCATTCAACTACATTTCGGCAGCCGAAGCTGCCAGCCTCATCAAACATGGTTATAATATCGGCCTGAGCGGATTTACACCCGCAGGAACAGCCAAGGCCGTAACGGCCGAACTGGCTAAAATCGCAGAAGCAGAGCATGCTAAAGGAAATCCTTTCCAAGTAGGTATCTTTACAGGTGCGTCGACAGGTGAATCGTGCGACGGTGTATTAGCATGCGCTAAAGCTATCCGCTACCGTGCTCCCTATACGACTAACGTTAACTTCCGCAAAGCTGTAAACAACGGCGAAATAGCCTATAACGATATTCAACTCTCACAAATGGCTCAAGAGTTGCGCTACGGCTTTATGGGCAAAGTAGACATAGCCATTATCGAGGCTTGCGAAGTAACTCCCGACGGCAAAATCTACCTGACTGCTGCCGGAGGTATCGCACCTACTGTCTGCCGCATGGCCGATAAAATCATTATCGAACTGAATGCTGCCCATAGCAAAGCGGCCATGGGGTTGCACGATGTATATGAAGTCCTTGACCCGCCTTATCGTCGCGAGATACCTATCTATAAGCCCAGCGACCGAATCGGAACTCCCTACATACAAGTAGACCCTAAAAAGATTGTAGGCGTGGTAGAGACCAACTGGCCTGACGAAGCCCGTTCGTTTTCCGCCGCCGACCCGCTGACCGACAAAATCGGACAGAATGTGGCCGACTTCCTTGTGGCTGACATGAAGCGGGGCATCATTCCCTCTACCTTCTTACCTCTGCAGAGTGGTGTAGGAAATATCGCCAATGCCGTACTTAGCGCTTTAGGACATGACAAAACAATTCCACCTTTCGAAATGTACACCGAGGTTATCCAGAATTCCGTCATCGGCCTCATCCGCGAAGGACATATCAAGTTCGGTAGCGCTTGTTCGCTTACTGTCACCAACGACTGCCTGCAGGAAATCTACAATGACATGAATTTCTTCCGCGACAAACTGGTACTCCGCCCGTCCGAAATATCTAACAGCCCCGAAGTGATACGCCGACTGGGTGTCATCTCTATCAATACCGCTATTGAAGCCGACCTTTATGGTAACGTCAACTCCACACACATCGGAGGCACCAAGATGATGAACGGAATCGGCGGCAGCGGTGACTTCACACGTAACGCCTACATTTCTATCTTTACTTGTCCCTCTGTGGCTAAAGAAGGAAAGATCAGTGCTATTGTACCGATGGTTTCACACCATGACCACACGGAACACGACGTCAATATCATCGTGACCGAACAAGGTGTGGCTGATCTGCGTGGCAAAAGCCCCAAAGAACGTGCACAAGCTATCATCGAAAACTGTGCACATCCCGATTACAAGAATCTGTTATGGGATTACCTGAGGCTGACCGACGGTAAGTCTCAGACTCCGCACGCCATCCGTGCTGCCCTATGTATGCACGCCGAACTGGCCAAGAGTGGTGATATGAGAAATACCGACTGGGCACAGTATCAATAACCCGCCTCTACAAAAGATAAAAAGAGAGCCATCCTTAGAAATCACTTCTGGGGATGGCTCATTTCATATTGGATAAAGTATAAAGAGAATTATATTATTCTTTTCCCCCCTCCCAATGCACAATAAAGAGTAATTACACTCTGTATTTCACTAAAGCGATTAGCCGTTTGGGTCAGTTGGGCCATAAGCAGATTCTGCTTCGCAGTAAGTACCTCCAAATAAGTTGTAGGCCCATGTTCCATAAGCAGCGAGATACTCTTTACGGCTTTCTGTAAAGAAGCTACTTGTTTATCCAACAACAAACTCTTGTCGCGACTGGTCTGCCAGGCAGTCAATGCATCATTTACTTCGCTGCCAGCATTCAGCAACGTCTGTTGGAAAGCAAGCGAAGCTTCTTCCTGCTGTGCCTTACTGATTTTAAGCTGGCCGAATAATTGTCCGCGGGCAAAAAGCGGCTGTGTAAGCGAACCCACAGCCGAAGCAAGAAATTTGCCGGGATTGACTATCATGGATCCGGCCGAATTTGTCCATCCGGCGCTTCCATTCAATGTGATAGAGGGATAAAAAGCCGAACGCGCAGCATTGACAGCATAAAAAGCCGACTCCAAGGTACGTTCGGCCATACGCACATCGGGACGGTTGGCAAGCATTTGCATGGGAACACCAGCGGATAGCTCGTCAGGCATTTTCATCTCAGCCAGCGTACCTCGTTTATAAGAATGAGGCGTTTCGGCCAGCAGTAAAGCAAGACTGTTTTCCGCCTGATTGATTTGTTCTTTCAAGCTAAGTACAGAAGCCTGTACCTCATAATAGGCAGCTTCCATCTGTGATACGGCAACCTCATCAGCTTTTCCGGCATTCATCAAGGCTTTAGTAGAGCGAACGGTTTCCTCCCATGCCTTAGCCGTCTCCTGCGAAAGGGAAAGCTGATCGTCAAGCATCAGCAATGTATAATAAATATTTGCAATGCCGGCTATGAGTTGGGTACGGACAGCCTGCTTGTAATCTAAGCTTTGAGCATAGAGAGCCTGCGCCTGCCGTCTATTGTTACGCATCTTCCCAAAAATATCTACCTCCCAACTGGCAATAACAGGCAGCGAATAGGTCTGTGCAGCCTTTCCACCGTCAAAGCTACTGACGGTTCCCTGCGGAGCCAAAGCAAATGACGGTAGGTAGGCCAACTTGGAAGAAAGCAGAGTAGCCTCTGCTTCCTTTATACGAAGCTGTGCAGACAGATAATCAGTGTTGCTCAACAACCCTTGTTCAATATAAGCTTGCAAATGCGGGTCAGTGAAGAGTTCGTGCCAATCTACACTGCCAAGACTGGTCGTATCTTCGACGGTGAATGTTTCTCCGTAAAGATTATCAGGTACAGTCTCGACCGGCTTATACTTGGTGTATATACCGCAACTGCTTAATAATGCAACAGCGGTTGATAATAAAATAAGTTTCTTCATATTTGTTGACGGATTGTTATTTTAAGAATTACGACTCTTTCTCGTTAAATCCACTACGTTCGGCCAAACTCCTTTCGCGCTCCAACAGCACTTGGGCATCGGCTTCCAGTGCCTGATGCGGACGGATCTTTTCCTGCATATATTCAAAGATGATATAGAACACCGGCACAACAAAGAGCAACGCAAGAGTTCCGACAAGCATACCACCCACGACGGTAGTACCCAACGACGAATTACCGTTAGCACCCGCACCTGTAGAGACCATCAAGGGGATCATACCGAAAATCATGGTAAGTACCGTCATCAGGATAGGACGGAAACGTACCTGTGCTGCTGCATAAGCCGACTCGATAAGTCCCATACCCTTACGCCGACGCTCAATGGCAAACTCCGTAATCAGGATGGCTGTCTTGGCCAACAGACCGATAAGCATAATCATACCCGTCTGCATGTAGATATTATTCTCTAGTCCGAAAAGCTTGGCAAACAGGAATGACCCAAACATTCCAAAAGGAACGGAAAGGATGACTGCGAACGGAACCAGAAAACTCTCATAAAGACAAGCCAATATCAGATAAATCAAAAAGACGCAAATCGTGTAGATGAATATCGTTTGTGCCTGACCGGTATTGGCCTCTTCACGCGAAATGCCTCCGTATTCGTAACTGTAACCAGAAGGAAGCATCTGCTCAGCCACTTCGGCTATTGCCTTCTGTACCTCACCAGTAGAATAACCTTCCGCCACATTTACATTGACTGAAATAGAGCTGAACAAGTTGAAACGTTCCTTGATTTCGGCCCCTTCGGTCTTGGTCAATGTAACGAACTGACTGAGAGGCGCCATCTCCGTACCATTACGGACGAACATATTGCTCAGATCCATCTGGTCAAGTCGGTATTTGGGGTCGGCCTGAAGCATCACACGATACATCTTGCCAAATTTGTTGTAGTTGGACACATATGAACCGCCGCAATAATTTCCCAATACAGTCAGTACATCGTTTGGCAAAATGCCTGCACGCATACATTTGGCTGCATCCACATCCACCGAAATTTGCGGGAAGTTTTCAGCATAAGTCGTATAGGCCATTGCTACTTCCGGTCGCTGGTTCAGTGCACCGAGATACTGCAATATAGTATGATAGAAGGTTGTCATATCACCTCCCGTCTTATCCTGCATATTCAGTTCCACCGAATTACCCATACCATAACCAGGAATCATAGGCGCCTGAAAACAGAAAATCTGTGCATCCTTTATTTGAGCGAACTGCGCATTAAGCCTGCCCATGACGGCTTCTGCCGAATGTTCACTCCCCTTGCGTTCGCTCCAATCTTTCAGTCTGACGATAATCATACCGTAGGAGGTACCCTCTCCGGAAAGGAAGCCATAACCGGCTACACGCTGATAATGGGCTATTTCGGGCGTATTGGCCAAAATGGCATCCATTTTATCCAATACCTGGGTAGTCTCTTTCAACGTACTACCCGGAGCCACACTGGCATTGGCCATGATAACACCCTGGTCTTCTTGCGGTACAAGCCCCGTTTTGGTAGTATTCATGAAGAATGCCAACAGTACAACAGCAGCGCCCAGTGCAGCCCAACACATCCAACGATGATGAATGGCAAACATTACTCCCCGTTTATATTTACCCAACAAAGCAGTGTACGACGTATTGTAGGCAGCACGTACACGACCATTAATGCTCTTGGCACCTTTCGTGCCCGACGCCGGACGCATCAATAAAGCACATAACGCCGGACATAGCGTCAAGGCACAAACCATAGAAATACCTACAGAAGTGGCCATAGTAATACCAAACTGTGTGTAGAAAATACCGGATGTACCACCCATGAAGGTCACAGGGATAAATACCGCCATAAATACACAAGTACAGGAAATAATGGCCATTGTCACATCGCCCATTGCATCTTTCGTAGCAAGGTAAGGCGACTTGTAGCCAGAGTCAAACTTTTCTTGTACAGCTTCGACCACTACAATAGCATCGTCCACTACCGTACCAATGGCCAGTACCAAAGCGAACATTGTCAGAATATTCAAACTGAATCCAGAGGCAATCAAACAGGCAAATGTACCTACCAGGGAAACTATGATAGAGATAGAGGGAATGAGCGTACTCTTGAAATCCTGCAGGAAGAAATATACAACCAAAATTACCAGAATGATGGCAATCACCAATGTTTCTACAATACTAAATATGGAGGCATACAAAAAGTCATTGGAACTCATCATGTTGACAAACTCCAGTCCTTCAGGCAGATCTTTCGACAATTCATCGAGCAAAGCGGCGATTTCAACGTTGACGGCGGTAGCATTCGATCCAGCCGTTTGAAAAGCCATGAAGGCAACGGCCGTCTTACCATCCATTTCACCTTCATAACTGTAACTCAACGCTCCCAATTCTACTTCAGCCACATCCTTCAGCCGAAGAATAGAACCATCTTTCTGTGCACGGACCACGATATTCTCAAAATCAGATACTTCCTTCAAACGACCCCGATATTTCATGGTGAGTTGGTACACATTATTCGAGTTCTCACCCAATGAACCGGTAGGTGCTTCCAAGTTCTGTGTGGCCAGTACGGCCCTGATGTCCGATGGTATCAAACCGTACTGCGCCATGCGGTCGGGCTTCATCCAGATACGGATGCTGTAAGGCTCGTTCATCGCCATCACGTCACCCACACCAGCAATACGTTTAATCTGAGGCACAACGTTGATGTCGAGATAGTTTCCGATAAATGACTGGTCGTAACGTCCGTTGGTGCAGACCAGTGAATTGATTTGCAGAAAGCTGGTCTGACGTTTTTGCGTGGTCACACCGATTTGTGTCACCTCGGCAGGCAGTAATCCCTGTGCTTGTGTCACACGGTTCTGTACGTTCACTGCCGCCATATCGGGGTCGGTGCCTTGCTTAAAGTAGACCTGTATGGTGGCCGAACCATTATTGGTGGCTGTTGAGGTCATATAAATCATGTTTTCCACACCGTTAATACTCTCCTCCAGTGGCATGATAACGCCGTTCATCACGGCATCTGCATCGGCACCCGTATAAGTAGCAGATACGTATACCGTAGGTGGTGCAATATCAGGATATTGTTCCACAGGCAACGTGAACAGTGAAATAAGGCCGATAGCAAAAATCAGGATGGAGATGGAGATGGCCATCACCGGCCGTTTAATGAATATGTTTCCTTTCATAATGTTCGTTGTTTATGGGAGTTAAGAAGTCTGGGAAGTTCCCTTTAACCCCTTCAACTCCTGCAGGTTCTGCCGAAAGCAAAACTTAAGTTATTTTATCTGCATTCCCTCTCTCAACAATCCAGCTCCTTTCGCCACGATTTCCTCGCCCGGCTTCAGACCGTCCATTACTACAAATTCACGACCGTTGTTTATCGGTGCTACCGAAACCAGTGCAGAAGTAGCCTTTCCATCCACCACCTTATATACCAAATACTTGTCTTGCATCTGTACAGCGGCTCCCTGTGGAATGATTATACAGTCTTTATAGACACTGGGAATAGAAACACTACCGGAGGCTCCACTATGTAGCAAGCGTGTTTCATTGGGGAACACGGCCCGTGCAATGACCGTACCCGTCTGCCGATCAATGACGCCACTAATAGATTCAATTTTGCCTTTTTCTCCGTAAACAGAATTATCATTCAGGGTCAGCGTTACCTCTGGCATATTTTTCAAAGCTTCGTCCATTGAACCGTATTGACGGGTGAGAGAAAGCAACTGATTCTCGGTCATAGAAAAATAGACATACATCGTACTGTTATCACTCACTGTAGTAAGAGGTTGTGCCATAACCGAACTTACCAACGTACCGATACGATAAGGTAAAGCACCAACTACACCGTTACTTGGACTTTTCACCTCGGTATACGAAAGGTTATTGCGAGCATTCACTTCCTGTGCTTCGGCCTGTGCCAGTTGCGCCTTGGCTGTGAGGAAATTGTTTTTGGCTGTATTCAAACTGAATTCCGACACAACCTTTTGTGCATACAGTTCCTTTTGGCTGTCATAATTCAGCTGAGCGGTAGCCAAAGAAGCACGGGCCGTTTCCACATTGGCCTCAGCTGTTTTCAAAGCTGCTTTATAGGGTACTTGATCAATAACAAAGAGTAACTGCCCTTGACGTACTACCTCACCTTCGGTCACGCAAAGCCGTACAATAGTACCCGATACCTGCGGATAGATGTCAATATCCTGCCGCCCGCGAATGGTAGCGGAATAAGAAGTAGATAGTTCTTTGTCAGTGGTACCCACCGTCATAGTCTCATAAGAAGAGGATTGTACTGCTGCATTCGGTGCCTGCTTGCACGATGCCAATCCCAAAATCGTACAACCGATAAGTGTCATCAGTCGCATCTGTCTGATTTTAAACTTTTTCATGTCAACTTATTGATTTAGAAATTGGCGCAAAGATAGAAGAATAGAACAAGCTATACGTTATCTAAATTTCCGTATCGATGTCCCATATTCCCTACATCCTACTTAAAAAATATTATAGAAATAACAAAGGAACAGCTTTTATGAAAAATAGAACAGCTTGGATTTACCAATATTCCCCAATTTTGTAATGGAAGAAAAGAACATTCTTCCAAATTATAAGGATTGTAAACTGGAGCACTTTACACATTTTGTCATTCTCAGAGCCGAATGAAATTACATAATTCTAATAAATATAATGTATGAAAGAAAAAACAATCATCACTGTTGACATCAATGATTTTAAGAAGTACAAGGAAGAAACGAAAGGAGAATATGTAGATTATGTAGATGATAACGTCATAATGGCAAGGAACATGGAGAAACTTCCTTATTCCAACCGGATGATAAGGCTGAATCTTTTCGTTATCGTTGCTTGTATTGAAGGAGAGATTCAACTGAATATCAATAAAAAAAATTATCAGTTACAGGCAGGGGAGGCTTTTGTTTGCCTGCCTACCATGATTATGAGTAACATGCAGTTTAGTCCCCAACACAAAGTTAGCTTGATAGGCTTTTCCACCAAATTTCTGCAACAAACGGTAAAACGAGAAAAAGCAGCAGAAAAAGCACTATACTATCTCTACAAAAATCCTGTATTCGCCCAATCATCGGAAGAAAAGACAAAAGACAATCAGATTTTCAATCTGTATTACCAGCTGATTATGGACAAGATTGATGATTCCTCCCACCGTTACCGACAGGAAATCTTGGGATACCTTTTCTCCGCCCTATTCCACGAAATGCTGGCAGGTATCCAAAAACATTTCAACGAGACCGAAGAGATCGGAACGGAAGCCACTCGAAGCAAACAGATTTTCCGACTGTTTATGGAAAAACTGGCAACAGATGGAGGAATACACCGTTCTGTAAGCTACTATGCTGACCGACTATGCTATTCGGCCAAGTACGTCTCAGCAGCCATTAAGGAAGTCAGCGGTCATACACCCACAGAATGGATTAATGAATATGCCATTGAACAAATAAAATACCAGTTGAAACATTCGGAGAAGTCCATCAAGGAAATAGCAGAGATGTTTAATTTCCCCAACCAGTCATTTTTTGGTAAGTATGTAAAAGCTCACATAGGCATGTCTCCAGCCCAATATCGTGTTCATTCAGACAACGAAGAGCAAGACTGCCTACAAACCAAATCATGATTCTGTCTCCACATCATAACTTTTTTCAAGAAAAAGTTTGTGTTTTCAATTAAAAAGCATACATTTGCCCCCGTTAAACATTAAAACGTAACAAGGAATGATAATTAACCTGCATAAATATTGGTGGTGGCAACCGTTACAACTCATACAAAGTCGTAAAGGAGGCAACACTCATATATGCAGTTGTTAATACACTGCTTTCCCTTTCCGAAAGGATAGGGATAGCCGGAAAAAACAAGCAAAAAAAGAAAAGAGCTTTGCCGCAACTTGCGACGGAGCTCTTTTCCTTTTTACCCCAATTTCAAAAACAATACTTCAAAATACATTGCAACAATGAACTATTCAATTGATTCAAACGGCTATTACGGTGAGTTCGGCGGAGCCTATATCCCCGAAATACTGCACCGATGCATCAGCCAGCTACAGGAGGCCTGCCACACCATCCTGCCCAGTGATGATTTCAAACAAGAATTCGAGAACCTGCTGCGACATTACGTAGGCCGCCCTTCGCCCCTTTATCATGCTCGCCGCCTGTCTGAGAAATACGGCTGCAAAATCTATCTAAAGCGAGAAGACTTGAACCACACCGGTGCCCACAAAATCAACAACGCCATAGGCCAGATGTTGCTGGCCCGCCGCATGAACAAGCGACGCATCATTGCCGAAACAGGTGCCGGGCAACACGGCGTGGCAGCCGCCACCGTCTGTGCCTTAGCCGGTATGGAATGCCTCGTGTTCATGGGGCAGACCGACATCGAACGCCAACGTGTCAATGTAGAGAAGATGAAGATGCTGGGTGCACAGGTAGTTCCTGTCACTTCGGGCAACGCCACATTGAAAGACGCCACAAACGAGGCCATTCGCTACTGGTGCTGCCATCCCAATGACACCTACTATCTGATAGGCTCTACTGTGGGGCCGCATCCCTATCCACAACTGGTAGCCCACCTGCAATCGGTCATCGGTGAAGAGATTGCCCGCCAGCTGTCAGAACTGGAAGGACGTGAGCATCCCGACCATCTGATAGCCTGCGTAGGTGGAGGAAGCAATGCCGCCGGTACCCTGTTGCACTTTCTGGACGACCCGCAGGTACACATCGTACTGGCCGAAGCAGGAGGACTGGGCGTAGATTCAGGAAAGACGGCAGCAACGCTGGCATTGGGACGCACAGGCATTCTGCACGGCGCACGCACCTACGTCATTCAGGACGAGGATGGACAAGTAACTGAGCCTTACTCCATCTCCGCTGGCTTGGACTATCCGGGCATCGGCCCCCTGCACGCCCACCTGGCCGCTACGAAGCGGGCCGACGTCATGGCTATCAACGATGACGAAGCTCTGCGTGCCGCCTACGAGCTGACCCGACTGGAAGGTATCATCCCCGCATTAGAGAGCGCACACGCATTGGCCGTACTGCCCCACCTTCAGACCCGCCACGACGAGGTAGTGGTTATCACGGTATCGGGACGCGGCGACAAAGACATGGATACATATCTGAGACATCAAAAAAATTATAGCTTATGATCTACCATTACACTACCCAAACACGTACCCTGCCCGGCGACATTCACACCCCAGTCAGTACGTACCTGAAACTGCGCGACCTCTTCCCACAAAGTGCACTCATGGAGAGTTCCGACTATCACGGAGGCGAAAACGGTCGCTCTTTCATCGGCCTTTGCCCCATCGCTTCCATCAGCATCGGGCATGGCATCATCGTAACCCGGATGCCCGACAGTTCGCGTCAGGAGAACACGCTGGAAGCCGAAGGAGGTATGGAATCGGCTCTGAACCACTTCCTATCCCGCTTTCAGGTTACAGGCGAAGGGAGCCGTTACTGCGGTCTCTACGGCTACACCTCGTTCAACGCCGTGCGCTACCTCGAAGGCATTGCCGTAAAGGACAGCCGACAGACGCTGAACGACGCCCCCGATGCCCTCTACATCCTCTACCGCTACATCATCGTCTTCAACGACTTCAGCCACGAACTGATGCTTGTCGAGATGTTAGGTGAAGGCGAGACCAGCAATCTCGACCAAGTACAGACCGCTATTATGAATCGTAACTTCCCTACCTACAGCTTTCGCCCTACGGGAGAAGTGACCTCCACCCTAACCGACGACGAACACCGCGCCAACATCCGCCGTGCCATCGCCCATTGTCTGCGGGGCGACGTGTTCCAGATGGTGCTGTCACGCCGCTTCGAGCAACAGTTCGAGGGTGACGACTTCAACCTCTACCGTGCCTTGCGCAGCGTCAACCCCTCGCCCTACCTCTTCTACTTCGACTTCGGAGGCCTCCGCATCTTCGGCTCCTCGCCCGAAACGCACTGCCGCATCGTCGACGGACGGGCCTACATCGACCCGATAGCAGGTACTACCCGACGCACAGGAAACCGGGAAGAAGATGAGGCAGCCACCCAACGTCTGCTGGAAGACCCCAAGGAAAACGCAGAACACGTGATGCTCGTTGACCTGGCACGAAACGACCTGGCACGAAACTGTACCGACGTGCGTGTGGACTTCTTCCGTGAGCCGCAGCTGTACAGCCACGTCATTCACCTCGTCAGCCGCGTCAGCGGCGATCTGCGACCGGGAACCAATGCCGTGAAGACCTTCCTCGACACTTTCCCTGCCGGAACGCTGAGCGGTGCGCCCAAAGTACGAGCCATGCAGCTCATCAGCGAACTGGAGCCTCACAATCGCGGAGCCTACGGCGGATGCATCGGCTTCATCGGACTGGACGGTTCGCTCAACCAGGCTATCACCATCCGCACTTTCGTAAGCCGCAACAGTGTATTGTGGTTTCAGGCCGGCGGCGGCATCGTAGCCAAAAGCAACGTAGAGAACGAATTGCAGGAAGTGAACAACAAGCTGGCGGCCCTGCGCCGCGCCATCGAATTGGCACAGAACTTTTAACCCAAGAATACATGACAATGGGAAAAGACATTCTGAAAGAGATTATCGCACACAAACGTGAGGAGGTGGAGACGCAGAAGCACCACCTATCAGCCGACGACTTGGCCGTAGCAGCCGACAGGACGGAACACCGGACCACATACAGCCTGAGGCAGGCTCTGGCAGCCTCGTCCACAGGCATCATCGCCGAGTTCAAACGCCGCTCACCGTCGAAAGGCTGGATCAACCGCGAGGCACGGCCTGACGAGGTAGTCCCCCAATACGAGGCCGCAGGGGCCGCCGCCCTTTCCATCCTGACGGACGAAGCTTTCTTTGCCGGCAGATTAGGCGACCTTACCGCCGCCCGTCCGCTTACGACCCTGCCCATCCTGCGCAAGGACTTCGTCATCGACCCTTACCAGTTGTTGCAGGCACGTGCGGCCGGAGCGGATGCCGTGCTGCTCATCGCCGCCTGCCTCGACCGAAGCCAGTGCGGCGAACTGACGCAACAGGCCCACGAACTGGGACTGGAGGTCTTGCTCGAACTGCACACTCCCGACGAGCTGGACTACTTAGATTGCCATCCCGACCTTGTAGGGGTGAACAACCGCAGTCTGGGCACCTTCCATACCGACGCCTCGCATGCCATCGACCTGGCCGAAGCCCTGACGCAGGCTACGGCAGACACAGACCCGTTGAAAGTGGCCGAAAGCGGCATCCACGACGCCGAGACGGCCTGCCTGCTGCGACATCACGGCTATCGCGGACTGCTCATCGGCGAGCGTTTCATGCGGAGCGAACGTCCGGGCGACGAACTGCGCACGTTCATCCAACAGATGTCCCACCTGTCAAATCCTGCCGCCTTATGAACCTGCTTGTCAAAGTATGCGGCATGACCGACGGCGAGAACATCCGTCAGGTCGAGGAGCTGGGCGTGGACTTCATCGGCTTCGTATTCTATCCACCCTCGCCCCGCTTCGTCCGTCAGATGCCCGACTACCTGCCCCGCCGGGCACAGCGCATCGGAGTGTTCGTCGACGAAACCCAAGAAACCGTGCTGGCGTATGCCGACCGTTTCGGATTGACTTATGTGCAGCTGCACGGCAAGGAGCTTCCCCCGTACTGCCGGGCCCTGCGCGAGAATCACGGGCTGAAGGTCGTCAAGGCCTTTCATCTGGCCACTCCGCACGACGTGGCCGCTACGGAAGCCTACCAAGATGCCTGCGACTACTTCCTCTTCGAGAGCAAGACGCCCCAACCGGGCGGCACGGGACAGCAGTTCGACTGGGACTTGCTCCACCGCTACGCCGGCCGCACACCGTTCTTCCTGAGCGGAGGCCTCAACGCCGGCAGTGCAAGTGCCATCCGCCGGTTCCACCACCCGCAGCTGGCAGGCATCGACCTCAACAGCTGCTTCGAGACGGCCCCCGGCCTGAAGGACGTGGAGCGGTTGCGCGGCTTCCTGCATGAATTAACTGAACAAAACGAATCACTTAAAAGACTTATATCCTAATGAACCACATCGCTATCATAGACAACTACGACTCGTTCACCTACAACCTGGTGCAACTGGTCGAACAGGCAGGCGCACGGGTCACCGTGCTGCGCAACGACCGCTTCGACCTGCCCGACCTGGCGGCCTGCGACAAGCTGCTGCTCTCACCCGGCCCCGGCATCCCGCAGGAAGCCGGACTGCTGATGTCTGTCATCGAGACCTATGCCACGACCAAACCCATCCTGGGCGTCTGCCTAGGAGAACAGGCCATCGGCGAAGCCTTCGGCGCACGGCTGCGCAACCTGACCGACGTATTTCACGGCGTACAGACCGAAATCAGCCTCTTCGGGCCCGACGTGGCCGACGACTACCTGTTCGACGGCCTGCCCCGACGTCTGGCCGTAGGCCGATACCATTCGTGGGTGGTAGACCGTACCGACCTGCCCGACGCACTGGCCGTCACCGCCGTGAGCGACGAGGGCCTCATCATGGGCCTGCGCCACCGCACGCTGGACGTGCACGGCATCCAGTTCCACCCCGAATCGGTACTGACGCCTTTGGGCGAACGCATCATCCGCAACTGGATAGACCATGTGTCATAAAATCGGAACGATGTAAAACAATTTCAAGATGCCTGCCGCATGTTTCCGTTCGCCTGCAAAACCGTCTTCGACCCCCGCTCAGAAGGTATTCTGGACGGGGGTGGCACGAGTCACGAACACTCGCATCAAAGGGTATTCGTGACCCTTCGTTACGAGTCACGAATACCCTTGACGATGGGTCACGAGTGAGGTGCAGTCACAGGTCACGGCAACCCTTTCAAAGCAATTTATATGTAACATTTATTTACCATTAATCACTAACCACTCATGAAACAGATACTTTCCCGACTCTTCAATCACGAGCACCTGAGCGAGGCCGAAGCCCGCCAACTGCTGCTCGACATCACGGCCGGCCGCTACCCCGACGCACAAGTAGCAGCCCTACTGACCGTCTTCTGCATGCGCGACATCACCGTAGACGAGCTGACCGGCTTCCGCGAGGCACTGATGCAGACGCGCGTGCCCATCGACTTCGCACCCTATCGTCCCATCGACATCGTGGGCACGGGGGGCGACGGCAAGAACACGTTCAACATCTCCACCTGTGCCTGCTTCGTCGTGGCAGGCGCGGGCTACAAGGTGGCCAAGCACGGCAACTACGGCGCCACGTCGGTGAGCGGCGCAAGCGACGTCATCGAGGAACACGGCATCCGCTTCACCGCCAACCCCGACACGCTGCGCCGCAGCATGGACGAATGCAACCTGGCCTACCTGCATGCCCAACTCTTCAACCCCGCCATGAAGTCGGTGGCCGCCGTGCGCAAGGCGTTGGGCGTGCGCACACTGTTCAACCTGCTGGGCCCGCTCGTCAACCCCTGCCGTCCGGCCTACCAGCTGCTGGGTGTCAGCAGGCTGCCGCTGATGCGCCTCTACACCTATGTCTTCAGCAAGGCGGGCGTAGAGTTTGCCGTAGTCAACAGCCTCGACAACTACGACGAAATCTCCCTGACCGACGAGTTCAAGGTGATGACGCGCCGCGACGAGCGCATCTACCGCCCGCAAGAACTGGGCTTTGAACCGGCCCGCCCCACCGAACTGCAAGGAGGCCGGAGCCGCGAGGACGCAAGCCGTATCTTCGACGCCGTACTTACCAACCGTGCCACCCCGGCACAGAAACACTGCGTGCTGGTGAATGCCGCCTTCGCCATCCAGCTCATGGAGCCGGAGAAGGAGATAGGCGAGTGCATCGACATCGCCCGCCGCTCGCTGGAAAGCGGGCAGGCATTGCAGACCCTGAAGAAATTCATTGAAATCAACCGATAAACAAGGAAACATGAACCGTATAGACCAACTTTTCCAGACCAAGCGCAGCCGCATCCTGTCCATTTACTTCTGTGCAGGCTGCCCCACCCTCGACGGCACCGCCGCCACCATCCAGGCCCTGCAAGACGCGGGCGTGGACATGATTGAGATAGGCATTCCTTTCAGCGACCCCTTAGCCGACGGCCCCGTCATCCAGCAGGCAGCCACCACCGCCCTGCGCAACGGCATGACCGTGCGCCGCCTCTTCGACCAACTGGCCGACATCCGCCGCACGGTGCATATTCCCCTGCTGCTGATGGGCTATCTCAACCCTATCCTCCAGTTCGGCTTCGAGGCTTTCTGCCAGCGTTGCCGGGCGTGCGGCATCGACGGCCTCATCATCCCCGACCTGCCCCTGCGCGAATACCGCGAGCACTACCAAGCCACAGCCGAACGCTACGGCCTGCACGTGGTCATACTCATCACGCCCGAAACGAGCGATGAACGGGTGCGCGAAATCGACCGGTACACGGGAGGCTTCATCTACATGGTGTCTTCGGCCGCCGTCACGGGAACCCAACGGTCGTTCGACGAGCAGAAGCAGGAGTACTTCCGCCGCATCGACGGCCTGGGGCTGAAGCATCCACGACTGGTAGGCTTCGGCATCTCCAACAAATCCACGTTCGAGGCAGCCTGCCAAGCCTCGTCGGGCGCCATCATCGGCAGCCGGTTCGTCACCCTGCTCAACGAAGCCGGAGGCGACGCAACCCGCGCCATCACCCAACTGAAAGAGGCACTGACGAAGGATTAGTCATTCCTGAACGGAAGTCTTCACGACCTCTAAGCACACGGCATCCTGAAAGGCACGCGCCTGGCGGGCCGAGAGGACATTCTGCGTCAGGATGGCAAAGGCCACCCAATGCTCGTTGGCCGTCTTCAGATAACCTGCCAGCGCATTGATGCCCGTGTAAGAGCCGGTCTTGGCATGCACCTGCCGGAAACCGGGCGTGCCGTAACCCATGCGATGCTTCAGCGTGCCGTCCACCCCGCTCACAGGCAGGGCTTTGTAGAGCGGTGAGAAGATGTCGCTACGCGAATAGGCATAACGGAGCATGGCCACTAACAATTCGGGCGAGAGGTAGTCGTAGTGCGACAGGCCGCAACCGTCAGCCAGGCTGTAATGCTTCGGGTTCAGTCCGATACGCTTTATCAAGGCACGCATGGCATCCAATCCATCCTTGGCCGCTATGCGCTTCTTTCCGCCCGTAGCCAGTACACCTGCCCGCCAGAGCATGGCTTCGGCGTTCAGATTGTCGCTTTCTTTAAGCATCTCGTCGAGCACGTCTTGCAGGGATGTTTCGTGTACGACCAGCTTCGTCCGTCCCTCAAGGGGCAGTTCGGCAAAACAATAAGCCGCCTCAATCCCCGCACGGGTGCTGTCTGCCACAGCCGTACAATGGATGCCCGCCTTCATCAGCCGCTCCACAAAAACGTGCATGAACATGCGGCCGGAATCGAACAGACTGAACGAACGGTTTTCCGTACCCCGCACATTACCCTCCAGGGTGATGCGGTTGCCGTTCTCCATCCAGTTGCGCGTCGCGCGTAAAGGTCCATCGGTCGATGAATAACTGCGCGTATAGTTCTCCAATATATAATAGGTAGAAGCAGGAGTACATTTCACCACTGCCGCCATTCCTTGTTCGGAAGGACGTATCGACAACTCCAATGCCCCTTTGTTCAGCATCAGGGGCGAGAGATAGGGCTGATAGGCAGCCGGAGCATCGTCCCACAGCCAGCCCGAACCCCAATAGAGCGAATCCTTCATCGACACGTCGCCCACGATAGCTCCGTCCACCACGCGGATGCCTTGCTTCGTCAGGCCGCCGATAAGCTCCTCCAAGTCGTCTTCATCGAATTCGGGGTCAAAGCCGCCCACCACATAGAGGTCGCCTTTCAACGTGTCGCCCACCACGCAGCCTGTAGTCCACAATTCGGTTCGGAAGGGTTCCATCACCCCCGGCTGCGACAAGGCCGTGATAGCCGTCATCATCTTCATGGTCGAGGCGGGTTTCGAAAGCTTGTCGGCCTGATATTCGTAAAGCATGCGTCCGGCTGTCAGGTCGAAGATGCAGATGCCTGTGTTGCTGCCCGGCGGCAGGTCATGCTTTACAATCGTGTCGATATGTGCCCGCAACAGGCTGTCGGCCTGCGCACAGACAAAAGAAAGCGGTTCCAACAGAACCGCCCATACCAATAATATCCGAACCATATTCATCCGTTTCATTCCCCTATTCCTTATTCTTTTCCTGCTGTGCCTCCGCCGCATCGGACACGGCTCCGCAATGCTGGCAGACGCACTCCCAATGATTTGTGCCGAACGAACCGCCCGAAAGCGACGAAAGCAGCACGGCAAAGAATGCCCGTATCCGATGCCGCCTCTGCAAACGGAACTTTACATCTGCCGAACCGCAACGGGGACAAAACATCCGACGGCTCTCCACCATCCCGTTCCTTTCGAGCAGACGCAGGGCTGCCTCGTAGTCGTCCTCGCATACCAAAATATCCACACCGGTAAAGTTGGTACTCATGCCACGATAGAGATTGGAGAAGTTCTCGTTGTGGAGTACCGACTCGATGCCTTCATTCTCCAAAGCCCCTTTGATGAGGTTGGCCTGAAAAGCATCCTTACAGGTTATCAACCGTACTGTTTTCATCATTCATTTCTTTTCTTCCTTATAACGCCTCGCGGAAGATCTCACCCACCGTAGGATGCGGAAAAACAATCTTCTTCCACTCCTCGGCCTTGAGTTTCAGCTCGACAGCCATACCGGCCAGTGTGATGATTTCACTGGCAGGATTGCCCAGTACATGTGCACCCAAAATGGTGTCATTCTCAGCCAAGATGAGCTTGCAGAGGCCATTCAAGCCCTCGTTTTCCGCCACGAAGCGGCCGCTATAGGCCATAGGAAGTTTGACTACGCGACAGGCGATACCTTTCCGCTGCAACGATTCTTCCGTCTCGCCCACGCCCGCAATCTCAGGATTGGTATATACCACGCCGGGAATAGCACGGTAACTCATCTTGTCTTCCTTGCCCGCAATGTGGTTCACGGCCACTTCGGCCTCACGCACAGCGGTATGAGCCAGAAGCGAGAAGCCCGTCAGATCGCCGCAAACATAGACACCGGGCAGGGAAGTCTGCATGTGTTCGTCTACCACGATGCTGCCTCGTTCGGTCTTTCTCAGGTCAAGGTTTTCCAATCCGAAGCCCTTCGTCACAGGACGGCGGCCCACGCTCATCAGCAGACGTTCAGCCACGACGGAGCCTGCGCCTTCGGCGTTCTCATAATTGACCTGTACCTGCCCGCCTTCGGCCGCAGCCAGGGAAACTACCTTTGTGCTAAGCATGAACTTCACGCCCCGCTTGGCATAGTCGGCCCGCAGAAGGGCAGAGAGTTCCTTGTCCATGCCGCCCAATATTTCGTCCACCATTTCGATGACCGTCACCTGCACGCCCAAGCTGTTGAAGAACGAAGCAAACTCCATCCCGATGACTCCGCCGCCGATAATGGCCAGCGAGTGAGGCAGCTCTTTGTTGTCGAGCGCATCGCGATGCGTCCAGTAGGGCACGGTATCCACACCTGCGATGGGTGGAATGAACGTTTCTGAGCCGGTGCAAAGCAACAGATTGTCACATTCATAGACTTCTTCTCCGCAACGTACATGGTTCTTATCCACCACTTCGGCCATGCCCGTCACGATCTTTACATTGTGGGCCGTCAGCTTGGCCTTAATACCCAACACCAGCTTGCGCACCACTTTCTGCTTGCGGGCGATGATTTTGGGCAGATCGAAACTCACGTTTTCGGCCGACACAGCATATTTCAAGGCATGGCACGCGCTGTCGTAGGTCTTGGCCGAATACAACAACGTCTTGGTGGGAATGCAGCCCTCGTTCAGGCAAACACCTCCCAAACTGTTTTTCTCGAAAAGTACAACACTCAGTCCTGCCCGTCCGGCAGCTTCGGCGGCGGTATAGCCCGCAGGGCCTCCGCCGATAATGGCAACTTGAGATCTTTCCATGGTATTATTCTTTATTTATATATAGGGTTATTCAATCATTTCCTTTGCCGGTGAGGCGGCCGGCCACATTGACACGACTACCATCAGAAAGGCAATTATATTGTGCACATATGGTTTCGATTTAATTGTGGCAACAAATATAAAGAATATTTGCTTGCCATACACATCGAAGGCCGATAAAAGAAAGCAAAAAAGGAGAGTAAAAGGCTAAAAGTATCTGTTTCTCCTCGCAAAGCAATACTTTACGAAGAGAAAACCGCCGCTTTTCCGAGAGAAAACAAACGCATTTACAAAGGGAAATACCGCCAAAAACCACGCAAACATACCTGAAAACAGGGGAAAAACGGCCTTAAAAGCCCTCTAAATCTTCTATTCCACACTTTTTGAAAAACATGGATGTCAGCGAAAAGAAAAGATTGTCAACATAAAGAAAGGGAATACACTGATAAACGAACAATCCGCCAAATCATGAAAAAAATCATTCTCCCGCCTGTTTCTTCCCCGCCAAATAAACTCCACACAACACACAGGCCGCACCCAACAGGGCTACGACTGTCAACGGTTCGCCCAAGAAAAGCAGGGCACCGATGGATGTGAAGATGGGATTCAGATAAATGTAATTGGAAGCCCGGACAGTACCCAGCTGTTTCAGGATGAAATTCCACACGACGAAGCACACCAACGAAGCCAATACACTGAGGAACAACAGGTTCATCCAAACGGAAGGCCGTGCAAACGCCTCCGTCGGAAATTGCCAGGGACGCACCGCGAAAGCTGGAAGAATGGTGAGCACGCCGTAGAAAAAGACCTTACGAGTAATGAAAATCGTGGAGTAACGGTCGGCCACCCGACGCATAATCAAGCTATAGAAAGCCCAGCAAAGGGCAGCCGTCAGCGAGAGCACGTCGCCCAACGGAGAGAGCTTCAATACGAAATTGCCATTGAAAATGACCAAGCCCACACCCAGCAGAGCCAGTAACGAACCGCATGCCAACCTCCATGTAGCCCGTTCGCTCCGATAGAAGAGCCGCGCCAGCAACATCGTGAGCAGGGGTGTGCTGCACACGATAAAGGCCACGTTTGTGGTAAGCGTCTTTTCGAGGGCCGTATTCTCCGTCAGGAAGTAGAGCGAACCGCCCGTTACGCCTGCCAGCAGCATCCAACCTTCGTCGTGCCACGTGCGGCAAAACAAGGTTCGGGGCGAAATAAACCAAATGCCTACATAGGCTATAAGAAAGCGCAACAGGAAAATCTCCTGCGGCGTAAGCCCGTTCTCTATCAGCACACGGGTCGAAATGAACGTCATGCCCCAAATACCTACTACCACGATGGCTGTCAGATGCCACTTGAAATTCTTGCCGTCCTTCATTGTTCCCTCTCCTGTTTCTACTTATTTATCCACGTTTTTCGCCTGTCTTTCCAATTCATCAGCTTCCATCTCGGCCCGGCTGCGACTGGAGGTCACCAGCCAGACGCCGCCGAAAATCATCACGACAGAAAGTATTTTCGTCAGGTTAAAGCTGTCCATGCCCCAACAGATGGCCACAATCGTGGCGACTAACGGCTGGATATAGTTATACATGCCTGCCACCGTCGGGCGCAGGTTTTTCTGACCTACGATAATCAAAATATAACTAAGGAACGTAGCGCCTGCCACCACGAAAAGGATGGAGGCTATGCGAGCTCCGTCGAGTGCCAGCCAATCGGTAGCCAGAAGGCTGTTATACGAGAAAGGCAGCAGACAGATGAAGGCGTAGGTGAACATCCATTTCATCACCGTCACTGCCGAATACTTAGTCACGAAATTCTTGAACAACACAAAATAGAAAGCATAACTGCACTGCGCCAAGAGCACAAACACGTCGCCCAGCACAGGATTGTCGCCCTTCACTGCCGCACCGGCCGCCGCTTGTGAACTTCCTAAAATGAGCAGTAACGCGCCCGATGCGCCCACAGCGATGCCCAATATCTTCCGCCCCGTAATAGGTTCTTTCAAGAATATAGCCGCCAATATCATGGCGATGAGCGGCATACTGGTCGTGATGATGGAAGCATCGACAGGCGAAGTCAGCCCTACACCGAAGATATAACTTCCCTGATTGAACACAATAGCCAGAAGCGAAGCTGCAAAGAGTTTCATCAAGTCCTTGTGATCCACATGCTCTGGTTTCTGGAAAAAGGAAAAAATCCAAAAGAGAACCATTGCTCCGAAGACGCGCAAGTCAGTCATTACCAGCGAACTGACCGCCCCTCCTATCATAACGAACTTGGCCAGCGGGGCCATCAGTCCCCACATACTGTTAGCCGCCAGCATCGCAGCATGGCCTTTCATCTTTGCTGTATCCATAAGTGAATATTCCTGTTTCGAGCGCAAAATTAGGAGAAAAGTAAGCAACGTATGCCCGCAACCCCATATTTTTTATCGGCTTGATGGGCAAATCTGAAAATAAACCTGTACATTTGCAACGTTTTATTAACCATCTTATAAACCGAAATAAGAAGATATAAACACGTTTTCAGTAAATTATTAACAGATATCAGTATGGAATACAATTTCAGGGAGATTGAAAAGAAATGGCAGAAACAATGGATAGACAATAAGACCTATCAGGTAACGGAAGACGATACGAAACAGAAATTCTATGTACTGAACATGTTCCCCTACCCTTCAGGCGCAGGTTTGCATGTGGGACATCCGCTGGGCTACATCGCTTCGGACATTTACGCCCGCTACAAACGACTGCAAGGCTTCAACGTACTGAACCCCATGGGCTACGATGCCTACGGTCTGCCTGCCGAACAATATGCCATCCAGACCGGTCAACACCCTGCAATTACCACCGTCAACAATATCAACCGCTATCGCGAACAGCTCGACAAGATAGGCTTCTCATTCGACTGGAACCGCGAGATACGCACCTGCGATCCTGAATACTACCACTGGACGCAATGGACTTTCCAGCAGATGTTCCAGAGCTACTACGACAACAAGCTGCAAAAGGCACAACCCATCGTCCAATTGGTGAAGGCTTTCGAAGCCAACGGCACCGAAGGTTTGGACGTGGCCTGCAGCGAGGAACTGAGTTTCACGGCCGACGAATGGAAGGCCATGAGTGAAAAGCGGCAGCAGGAAACATTGATGAACTACCGAATTGCCTACTTAGGCGAAACCATGGTGAACTGGTGTCCGCAACTGGGTACCGTATTGGCCAACGACGAAGTGGTGGACGGTGTATCGGAACGCGGCGGTTATCCCGTTGTTCAGAAGAAGATGCGCCAATGGTGTCTGCGCGTATCGGCCTACGCCCAGCGTCTTCTCGACGGATTAGAGACCATCGACTGGACCGACTCGCTGAAGGAAACACAGCGTAACTGGATAGGTCGCTCGGAAGGTACCGAAGTTCAGTTCAAAGTAAAGGACAGCGATTTGGAGTTCACTATCTTTACTACCCGTGCCGATACAATGTTTGGCGTAACGTTTATGGTGCTGGCGCCTGAAAGCGAGCTGGTTCTTCAGGTAACAACCGAAGCCCAAAAGGCCGAAGTGGAAGCCTATTTAGACCGCACCAAGAAGCGTACAGAGCGCGAACGCATCAGCGACCGCAGTGTGACGGGCGTCTTTTCGGGTTCGTATGCCATCAATCCTTTCACAGGAGAGGCCGTACCCATTTGGATCAGCGACTATGTACTGGCCGGATATGGTACGGGTGCCATCATGGCTGTGCCTGCCCACGACTCGCGTGACTACGCTTTTGCCAAGCATTTCGGCTTGGAAATCCGTCCGTTAGTCGAGGGTTGTGATGTGAGCGAAGAAAGCTTCGACGCCAAGGAAGGCATCGTCTGCAACTCACCGAAGGCCGGCACTACTCCCTATTGCAGCCTTTCGCTGAACGGACTTACCATTAAGGAAGCCATCGCCGCTACCAAGAAATACGTCAAAGAACACCATTTGGGCCGTGTCAAGGTAAACTATCGTCTGCGCGACGCCATCTTCAGCCGCCAACGTTATTGGGGCGAACCGTTCCCCGTTTACTATAAAGACAACATGCCCTACATGATTCCCGAAAGCAGTTTGCCGCTGGAACTGCCCGAAGTGGCCAAGTTCCTTCCTACCGAAACAGGTGAACCTCCATTGGGACATGCCACAAAGTGGGCTTGGGATACAGTAAACAACTGCGTAGTAGAAAACAGCAAGATTGATAACCAGACCGTTTTCCCCCTCGAACTGAACACTATGCCGGGATTTGCAGGCTCCAGCGCCTACTATTTACGCTACATGGATCCACGCAATCACACGGCATTGGTAGACCCGAAAGTGGATGCCTATTGGAAGAACGTAGACCTCTACGTAGGCGGTACGGAACATGCCACCGGCCATTTAATCTATTCCCGCTTCTGGAATAAGTTTCTGCACGACCTGAATATCTCCGCCGTAGAAGAACCTTTCCAAAAATTGGTGAACCAGGGCATGATCCAGGGACGAAGCAACTTCGTATATCGCATCAAAGATACCAACACCTTCGTATCGCTGGGTCTTAAAGATCAGTACGAAACTACTCCGCTCCACGTAGATGTAAATATCGTATCGAACGACGTCCTCGACGTGGAAGCCTTCAAAAACTGGCGTCCTGAATACGACACCGCAGAGTTTATCCTTGAAGACGGGAAGTACATCTGCGGTTGGGCGATAGAGAAAATGTCGAAATCTATGTTCAATGTCGTAAATCCCGACATGATTGTCGAGAAATATGGCGCCGATACGTTACGCATGTACGAGATGTTCCTCGGCCCGGTAGAGCAGTCCAAACCCTGGGACACGAACGGTATCGACGGCGTTCACCGCTTCTTTAAGAAATTCTGGTCGCTCTTCTACGACCGTTCAGGCCAGTATCTCGTGACCGACGAAGCGGCCACTAAGGATGAACTGAAGTCGCTTCACAAGCTCATTAAGAAGGTGACGAACGACATTGAAACTTTCTCATATAATACCAGCATCAGTGCCTTTATGATCTGCGTCAACGAGCTTTCGTCCCTGAAATGCAGCAAGAAGGAAATCCTGAACCAACTGATTGTAGTGCTGGCTCCTTTCGCTCCCCACGTCTGCGAGGAATTGTGGAAGCTACTGAATAATGCCGGTTCCGTATGCGACGCCCATTGGCCCACCTACAACGAGGAATACTTGGTGGAAAACACCGTGAACTACACCATCTCCTTCAATGGCAAGGCGCGCTTCAACAAGGAGTTTCCCGCTGATGCTGCTTCGGATGCCATCCAGGCAGAAGTACTGATCGACGAACGCTCAGCCAAGTGGATGGAGGGTAAATCAGTTGTGAAAGTCATCGTCGTGCCAAAGAAAATTGTGAATATCGTAGTAAAATAAAGCCGTAAACTATGCATCTTAGTAAACCGAACAAAGCCATACTGATGAGGGAACTGAAAGACTATTTCATGATTACTCTCGGACTTACCAGCTATTCACTGGCATGGGCAGCTTTCCTGCTTCCCTATCAGATTACGACAGGTGGAACTACAGGTATCGGGGCCATCATTTATTATGCCACCGGCTTCCCTATCCAGTACTCCTACTTCCTCATCAATGCCGTACTGATGACCTTTGCTATCAAAATACTGGGCCCAAAATTCAGCATTAAAACAACCTATGCCATCTTCATGCTGACCATTCTGCTGGAATTCTTCCAATGGTTAGTGAAGAACCCCGACGGTACATTTCCACAATTATTGGGGCCGGGACAGGACTCCATGGCCTGCCTCATCGGTGCGGTTATGTGCGGTTTAGGCCTCGGTATCGTGTTCAACTGCAACGGAAGTACGGGCGGAACGGATATTATCGCCGCCATCATCAACAAGTATCGCGACGTGACGTTAGGGCGTATGATTATGGCTTGCGACATCGTTATCATCAGCTCATGCTACTTCATCTTCCATGACTGGCGTCGTGTGATATTCGGTTTTGTGACGTTGTTCGTCATCGGCTTTGTACTCGACTACGTCGTGAACAGTGCCCGCCAATCGGTTCAATTCCTTATTTTCTCCAAAGAATACGAAAAAATAGCCGACCGCATCATCAAGGAAACCCACCGCGGCGTGACGGTACTCGACGGTATAGGCTGGTATAGCAAGGACCACGTCAAGGTACTGGTCGTTCTTGCCTACAAGCGTCAGTCTGTCGAAATCTTCCGTCTGGTCAAGGACATCGACCCAAATGCCTTTATCTCGCAAAGTTCAGTCATCGGTGTATATGGCGAAGGGTTCGATAAACTGAAAAAAAAATAATTTCTATCAAGAATATGAAGAAATATGTTTTTGCAACTAACAATGCCCACAAGCTGGAAGAAGTAAAAGACATCGTAGGTGACAAGATAGGAATTCTCAGTATGAAGGACATCAACTGCCAGACAGACATTCCCGAAACGGCTGACACCTTAGCAGGAAACGCCTTGATAAAGGCACGATATATTTACGAAAACTATCACATGGACTGCTTTGCCGATGATACCGGCCTCGAAGTAGAGGCGTTGAACGGTGCGCCAGGCATCTATTCGGCCCGTTATGCAGGCGATTCCCACAACTCCGAAGCCAATATGAAAAAGTTGCTTCAGGACTTGGAAGGCATAGAGAACCGCAAAGCTCAGTTCCACACTGTTTTCGCCCTGATTATCGACGGAAAAGAACATTTGTTCGAAGGCATAGTTCGAGGAAAGATTACTAAGACACGAAAAGGAACTTCCGGCTTCGGCTATGACCCCATCTTCGTGCCCGAAGGCTATACCCAGACCTTTGCAGAAATGGGTAATGCAGAAAAGAACAAAATCAGTCACCGAACCAAGGCTACACAGAAGCTTTGCAAATTCTTAAAGTCCATTTGATTTAACGTGGATTCGATGAATTATTAGCGAAAAAATGAAACCGGAGACGCCGTCACTAATATTGTTGAATTTACATAGTAAAAGCCATCCGTGTTTAATTTCACGGATGGCTCCTGTTATATGAAGTTCGGTGTACATGTCAGAAGTCACAAAATGGCCACTTCCGACAGGTGTCGAACTTTTCCTGATACGAATAACTATTCTTGTTACCCCCTGCTCGATTAACCTCCTCGTTCTGAGCTAATATTGAATTCATATTGAGAGACATTCAGAGTGATGGAGCCTGGTAACGTTCGCTGTTCACCGATTTCGTTGACATTTTCGCTGAGTGAATAGTTAAAAGTTCCCTCAAAACCCAAAATGATTTTTTTATCCTCGCGAGCGAATCCGGGTGTACGGAACGTGCCGCCCGAAGAGAAATAAGATGACGTGCGGTTGGAATACAGAAGGGATGTGTAACCATACCCCATACATCCGATAGTTCCCTGTTCGCAAAATCCACCGTTAAGCGGATATTCTTCATCAATTTTGTTGGTGTCTCTTGACCATATCATAATCTGTATATAGTCGGAACTCGTAAGATAAATCTGAAATCTCCATCCATTGCCGTATCCGCCGTAGAACATTGTACCATTATGGTCAATGCTAACGCTACCTTTTATAAAATTATCATTGGTGTATGTGTCGTTTTTAGAATCGTATGCATATTGGTGCGGCTTTTCGGTCCGCTTCCCGGAAAAGTTCACGATATAGGCGTTGGAACCGGCAATGAGTTTTGCAGTAACACCGTCTGAAGCAATGTCGACATCGCCATAAGAGATGGTTTCTTTTACATTTGTTTCGGCATCAATGAGATACGATAACGAGTTATAATAATTGAATTCACCATCTCCAGGAGTATATATACCATTGGGAATCGTCCCTTGCTGGCTATCACAGTAGAGTTTAAGAAATAATCCTTTTCCAGTACCTCCCCACTGCCCGCCATCGGTATAAGTGACATCATTTTCAGAAAGGGCCAGAACCGCAATATCGTATCCCGGATGTCCAAGCGCCGTACCGTCATAAAAATACGCCTCGCCTTTTCCAGCCTTTAAAGTATGTCCTTCATCGGTAACGCCGATGACAATATCCCGGCTTTGTCCGTCTTCAGTATGAATGCTGAGTCTGGAAATACCTCCCTCAACTGCTGAAATTTGAGATCCCGAGACCGAAACAGCATTCTCATTCCCACTCGTAATGGTGTACTGAGTGCTTTCTGGAACAATTTGCAAGGTCGGAACATTGCCCCTCGTACCCTTTTCCATGAATGCATAGTCATCTACTATGATGGAGGAGTGAATCGTGGCTGTGACCTTGTCGGTTAAATCGCCGGCTTTGGCTGTAAATTCGACGCTGCCGACTCCTACGGGAATAATTCTGTTATTCTCATCGACATAGGCAATTTCGGGATTACTCGACTCCCACTCGATTTTCGAAGAGACGGGTCGCACGGCCACAGTGAATTCCTCCTCATCGGTGAAAGCCAACTCGATGTTTCTCGGTGAAACATTCAACCGTGTAACGATCGGGTCGTCCGTTTCGGAATCCTTATAAATAATCTCGCTATTGTCGTCGCAGGAGCTGCCGAACCCACCTGTCATCAAGCCCAGCAACATCCATAATCCTGTTTTATGTATTCTCTTAATCATCTTTTTTAGTGTTTTAATACATTAGTCATGTACAAGAAAATAAACATCGGAAATACTGGTATAAAATATTCTGATTCTCACCCTATCCACTTTTTTGCTCGGGTCTATCCCAAAACTTGTTTTCATATTTACGGTATACACTACATTACTCGCACTCGCATAGAATCCTTTACTTTTGAAAGTAGTTTCTCCTTCCGCTTTCGCCAAAACATAGAAATAATAGCCACAATTCATTACAGATATGTGTGAGAGATATTGAGGTTCATTGAATTCTATTTCCACCGTGGAATCACCGTAAAAGTCCCACCACGTGTCCGGATTTTGGTCGAAAGCCAATTCGTATGTGGTGTCAGTCGGTTTGGTGCTGCCAGTAATGGGGATTACCTTATATTCGCCAGGTGTCAACAAACGACTTCCCTCATAGTATTCACCTGATGGCGGATTGATTTGAAAAACAAGACAGAGACTTGACTGATTTTCGCTCAGGCTGACCGGTGAGTCCGCATCCAGCGTAAAAGAGAGTGGCAATATGTATTTCCCCGGATCCCACAGGATATCCATATTGGGGACAAACCGAATCACGGCCTCTTTTTGACCGGCCGCGATAGTGGCATGACTACCCTCTAACGTGTACCACTCTGACGGAAGGAGTCTGTAACCAGTCTCTTCATCCAATTCACGTTCGCCATTGTACTGTTCTACAAACTTATCGGCATCGGTACTTAAGGCAAGAGTACCTGAGACCTGTGTTTTGACAGGAAAAGTCGTGCGGAAAAAGAAGTCGGTCTCTGCATTCGCACCACTTGAGATCTTCAGCTTTTTTTCACCATTGAATACTAACTTGCCATCTTGCTCCAACAATTCTCCGTATGACATTGAGAGTTTGAAGAGGGAACCGTTGGGATAACTCACGCCCGTGGTGATATATGCTTTTTGGTATTGATCCATATTGCCCACATATATCTCTTCCAGATCGTCGTTACAGGCACCAAGCGTGAACGCCAGCACTGCGATTCCCGCCCATGCGAGATATTTCTTGTTCTGTATCATAATTTTAGATTTCATAATGGGTAATTTCATCTATTGGTTCACATTCAAAAGGTCTGCGCCGTCGGTGGTGCGTAGCGAGATTAGCGCGTCGTCGTTCTTCGCCTTGCCCCATGAGAAAACGTTTACAATATTTGAATATTTGGATCCTTCTATGTCGTCGTACATGCGGAAGGAACTTTCATCGAGGTCGTGCCCGTTGCCAGTGGCATCGTGGAACACGTACCCTTCGCCTTCGTTAAGTTTATAGTAGGCGAAGAGACCTTTGGCTTTGGGATTGACGCTGTACTTGCTGCGCTTGATGTCACCGATGGAACGAGCGACCGTCCATATCCGGTATTCGCTGTACCCGATAGGCGAGGGGTGGTGTGTGGAAGCAAAATTGAAGCCGTCGAATTTAGTAGGCTCTTGCCACAGGGGGTTAACCACACTGGCCATTTCCACGCCGTCGAGATAGGAGGTAACTTTGTCATTGTTGCAGACATAGGCGAAATGATGCCACCGCCCATCGTTCACGGGATCGGACCACAGCCCTTTCTCTACACTGAATCCTGCGGCTTGGAACGAGCCGTGCAGGTGGATATCCATGGCATCTGAATACGCATAGGGACGTACATAAAGGCTGCTGGGATCTCCGTTAATCCATGCAATTTCTTCACCGTAAGCTTGATCCGTCTTTGTACGGTTGAGAGTAAAATGAAACTCCACCGTCCACGTATTCGTGGCAGGGAAATCATTTTTTGCCCAGCGCCATACGATGTCGTGGCTGCCCTTGATAATGAATACCGGCACTTCAAAATCTTGTTGAAATGCATAGAGCACTGTTTTTTGTTTTTCAAGTACCGGAATATTCTCCGAAACATTCACAATAGAGAGCGGCAAGGCATATTGCGTCATGTCATTAGCGGCTACGTTTTTGAGTTGCACGGGGAATACAACCGTATTCTGACCCGCAGGAATCGTAACCTCCATGCGTCCATCAAGCAGCTTGCCGTCCGAATCTACAAATGACCAGTTTTCAGGAGGCAGAACTTGCAGGGCTTCATCGAATTTGACATTATGGTCGGCAAGTACCTGCTCATCTACAGCCAGTGTGACCTTTACGGGATGCTCCAGGGGACTCGTCATCTTCAGGGCCACGTTGAACTGACGGTCACCCATCCGTGTGGTAATACAGTCGTAACTGTCACGATTTCCGGCATCCACCAGATAGATGGCATTGTCAAGTGCCGGATTTTCGGCATTGTCACAACCAATGATGCAGGTCAGTGACAAGCATTCGAAAAGCATATAAAAAATATTTTTTTTCATATTCCTCATTTTTTTCTTTTATTTTACTGCCGGATTCATAATCTGTATACAATCCCGCAGTTGGCCATAGAAGGAATTCCAACCTGGAGTATTGTATGCATTATTGATCAGATAGGCTCCAATACCTCCTTTGGGAACATATTTGCCGTTGACTATGGGCTGCCAGCGGGCCATACCCTCGAACGAACCGCCTATGTAATCCGGGTCGTTGACGGTGGTGACATTATTCGACGTGGAAATGGGTTTCGTTCCGTCACGCAGAGTCCAGTTGCCGAAACCGTAATAAGTCTTGCCCTCGTAAGTATAGCTTCTTTCGAAGGTTTCCAGAAGAATCGTGCGTTTGGCAATTTCCTCCTCTTCCATATAGGGAGAAAAAGCACTTACGGTCGCCTTATAACGTGAATCCATATTTGCTTCAGTAAGGCTGGTTCCGCCCGACCCATAGGCTTGGTGCGCGAAGTAATCGAAATAGATGCATGCTTCAGGAGCTTGCAGGCTCTGCGGCACGCCGTCAATAATAAAAATTTTGTCCCCTAATCCCTCGCGCATACGTTTGGCAAAGGCCAGTGTACGGTTATGTGCCTGTTCCTTCGTGATGTTACCCTGATCGCCGATGATATCGCCGACATTGTCTCCTACCGAATACCCGTATTCGAAATCCCAGTCGAAACCGTCGAGATGAAGCACCTCATTGATGATGTAGCAGAGCGAATCGGCATAGAGTTCTACAGCCTTGATGGCCCGTTCTTCCATGGCAGGGGTGTTATTCTTACCGTCATTGACATCCATGCCCCAAAAGGCCCGGCGTGCGGATTGCCAGTCGGTATAAGTTCCCACTTCACCTGTATAGCGATCTTTGATGAGTGCGGGAGTTTCTTCTGAGGCGTTCTTCACGAAGTCTGGAGAAATCTGTGTGCCTACGCTGTGGGCGATGAAGACCATCAGGCACTTCAACCCCTTTTTCTCTTGCGCCATTTTCAGGTCGGCTATCTGTTCCTCATTGTATTCGAAGCCTGCACCCCACATTGACACGATATCCATGCTGTCGGGCAGCCCCATCAGAGAGTGTGCATAGCTTGACGAAGCTCCTCCAAATCCCTGGTAGTAGCCAAACATAATCTCATGTTCCGTATTGCGATAGGCACGCAGGTTGGCGTAATAATCGTCTTTATTTACATTTGATGTCAGGTCGGTAGGGAATTTTTGCTCGATTTCCGTCCAGTCACTACACGAGACAGATACGATCACCGCTACTACTGTCCATATTACATGGTTTATAATCCTTTTCATTTATATATAATTTTATTACTTTCAATTGATTGCGTTATTTAGCCCACCAGAGTTTAGTCGCAAAGTCATCAGGTCCCGACAACATGGTCAAGGCCTCATTGAGATTGGCTGTATTATTCTTTGCCTCCTCCTTCGAGAATATTACCCGGTTCAAGACAACCAAACCGTTATATTCGCTGGGAACTTTGGAAAATACGGGCAAGAATACAGGAAATCCCGTGCGGCGATAGTCGCACCATGTTTCATGTCCCAGAGGATACATGGCGATATATTTCTGCGTGATGATACGTTGCAGCTCGTTGCCGTCTGCTTCCCATTTAACATCCACGTCAGTAGCAAGTGACGCATTCTCACTACCCACATAATCCTCGTATCTACTCGGTCCTTCACTGCACTCCAGGTATGTGTCGACACCCTGGACCTTCCACTGTTCGAATGACAGGCGGATGCCCTCTCTGTAAAAATCTTCAGCAGTCCTTTCTTCGAATCCGGGCCACATGTATGCGCACTCGGCACGCAGGAAGGCTACTTCGCTGGCAGTCAGTAGAGGATAGTCATCGTCGGTATTGACTTTGGGACGTGAAATCTTCGACTCGATGTCGGTTCGGCTCATTCCAGATCCGGCACGCAACCCGAAGTAGACGTCCTCTCCGTCAATCTCAACCTGATTGAAATAGGCGGCGCGGCGCGGATCATTGTAACCGTTCATGTAACACAGCAAATCTGCGGCAGCGAACGTATCAATATAGTTGTATGCCATTACATAAAGCTTGCTCGTCAGCTGTGTCATGCGACCGATGACCATGTGAAGGAACGCACTCTCCGCATTCGATTCGATTACACCACCCTGGACAGCCTTCTGTGCATACTCTTTGGCCTGTACAGGAGCGACATTGCTGATGCGCACGGCCAGACGTAACATCAGCGAATTGGCGTATTTGAGCCATTTCGTGTAATCGCCCCCGTAAATACGGTCGAAATTATCAATAGTGATCATACGGTCATTGTCGATGCAATCCTTTAAATCATCAATAGCTTCGCTCAATTCGCTAAGCATTGTTAAATAGACTACGTCGTCATCATCGTAAGGAATATAGAGGTCCAAGTCAGCGGGATCGATCTTCGAATAAGGAATCGGACCATACATATCGGCCAGTCGGTGCATGGTAGCCACCCGCAAAATGCGGGCGATGGCATATACGCTGTTGGTGGGATCCTGTTCCGTAAATTTCAGAACACTGATATAGGAGGTATAGAAACGGAGCGTACTGGAGAAGGGGTTGTTGAGCCATTGCGGACCGTCATACCTGAAGCACGAGAAGTCGCCCGTCCATTTTTGGGTGGAGGAGGGACCGCCCGCGTTGCTCATCAGCATACGACCGCAAACATCGCCCAATAGACTTTCACAGTGCTGGAAGCTGCCGTTATCGTCTTGCGGAACGACCATCATCTCCATGGCGGGAACCATCGAACCGTTCAGGTTGTTGTCCCGATTCAGTTCCTCTTCTGTAAGCCCTCCGTTGGGCCAGTTTATTTCTGAGAAGTTATCCGTGCAGGCAGCTGTCAAACATGCAATTACGGAAAACAACATCAAAATTTTTAAGTCTTTCATTTTTTTGTCTTGTTTAAAGGATTGCTATAATTCGACCTTCAGACTGAACCCAAGGTTGCGCAGGCTCGGAGTCATGAGATAGTCGATATTCTGGTTATACGTACCTGTAGAAAAGGCTACTTCGGGATCGAACGGAGCCTTGCAGTAAATCATCCACAGATTCCGGCCGATGAACGACACGGTCATTCTCATCTTGTCGCGGAACCACTTGCGCGGCAGCGTGTAGCCTAAGGATAACTCTTGCAGACGCACAGTCGTGGCATCATAGGTGTATGCCTGAGTCAAACCACTGTTGGGGTTTGCAACCACCCCGTAATAAGCCTCGGCATCAATATAACCGTCGTTGACTAAAATACCGCCGGCATCACGAACTTCAGCTGTAGTCTTCGATACACCGTATTGGTCCATAAACATTTGCGTATAGGATGTTGCCAAACCACCCAGACGTGCTGTGAAAAGGGCACTTAGCGTGAGACCTTTATAACTGAACGTGTTTGTCCATCCGAGGTTGCCCGACGGAAGAGTCGTACCCAATTTGCGGGCTTCCGCCAACTCCTCAAGTTCGACATTATTGGTCGACGGGTCAATGTAAATATGTCCCTCGTTGTCACGCCTGAAGTCACGTGATGCGTAAATATCTCCCATGGTACTGCCTTCCTTTATGGGGTTGTTTCCCGAATTTATACTTACATCGCTCGGATAATAGGTCTTGTCGGTCAACGGATCGTAATAGGAATCGAAAAGCTTGGTAATGCGGTTGCGATTCATGCTGTACGAAAGGTGGGTGCTGAACCCGAAATCATGCCATTGGTTTTCGTAGCCCACAGACAATTCGATTCCCTGGTTGCGGACATTACCCGTCTGCATGTACATGTAGGAGTAACCGCCGGACGCAGCCGAGAGAGAGACGGGGATTGTCTGTTTTTTGGTGTTGGACAGATACCAGGTCAGGTCAATGTTGATGTGCTTGAGAAGTTTTGCCGTAAAACCGACCTCCCACGAATCCGTTTTCTCTGGATAAAGTCTTGTCAAGGGGCGATACGCCGGAACATTGGCGGTCGAGCCGTTCCATGTATAGTACGTTTCTGTCAAATTGCGCGGCAAGGGCGAACCCACGTCGGCAAACGAACCGCGGACTTTCAGATAGTTTATCCATTCGGGCATGGGCAACAATTCTGAAAGGATGCCCGAAACTCCCACGGAGGGGAAAAAGTAAGAAAGTTGCGACGTATTCGAGAGTGTGGACGACCATTCGTTACGTGCGGTCACAGTCAGATAAATGGCATTCTTGAAACCCACTTCAAGGTTGCCAAACAGGGCGTATTCGCGTTGTCTCCAGCCATCGTAACCTGCACCGCTCATGTCCTTGTATAGATTGGAGAACATAAAGACATTGGGCAACATCCCCAAAGGACCGGAATAGGAATTCGACTCGTAGCTTTGGTGGTTAAAGCTGGTACCGATGTTGGCCGAAAGGGAGACCATGTCGCCGAAGTTCTTGTTGATATTCAACATGGCATCACCATATAACGTCTTGTCCTGCGAGGAAGAAAAGGCATAGTAACCTGTTCCGTTAGGATCGGTGATGTCCGAAGATACACTGGTCGCATTGACCTTACGTTCCGATTTCGTGACAGTGTTGTCCACCCGAATACGTCCCGTGATGTTAAGCCAGTCGAGAATGTCATACGACAAACTGGCATTGAACATATAACGGCTTTTGTCCGTCTCACGCAACTTACGGTACATTTCCCAATAGGGATTTTCGGCATAGGTCGTACCTACGGCATTTGCTCCCCACGGCCAACGCTGTTCATAAATATTGCGTGAGGAACTCCACTCCTCGTAAGCGCGGACTTCATTGAAATCTTCCCCGCGCGGCCACATATAAACCACAGCAATCGGATTCTGAAATCCTCCAGAAGCGACAGGATTTTTCTGGTTCTGAATAATGTAGTTTGCTCCCACATCAAGCGTCATCTTGTCCTTGAGGAACTTAGTGGTGTTTCGGAACGTGAAGTTATAACGGTTATAACCGCTGTTCGGTACGATGGCGGCAGAATTATCCGTGGCGACCGACAGATAAGTCTGGTTACGCTGATTGCCGGTGGACAGTGTAACGGCATTGCTGATATTTGTACCCGTCCGGAAAAAGTCGGCAGGATCGTAAGGCAGGGCAGTATCCTTGGCACCCCAGCTGGCAAACGTACCACGGGCATTGCCGTATGTATCCTGAAACTCCGGCATCATCAGTGGCGAACTGAAAGTGGTGTTGTGTGTATAGGTCACTTTCGTCACCCCTTCCGAACCTTTTTTCGTCGTGATGAGAACCACACCGTTTGCAGCACTCGAACCGTAAAGCGCCGCAGCGGACGGACCGCTCAGCACAGAGATACTCTCAATATCTTCAGGGTTAATGTCAGCAATCCCCTCAGTGTTGGGCTGGCCTACGGCGTTTAGCTCGGCAACACCTGCGGCTGTATTGGAACCCGAGGATGCATTATACATAGGGATACCATCTATTACATAGAGGGCATTGTTGCTGCCGGTCAGCGACTTTACACCGCGCATGACGACACGTGCGGGTCCACCAGCGCCGTTAGCCGCGCTGTTGATCTGTACGCCCGCAACCTTTCCAACCAGTGAATTCATGAAATTGGCATCCTTTACGGTTGTCAATTCATTTCCTTTCACTTCCTGAACATTGTAACTCAACGCCTTGGTTGCACGTTTGATTCCAAGTGCGGTAACGACCACTTCGTTCAGCATTTGCGAGTCCTCTGTAAGGACGATTTTCATCGGCTGGGTATCGGTGACTGTGACTGCCTGGGGAACATAACCGATATAGGATACTTCAAGTATGTCACCTGGGGCAGCCAAGATTTTGAAATGTCCGTCCAGATCGGTGACGGTACCGTTTGAGGTGCCTTTTACAAGGATGCTCACGCCGACCAACGGTTCGCCGTTCGCATCGGCCACTGTCCCGTTTGCCGTAACGGGAGTCTTTTTCTGCTGCTGGTTCTCTTTTGCTGAAGAAAGTACAGACATGGAAGTTTGTCTCTCTATTTCCAATGCAGTGCCTAAGGGTACTTCCAACAGGTCAAGAGTGCTACTCCTTTCTTCCCCGCGAGCCGAGGCCAGACAGGAGATTAGCAAAAGGAAAAATAACAAGTAAGTGAACTTGTGCTTCATAATTTCTTTATCTTATTTTATTCTTTTTCATTTAGAAACAGGTTTAACAGTTTAAGCTTGAAAAGGCATATATGATGCCGTTTTCATAATAAGGTGCGTCTCTGGTTTTCATTGCAATAAGATTTGGTAACGTTAAAAAATCTGACGACTTATATTCTGCAAGGACCGGACAATTTCTTTTCATCCCAAACGGTGCAGGCAATAATCTTCATACAAATATACTAAATAATGATTACTACATCAAACTTTAATCGCGTAAATTATCAAATTTTAACAACCTGCCGTGCTGTGGTGAAAATCTGCTGACTTGTATTCTGCAAGAACTGGGCGATTTCTTCTCATCTCAAACGGCAGGCAATAATCTCTATGCAAATATATTAAATTAATAACTATTATATCCAACTTTTACTATGCAAATTATCAAACTTTAACAATCTAACGATACTACGGAGAAAACTTATTCAGTGCCCTAAAAGGTTTACCACAAAACGGTACTGCGAAAGTATTTAACGTGAATTCGACGAAATTAGTGGAAACGCAAGTATTCCGTCAGTAAAGCAACCCTGCCCTATTTATTGCTATTTCCACTCACTATTCCCTTACTCCGCCACGCAGCACTTCCTGAAGTCCCGACACAGTGCTGCGTGAGGGTGTCATGCAGTGCTGTATGGGGAGGAGACGAAGCACTTCGTCAGAGGGTCGGTAAACACGGCGTCAGGACGGAAGGAATTGCCCATGAAAAAAGACGGAAGAAAAACGAGGTTTTGGCACGGGTAAAATAGTCCTGTCACACCAATTTGCTGATATACAGCCGGTTGCTGCGACACGTGACAGGGCCGTGCAAACTTTTTTGAAATATAATAAAAAATACCCTGCCTTTAAAGGAAAGGTATTTTTTATTTTTCGCGGAAATATTTACCAAAGGCCCTAAGGTGTCGCACTAATTTATTGATAATCTGTCACTTGGTGTGACAGGACTATTTTGGGCCTCCCGAATCTTTCCAAAATGATTAAAATTCGACGGGCCGTTAATTTATATCCACAGGTGCTGTCGATATATAACAATACTTTGGGCACGCAACTTAGTAGCCCATCATGGCGCATCCATACCTATATTTGAGTAAAATTAGCAGGATATTTGAGTAAATACGGAATAAGATTTGAGTAAAACGTTTTTTAGTTTTGAACATTTTGCATACCTTTGCAGTGAACAAATAAGTGAGTTATGTATAGGAGAGCGCAATTCGACGAGCTGGCAGCACGATTGGCAGAGCCGCGCAGGATGATTCAGGTAATATGCGGCCCGCGTCAGGTCGGAAAGTCGACAATGGTAAAACAGGTGTTGCAGAAAACCACCATCCCCCATACGGCGGTTTCGGCGGACAGTATATCCGAAGAGAACACGGCGTGGATTGGGGAGGTATGGGAGACGGCACGGGCGCGCATGCGTATCGGCAGACACGCGGAGCATCTGCTCGTCATCGACGAGGTACACAAGATAGATAACTGGAGCGAGGAGGTCAAACGGCAATGGGATACCGATACATTCAACGAAGTAAACTTGAAAGTCGTCCTGCTCGGCTCATCGCGCCTGCTGCTCAAAGACGGGCTTACGGAGTCGCTGGCCGGGCGCTACGAGATGATACGAATGCCCCATTGGAGTTATAGGGAAATGCACGACGCCTTCGGGCTGGACGTCGAGCACTACATCTTCTTCGGCGGCTATCCGGGCGGAGCCCCGCTGATGAAGAATGAGACCCGTTGGCGCAGGTATATAAAAGACAGCATCATCGCGCCTGCTGTCGAGCGCGATATACTGACGACAAAAACCGTCTATAAACCCGAATTGATGAAACAGCTCTTCGAGTTGGGCTGCACCTATTCGGGCGAGGAGATATCGCTGACCAAGTTGCTCGGGCAGTTGCAGGACGCGGGCAATGTTACCACGCTGGCAAACTACCTGACGACACTTGCCGAATCGCAGTTGTTGTGCGGTCTGCAAAAGTATGCCAACGACAACGCCCGCAAATACAACTCAGTCCCCAAACTGTATGTATATAATACCTCATTGTTGAGCGCTTTGTCGGGTGTTACGTTCGAGAAAGTATATACTGCGCCGAAAGAGTGGGGCCGCTGGGTGGAGAGTGCGGTCGGTGCGCATATACTTAATTACGCCGAGGAACAAGACTACAGGGTGTATTACTGGCGGGACAGAGACAAGGAGGTGGATTTCGTAATTGAGAGTAACCGGCAGTGTGTCGCCATTGAAGTCAAGAGCGGATGGCGGACAACGAATGCCGGCTTGCCGGAGTTCGTCAAGCGGTTCAATCCGGTGTATTCGCTTGTCGTCGGGTCGGGAGGGGTTCCCGTAGAGGAGTTTTTACAGTGGAATATCAGCGAACTGTTTTAGCGGCAGAATCGAATAGCGGCTTCGCGACCAAACATTCGGCAGGAATCGGTAACGACTATTTCGACGACTGACATTCAAAAGTTCGGACTGTTGAAACTTTTCCAAACTTTTCGTCTGCAACAAGGTATTATCCAACATTATTGACTACTTTTGTATGCCATAAATAGATTTTATTATGAAGCTTAACAGGATAAAGCCCGTATTGGAGGAGCGGGGCATCTCTCAGACATGGCTTGCCAAACGTCTGGGCAAGAGTTTCGGGATAGTGAACGCATACGCTTGCAACCGTATTCAGCCGAGTTTGGAAGTATTGTTGCAGATTGCCGAGATTTTGCAGGTCGATATAAAAGATCTTATAACCGACAAAAACGAACGTTAAAACGGCAGAGCACATGGATGTACAATTCATAACGAACAAGGAACTTGTATTGTCGGAGATTATCAATTCGATTCTGTCGAAATGCGATAATGCCTACTTTTTGGTGGGCTACTTCTATTTCTCCGGCTTTGGCGAACTGCATGAGAACTTGAGAAATGTCAATCTCAAAGTTCTTGTCGGTTTAGAGGTAGAGCGTAACATCATAAACGGCATCAAAGAGGTCGAAAATTTTACGACTCCGAATAAATCGCGTGATCAGGTACGCAACGATTTATACGAAGGTTTTGTCGATATATATAACAATACGGATTTCTTCGATTCCGAAGAGCAGACCGCCAAATTCCGTCTGTTCTTGGAAAAAATCGAAAACGGAACATTGGAAATACGCAAGACATTAGAACCGAATCATGCCAAACTCTACCTGTTTCAAAATCGGGAAGCCGACACCGTCTGCGGCACATTCCCGGGTACGTTGATTACCGGTTCGAGCAACTTGTCGCATGAAGGGTTAAAGAACCGCTTGGAGTTGAACGTCATATTGCGTGATAAGGCGAACTACACAGAGGGTAAGGCCGTATTTGACGAACTGTGGCAGACATCTGTTGCGATTGTCGATGCAGAACATCTCAATGAATTCAAAGACAAGGTTATCAAACATATCTGGTATGAAAAACTCTACTCCCCGTACAAGATGTTTATACGTGTACTGCACGAATACTTCAACATACCGACAGATGAGAATATCCTGACACCGAGCGATATCACCAACGGTGCATATATGAATCTGAAATATCAGGTCGATGCGGTACAACTGGCATTGAATTCCATCCGAAACCACGAAGGCGTCATTATCTCTGATGTGGTGGGGCTTGGCAAGAGTATCATCGCAGCGACCGTTGCACGCAATTTGCGGTTGCGTACCATTGTCATCAGCCCTCCGCACCTGAAGTCCCAATGGGAAGAGTATAAAGACCAGTTCGGACTTACAGCGACCGTGTTTAGTACCGGCAAGATAGAAGATGCCATCAACCATTACAAAATGATTGTCCAGCCGCAGAAGAAGTTCTTGATTATTGTCGATGAGGCGCACAAGTTCAGAAACGAATATACGCTGGATTACAGCCTGCTGCATGACCTCTGTATGGGCAACAAGGTGATGCTGCTGACCGCCACGCCGTTCAACAACCGACCGGATGATATTTATGCGATGCTTAAACTCTTTCAGATACCGAGTAAATCCACGCTTAAAACCGTTGAGAATTTGGGCATAACGTTCAAGGAGTTGATATCGCGTTACAAACAGTTGACAGATACCCGGCACAAGAAAACGTCGCCATCGCCTGACGACATCAAAGCAGAGGCAGATGACATTGCCAAAAGCATCCGTTCGATCATCTCGCCGTTAGTGGTGCGCCGGTCGCGTCTCGACCTCCAAGAGATACCGGAATATCGCGAGGATTTGAAGCGGCAGCATATTACGCCGACTATTCCCGAACCGCCCGTTCAATTGGAATACGATTTGGGCAACATTCGGGATTTGTATCTTCGGACGCTCAGTCAAATATCGCCAGACGAGGAGGAGATAAAGAAAAACAAAAACAAGCCGGATTTCTGCTACTATAAAGGAGCGCGATACAAGCCGACCGACTATGTTGTAAAGGACAAGGCGCTGCGCGACAAATTCAGCAAGGAATTGGAGGAGAAAATGGGCACGGACTTGGGTATGTTAATGGGTCGCCAAAGCAATGTATCCGACTTTATGCGCCGTATGTTGGTGCGCCGTTATGAAAGTTCGACAGCAGCTTTCCGCAAATCGCTCAATGCAATGATTGAATCGTCGGAGCACATATTGAAATGGATAGAAAAGAGCAATAAAGTACCCGTGTATAAAAAGGGTACCCTGCCCGATGTTGATGCGTTTTATAAATCGACCAACGACGAGGACCTTGAGGAAATATCCGAAATATTCGAGAAATACCAGGAGCGCGGATTCTTTGAAATCGACATGAAGTATATCCGGCGCGATGACTTTGTCAAGGATATCGAGACAGATTTGGCTCTGCTGAAAAAGATTCGCAGCGAATGGTTTACGGAAGTTACGACGGGAAAAAGCACCCGATACGACATTCAGTTCGACTACAAACTCGACACTTTCCGCCAGCTGCTGAAAAAGCTGCGCGAGGAAGACCCTGTGCGAAAGATTATCGTGTTCACGGAGTTCGCCGATACAGCCGACTATCTGGGTAAAGAGTTGGCGGATAATAATTTGGGCGTATTCAAATACACCTCCAAAGATGCTTCGCCGACGAACAAAGAGATTATCCGCACCAACTTCGATGCCGGCATAAAGCCGCAGTACCAGCGCAACGACTACCAGATATTGATAGCCACCGATGCCATATCCGAAGGGTATAATCTGCATCGGGCGGGCACCATTTTCAACTACGACATTCCGTATAATCCCACACGGGTAATACAGCGTATCGGGCGTATCAACCGCATCAATAAAAAGATGTTCGACAAGCTCTATATCTACAACTTCTTCCCGACGGATATAGGCGAAGCCGAGACGCACACGAAGCAGATTTCCACGCTAAAAATGAGGATGATTCATGCCATTATGGGCGAAGATACCCGGGTACTGACCGCCGACGAAGAACCGAATGCCTATTTCAAGAAGCAGTATATGGAGGAACTTGCCAAGAGCGAGGAACGTTCGTGGGACACGAAATACCGCAACCTGCTGAACCAACTAAAAGAGACGGAAGTGTGTAAGGAGGCACTCGCCATACCGCACCGTGCACGGATTGGCAGAGTGGTCGAAAAAACGCACAAGGGAATGCTGCTGTTCGGCAAAAAAGGCAACGACTTCGTATTCAAGATAGGTGCCGACACCGACGAACCGCCCGTCATGCTGACGGCAGAGCAGGCATTCAGTCTGTTCGAAGCCGAAGAGTCGGAAGAACCCGTAGCGATGGATAAGGGGTACGACAAAGTGTATCAGCACGTAAAGAGGCGGCTGTTCCAGAGCGGAAAGTCCGATGAATACGAAAAGTCGCAGATAAAGGCACGCGACAGAATCGACCTGTGGATAGAGAATAAGGTGCTGCCCCAAGATTATCTGGAAGATCTGTTGAAGGTGCTCGACGACGGCGGTCTGACCGGCGAGGAAATTCGCTTCATCAATAAGCAGACGACCAAGAGTGCCGACAAGGTGACGGAACGAATCTCGCAGGAGTATTTGAATCGTGTAAGAACAAAAATAAACAAAGTATCGGAGGGCGATGAAACGTTGATTCTCGCCGAACAACTCAAATAACAGGAATTATGATGGATTTTAGCAAAAAGTACAATCGGGACGAATTTATGAAGTTCCTGCAAAATGAATTTCTGCCGGAAGATGTTTCCTTTACAACCGACCCGGAAGTGGAAAAACAGGAGAAAACCAAATATATCAAAGCGATTACCAAACTGGGGACTTGTCCGTCGCTCAGACTTGCGGTGTACGAAGCCCGCCACACTTCCCCTAACGATGCCCGCGTCGGCTTGTCGAAAGAGATTTTCCGTTTCATGGATAATAAACGCGAACGCAGGGCGTTGGTGCTGTTCGTGCCGGAGGAGAACGGGGCAAATTATCGTTTCTCGCTCATTTCCATTGATTTGCGCGAAACGAAAGATGGAAAGATACAACACGGCTACTCCAATCCTCGCCGCTACTCCTACTATCTCGGAGAGGGCGTGGCACACCGCACGCCCGACGACTATCTGAAAAAGAGAAGCCGCGTAAAGGACGCCGATGATTTGACATCGCGTTTCGCCGTAGAGATTCTCAATAAAGCCTTTTTCGACGAATACAAAGGACAGTACCAGAAGTTCTGCAAGTTCCTTAATGAAAATCCCGAAATGCGCCGGAGTTTTCAGGATTTCTCGGACAACGGCAAGGCGATTCGTGATTACGTCAAGAAGATGCTGGGGCGCATCGTCTTTCTCTATTTCGTCCAACGCAAGGGATGGCTCGACGGCAACTACCGTTACATGAGCGACCTGTTCGCCCATGCGGCGGCAGACGTACAGTCCGATTTTCTCGACCGCGTACTGGAACCCATGTTCTTCGGGCTGTTGAATACGCCCAAAGCGGAGCGGATAGCCCACGCCGAGAAAAACGGTTGGGATTTCTCGCTGATTCCCGGTTGGGAAAATATCCCCTATCTGAATGGCGGCTTGTTCGAGCAGGACGAAATAGACAAATGTAAATCGGTATTTCCCAAAGAGTACTTTGCAGCTCTCTTCGACTTCTTCGACACCTATAACTTTACTATCGACGAGAACGACCCCGATGACAACGAGGTGGGTATCGACCCCGAGATGCTGGGGCATATCTTCGAGAACCTGCTCGAAGACAATAAGGACAAGGGCGCGTTCTATACGCCGAAGGAGATTGTGCAATATATGAGTCGCGAGAGCATCATACAGTATCTGAAAACACACGAGCCTGATGCCCGATATGCCGAAGTCATTGAACATCTGATTCGGAACGGCGAAGTGGATAAAGAGCTGCAAGACAAAGCGACCGCAGTGCAGTTCACCAAATGGCTGTCGGAGGTTAAGGTCTGCGACCCGGCTATCGGTTCGGGCGCATTTCCCATGGGCGTACTGAATGTGCTGTACCACTCCCGCCAACTGCTTTACGGTTTTACAAAGGCAAACACCGCATTCTCTCCCGCAGAGGTGAAGCGCGAGATTATTCAGAACAACATCTACGGCGTGGACATCGAACAGGGCGCGGTGGATATTGCCCGTCTGCGTTTCTGGCTGTCGCTGGTTGTCGATGAAGATAGACCGCAAGCCCTGCCCAACCTCGACTATAAGATTATGCAGGGCAATTCGCTACTGGAAAGTTTTATGGGTTATGATTTAAGCCGTCTCCTCCCTATAAACAAAGACGGCAAGACAAGCAAACGGGCAACCCAGCCTTCGGCGAACGACATACAGATACGACTTGTATTCGAGCTGGAGCAGGATTCCATTGCCGAAATTCAGCGGTTGATGCGGCTGTACTATTCGCCTGAAAAACACGAACAGAAGGAACAGTTGAAACGGGAGATTGACACGCTGGTCAAAGAGCATATCGTGATATGTAGCGGCAACACGCCGGCGGTGCGTGAAGCAGTCGATCGGATAGCCGACAACAACAAACCTTTCTTCCTGTGGCACCTCTATTTTGCCGACGTTTTTCAAAAAGGAGGTTTCGATATTGTTATCGGCAATCCACCGTATGGAGCTAATATCGACGCCTCCGCAGAAATTCTAAAAAAAACATATCCTCGTACATCTCATGGGTATATTGATGTATATAAGTTCTTTTTTGATAGGTCATTAAGTTTATTACAGAATAATGGAGCATTATGTTTCATTACTCCAAATACATTTTTGCGCCAACCTCGTTACCAGGATATCAGAGATTTATTACTTGAAAATAACATTTTGATATTGAACGATTTGGGTGAAGATGTTTTCGAGGCGGTAGTTCCAACCGCTATATCGCTTGTCCAAAAAGCAAGAAATAAAAACAATTGTGTATTTTTTGCTGATTTAACAAAGGAGGAGAATATTAAGACTGCCATTGAGCGTATTTCCTATACAATAATACAACAGCAAAATTTCCAATCGACAGCAAATCACATTTTTATTCGTGATATTAGAGAGAAACGAGATAATGAATTTCTACTGGAAGAAATCCTCAACATGAAAGATGCAGGAATTAATTATCAACGTGTTAAAGTAGGTTTGGCACAAAAGGGTAAATCTGATTTAAGTTCACGTTTGTTGTATGAAGGAACGAAAGAATCTGATGAACACATAATGTTCTGGAAAGGTGCTGATATTGATGAATTTTTTGTTGCAAACAAAATAGAAAGATATGTCAGACCAAATATTTCTCTCGCGTCTAACGAAAGGATTATATTAAATTCTGAATATTTCAGTATTTCTCCTAAATTGATATGGCGACAGACTGCTCCATATCCAATCTGCACTATTGATTATAGAGGGGTATGGTTCGGCAGAAGTATTCAAGGAGGAATAATTAAATCGGAATTCAAATCGATTGTTTCCTATGAATATCTATGTGCATTGCTGAATTCAAAGTATATACGCAAATTATATGAGAACAATGTAAAAGAGGAAGGACGGGTATTTCCACAAGTAAAACTGCAAAAGTTAAAGTCGTTACCAGTTATTATACCGGAAAACCAAAGTCCATATATTGATTTGGTTAAAACTATTATAGGTTTTAAACAAGAGAACCCAGATACTGATATTTCCGACTATAAAAGCAAAATAGATTTGATGGTTTATCGACTATATGGACTTACTTATGACGAAGTGAAAATCATCGACCCCGCCACCCCCATAACCCGTGAAGAATACGAAAACTTTAATTTATAACAACTATGAATAAAGAAACCATCAAAGGTGTGATTATTGGTGTAATTAGCAGTTTAATTGCATCTGGAATTTTTTATCCCATTACAAAAAAATGGTTATGGAACTACAATTGTCCTGTTTGGCTTTGGCTGTCAGTAACAGTCGGAGTATGTCTGATATATAAATTAATCAAGTGTTTGATTTTTAGAAGAAGATTGAATGACATCCTATCAGAATACAAAGAAGGGGTCTTCGGTGATTCCTTTCCATATACTTGGGAGTATAAAAAAAGTTATGGACCTTATAGTGTTTATGGATATGAGCCATACAACATCAAGATTAAAGAAGAAACCAAAGAAAAACGATCTAAGCCAGACATCTATTTATTCGGGCACGATGTTCCAGAAGACGCATTAAAGCGTTATATACAATTATATGTAACATATAAGATGAATAAAGGGCTACAAGCGTATATCCTACCAACTTTAAAGTACCTCGACTATACCCAAGATTCTCAAAAGCACCAAATTCTCTATTAAGACCAATCGGATAGAGTGAACCATATCGACCGATAATATGAACATGTAGGTATTTATATCGTGAAATTATCATTTTATGGATGATTATTTGTTGCAAAGCACATATTTTATACCGCAAATATAGGTTATTATATTGTTCTATGCAACATTTGTTGATAACAATATAGATACAAAAAAACTGCGCATCCAAAGTTCTTCATCTGACTTTAGAAGCGCAGTTTCTTTGTGAATTACAGCTTTTTCAGAAAATCATAATCCCAACTGTGCCGATATATCAAGCATGCGTTTAATGGGACGAACCGCCTTTTCGGCAATAGCAGGATCGACCGTAATTTCAGGAGTTTCATCCTTCAGACAATTATAAAGCTTTTCCAGCGTGTTCAGACGCATGAAGTTACATTCATTACATCCACAAGTGCTGTCCATAGGAGGAGCAGGAATAAAAGTGGTCTGCGGACACTTTTTGCGCATCTCGTGCAAGATACCTGATTCAGTAGCCACGATATATTCTTTTTCGGGAGAAGCTACAGCATACTTTAGCAGAGCAGCAGTCGAACCAATGACATCGGCCAGCTTCAGCACGGCGCCCTTACATTCAGGATGAGCCAATATAATAGCTTGGGGATGCTGTTTCTTGATTTCAATCATCTTTTCAACTGAGAATTGCTCGTGTACATGGCAGGCTCCATCCCATATCAACATATTGCGGCCAGTCACGGAATTGATATAGCTACCCAAGTTTCTATCGGGCCCAAAAATGATTTTCTCATCTTTAGGGAAGCTTTCTACAATCTGACGGGCATTGGTAGAAGTGACAACTACATCGGTCAATGCCTTGACGGCGGCTGTAGTATTGACGTAAGAAATAACCGTATAGCCCGGATGTTCTTTAACAAACTTTTCAAACGCATCGGCAGGACAGCTGTCAGCCAATGAACAGCCGGCAGCCATGTCGGGTACCAATACCTTCTTGTCAGGACAGAGCACCTTGGCCGTTTCGCCCATGAAATGAACACCGCACATCACAATGATGTCGGCTGTTGTCTTGGCGGCCTGTTGAGCCAACGCCAAGCTGTCGCCTATGTAGTCGGCGATCTCCTGTATTTCACTCCGTTGGTAGTAGTGCCCCATGATCAGGGCGTTCTTCTCTCTCTTCAGTCGATTGATAGCTTCTATGAGATGATTCATAATAAATATTTTATTATTCTTTTTTCTTAAAAGTCTCTATAATACTAATGATAAGCGGTTAATACTGTGGACAAATAAATACGATTTTTCTTGTTTATGAAGTTATTAGTCTCTTCTGTCCGTTTATCCCATGTTTATCAACGGGCAGGAAAGAGATTAGTTTTTGAAAATAAGCATTCTTTTGTTTTGTATTAACTTTCTGTTTATAGGTTGCAAAGTTAATAACTTTTGAGTGATTGCCCGTATGAGTGATGCTGAAAAATCTGTTTAAGATTGCTTTAAAAGTAAATGCTAACTTTTTTGTGATATTCATAATTCAGGGTGTATATGGTTTCTTTTGAATTATGCAAGGAAAAGTTTTCATTTTCTTTTCCTCCGGTTTCCACATGTTTTCAACGGTTATTAACTGCTATATGAACGGAAAGAAGTATCTTTGGCATGGAATATAAAACAAAATGGTATGGAGCATCGCAAATTGAAGATTACCGAACTGAACCGCATCAGTGCCGAAGAGTTCAAGAAGGCGGATAAATTGCCTTTGGTTGTAGTGCTTGACAATGTACGTAGTTTGCACAATATCGGTTCAGTCTTTCGCACATCCGATGCTTTTCGTGTAGAGTGTATCTATCTGTGTGGCATCGCGGCTGTTCCTCCTCATCCTGAAATACATAAGACAGCATTGGGTGCCGAATTTACAGTAGACTGGAAGTATGTTGATAATGCGATAGAAGCTGTTGATAACCTCCGTCAAAAAGGATATATTGTTTATTCAGTGGAGCAGACTGAAAATAGTATTATGTTGGAAAACATACGGTTGGAGCAGGGAAAAAGGTATGCCGTAGTATTGGGAAACGAGGTAAAAGGTGTTCAACAGGAAGTGATAGATCATAGTGATGGTTGTATTGAAATTCCTCAATACGGTACCAAGCATTCGCTGAACGTATCGGTGGCGGCAGGTATCATTATCTGGGATTTGTTCAAACAGCTCAAGAGGGTAGTGTAAAATAAACTGTGTCACGCATTATTTCTCAGTAGAGAACTCATCGGTCGGGGAACGGCCAGCGCCAAGGGGCGGGACCACCCGTTCCGACGAGCGTAAAATTACAATAATTTAAATCGCTCTCCAAACTTTATGGCTAATTGTTGCGAGATTGTAGCCCAGTTAGCCAGTGGCATGGTCCACTTCTTCCGTATATTGCGGTATGCAAGATAAACCAGTTTTTCAAGGGCTATAAAGGATGTAAATTAAACTGTGTCAGCAAAGAGAAGAAATAAAATATTAACTTTGCTAACACAGTTTTTTTGTATGAA
>NZ_CANRPM010000002.1 GCF_947632445.1 uncultured Bacteroides sp. | reverse complement strand
ACCTTGCTGAACTGTAATAAATAATTTATTTTTGTCCAATAACTGTAACGGTTATTCAGGACTAGTCAATCTTGTCTATGAAAGCTCCCAAATCACTTTGGAAATAAATCGGAGGGGCCCAAAATAGTCCTGTCACATCAAGTGGCAGATTATCAATAAATTAGTGCGACACCTTAGTACCCTTGGTAAACATTTTCGCGAAAAATAAAAAATACCTTGCCTTTAAAGGCAGCCTATTTTTTATTATATTTCAATAAAGTTTGTACAGCTCCTGTCACTGTCGCAGCAACCGGCTGTATATCAGCAAATTGGTGCGACAGGACTGTTTTATTCGTGAAAAAAAACGTTTTTCTTCCTCTTTTTTTCACGGGGCAGATCTTTTCGTCCCGATGCCGTGCTTGCTGACCCTCTGACGAAGTGCTTCGTCTCCTCCCCAGAAAGCACTGCATGACACCCTCACAAAGTACTGCGTCGGGACTTCAGGAAGTGCTGCGTGGCAGCGGAAGGGAATAGACATTTCATTACCGATTCATTGCCGGCTATCGCAGCCGGTTGCCGCATTGAAAAGAAACCCGCCATTGAAGTGAACTTTATCACGGACGGGCAACTGATGGCTTTGATTTTATGTCGGACTTGTACTAAAAATAAATCACACATGATAGAAAAAAACGTCATTTGACATCTATGAATAATTTTTCTACCATTTTTGATTAATTTGTATAATACCTTCTTCTTTTTTATCGTCTACATTTGGCCACGATTTAATACTCATATTATTAATTTAAAAAAATAAAATGAATGATGAAATCTAATTCCTGCAAAAACAATCGACGAGCCATGATGGCTCTGCTTCTTTGCACAGGATTCATTGCCATGCATCCTTTGGCAATGTCAGCTAAAGAAGATGTTTCATCACTGAACGTGGTGCAACAGCAGAAATCCGTGACCGGTGTAATCAAAGATGCAACAGGTGAACCCGTAATCGGAGCCAATGTACGTGAACAGAGCAACCCGACAAACGGAACCATCACCGACTTGGATGGTAAGTTCAGTTTGTCCGTTGCCAAAGCAACCAAACTGGAAATCTCCTTCATCGGCTACAAGACGGTGGTGGTAGATGCCGTACCGGGAAAGCCGGTCGATGTAGTACTGGAAGACGACACCGAAATGCTTCAGGAAGTGGTGGTAGTCGGTTACGGTACAATGCGTAAAAAAGACCTGACCGGTTCGGTTGTACAGATTAATGCTACCAAAGTGGCCGACCAGAACCCGACTTCCGTTCAGGACGTATTGCGCGGAACACCGGGTTTGCAGATCGGTTACGACGCATCCGCGAAAGGAAGCGATGCTTCCATCCAGCTGCGTGGTCAGAACTCTTTGGGAACCAATGCCAGCCCGATGATTGTATTGGACGGTATGGCTTTCTACGGTGAGCTTTCCGAAATCAACCCCGATGACATCGCCCAGATCGACGTATTGAAGGACGCCTCCTCCGCCGCCATCTACGGAGCCAAGGCTGCTGCCGGTGTCATCATCATTACGACCAAGAAGGGTAAAGAAGGCAAGCCTATCATTAATGTAAGCGCCAACCTTTCGGTGGCCAGCAAGTCGGACTACCGCGACTTCTACGATGCTGCCGGATACCTGAAGTTCCATCAGGACTGGCGTAAGATGTTCTATACTTACGCACAGGGCGACGACGGTCTGTACGGGTACTACCGGGCAAAAGACAAGTATGGCAACCTGATGTATCCCGAAGGCTACTACGACGACCCCCGCACTATGTCGGCAGACGACCAGAACGCCTGGATGACCAACGTGGGTTCCAACGGTATCGGCCCCAGCGAAGGAGAAACGGCTCTGCATTTGTTCGCACGCCGCTTGGAATTTAGCAATTCTCCGATGATGATGGAAAACTTCCTGAACGGACGTATGGTAGACTGGAACGACTATACCTTCCGCACCGGTTTCAATCAGGACTACAATGCCAGCATTTCGGGAGCTACCGAGCGTGTGAACTACTACTTCTCATTGGGCTACATCAACAACGAAGGCGCCGTGCAGGGAAATGAATACAACGCCTTCCGTTCCAACATGAAACTCAACGCCAAGATTACCGATTGGTTGGAAGTAGGCGCCAATGTCAACTTCCAGGATCGTTCGGACGGCGATATTCAGGTGGATTTGAGTGGCAACTATTGGAACAACAACATGCTCCGCAACTCGCCCTATGCCTCCATATATGACGAAGAAGGCAAATATGAACAATACCCCATGACCGGTCTGCCTACCAACAGTGGTTACAACTACTACAATGACCGTCAGTACTACGATTTGGAGAAAGGTTACACGGTATTGAACACCATCTTCAATGCCAAGGTTACCCTGCCCGCAGGCTTTACCTACCAGTTCAACATCGCTCCCCGCTACCAGTGGTTCTACGACCGCTACTGGATGTCGGCCGATCTGCCCAATGCTTCCGCCTCCAGCCGAGGCGTAAACCGCGGATGGAGCAAAAACTTCGACTGGAACTTGAATAACACAATCACATGGGATAAAATATTCGGTGAGCATCATTTCACCGCTACGTTGGTACAGGAAGCGGAAGAACACCGTTATTGGAGTGACAACATCAACGCACGCAACATCACGCCGAGCGATGCCCTGGGCTTCCACTACACACAAGGTGCCGACAAGACACAGAGCAGCTTCAGCACCGACGACAGCCACTATACAGCCGCTTCCTACTTAGGCCGTCTGTTCTACAGCTTCAAAGACCGCTACATGCTCACCGGTACGTTCCGCCGCGACGGTTACTCCGGTTTCGGCGCCAACAATCCTTGGGGTAACTTCGGTTCAATCGGCGTCAGCTGGGTATTCTCGGAAGAAGGCTTTATGGCCGGCACCCATGACTGGTTGGATATGGGTAAATTACGTCTGTCCTGGGGTACCAACGGTAACCGTGAATTTGGAAACGTCTACTCCACCCTCGCCAACCTGGCACTGGCAGGCGGTAACATGGTTTACTACCAGAACGGGAACTCCAACGTGGTCAACCCGCTTTACATGAACCGTCTGGCTGCGCCCAACCTCGAATGGGAAAAAACGAAGGCATGGAACGTCGGTCTGGATCTCTCGTTCTTAGAAGGACGACTGACCGCCAACATGGACTACTACTTCAAAAAGACAACAGACATGATTATGAGCAAGCGTCTGCCTAATTTCTCAGGCTTCGGTTCCATCATGGCTAACTTGGGTGAGGTACAGAACCAGGGATTTGAAATTGCCCTGAACTCCACCAACATCCAGAACAAGGACTTCACGTGGAATACCTCTGCCGGCTTCTCCATCAACAAGAACAAGATCAACCACATCTATTATGACTACGACGAAGACGGCGTAGAAAGAGACGACACTTCCAACGGGTGGTTCATCGGCCAGCCTATCGGTACCATCTGGTACTACGAGACAGACGGTGTCTGGCAGAACACGCCCGAAGACATCAAGGCTGCTGCGCTGGTAGGCCAAGAGCCGGGCGATCCGAAAGTAGTGAACCGCTATACCGAAGACGACCAAATACAAGCCGATGGTACCCGCATCCCTGTCTACAACGACAACGATAAGGTTTATCAGGGTACGACCGCTCCTCCCATCTACTGGAACCTGCGCAACGACTTCACGCTGTGGAAAGACCTGACGCTCTCCATCTCGTTCTACTCGTACATGGGCCACAAGAGCAGAGCCGGCTACTGGCTGAATCAGGAAAACGGCGGTTCGGTGGTGAGCAACGGCTTCAATGTAGCTGCCCGCGAATACTGGACTCCCGACAATCCGACCAATGACTACTGCCGTCTCGAGTCCGTAGGTCCCAATACAGGTCTGGCCGGTGGCGTGGACAAAGTGTACAACCGCAGCTTCGTTCGTTTAGACGACATCACCATCGGTTACAACCTGCCCCAGAAGTGGACCAAGAAATTTATGATAGACCGTATCCGCCTCACAGCAAGCTGCAAGAACGTTTGTACTTTCGACAGTTGGGAATATGGTGACCCCGAAACCGGCGGATTAGCCACACGCACCTTTAACTTTGGTATCAACGTAACACTCTAAATACTGAAAAAACATTATGAAAACAAGAAATACACTATTTGCAAAAGGATGTATGGTGCTGGCTTCGGCTGCCCTGCTGACCACCGGCTGCTCGGACGACTTCCTGAAGCAAGACCCGCTGTCGTTCTACAACCCACTAAACACCTATACCACCGAATCGGGTCTGAAATCGGCCTTGGCCATGTGCGACTACGGACTGAAGGAAATGCTGATGGACGGGAACAGCAATTGTCTCCCGATGGCTTCCCTCTACTTTATGACCGATATCGGCCTGTATGCCAAGACCGATGCCAACCCTATACAGGCAGACTTTGCCAACCTCATCACTCCGACTTCCGGTATGGCGGATGGCGGTGATTGGAACGCCATGAAGCGCTTCTGGAACCGTACATGGAACAGCGTCACCTTTGCCAACACCATCATCTCCAACGTAGATAAGGTGGAAGGCTTGGAGCAGACCCTGCACGACGAATACTTGGGCCGTGCCTACTTCCACCGCGCATACGCCTACTATCACGGCGTACTGCTGTTCGGCGACATCCCTTTGATTTCCAAACTGACTGAGGTGCCCAAGCAGAACTATAAATCGACCAGCAAGGAAGCCATCTTCCAGATGCTGGTACACGACCTGGAATTTGCGGTAGAACATGTTCCGCCCCAAAGTCAAATCGGCTACATCGGTACGGTCAACCAGGAAGCCTGCATGCAGCTGCTCATCAAATGCTACCTTGTAACAGGCGAATACAAGAAAGCCGAAGATATGGCAACCGACCTGATTAACAATCACGGTTTGCAATTGATGCAGAATCCTTTCGGAACCAACGTACCTTCAGGCAATCCCGAAACCTGGCCGGTAGAACGCAACGTGATGTGGGATTTGCATCGGGGCGTAAACGTCACCGACGCTTCCAATACAGAAATGATTATGCCCATCTTGAATTACTATTCGGAAGGCTTCATTCAGTATCCGCAGATGCGAGCCATGTGCGTACATTGGAGCAACGGCGACATCGTAGATCCGCATAACATCGGTTCTCCGACCTACAACTATGCCCGCAATGATGGCAAGTACAATCCAAAGTTAGACTGGGTACGTGCCTTGGGTCGCGGTATCGGTTGCTTCCGTACTTCCTACCACTACAACCAGACCATCTGGAATTACGACGGTGAGACAGACTGGCAAGACCTGCGCCACAGCCGTGAAAAAGGGAACTGGGTAGAAATGACTGACCTGGTATATAACAACCCTGCTTCAGACTTTTATGGCCAGCACATGATGCTCTATGCACCGGAAGACTATGGATGGGATGAAACAAAAAATGAGCCTCTCATCAAAAAAGGAGGATTGCTTTGTAAAGATACCATCCGCAGCTGGTACCCAATTCCTTTATACAAGGTTTACATCCTCGACCAAAGTGCAGAAGAAAGCATGGGTGCCAACCAATTTAACGGTGCCACTAAAGGTAATGCCGTATCCAACGGCAACCTGTATCTGTTCCGTCTGGCTGAGACCTACCTGCTCCGTGCCGAAGCCAAATTCTATCAAGGCAATGCAACCGGTGCAGCCGAGGACGTCAATGTAATCCGTCGTCGTGCCAATGCCAAAAAGATGTTCACGACCGTCACTATCGGTGATATTGCCGACGAACGTGCCCGCGAACTGTACTTGGAAGAATGGCGTCAGCCTGAGTTAGCCCGTATTTCCTGGTGTCTGGCCAAGAGCGGCAAGCCTGATGAATGGGGCGAGACCTATGACCTGAACACGTGGGACAAACAAAGCGGCACAGACTTGAACGGCGGCAGCTACTGGTACAAACGCTGCACACGCTACAGCTTGTTCAATCACGGGCCTATCTCATCCAAAGAGACCATCAACTATCAAGTTGACAAACGCAACTTGTTCTGGCCGATTCCCAACGATGCCATTACGGCGAACATCGGTGCCCAGCTTCGCCAGAACTATGGATACGACGGTTATGATGCCAACGTATTCATGTTCGATAATTGGGAAGAAGCTGCTGCTGACGAGGAAGCAAACTAATAAAGAGAATTATTTTTAGAATTGATTGTAGCACGAAAAAGGGGGTGAGGCAATAAGTACTTCACTCCCTTTTCTTCTAAAGCCATTCATCATGAAACGATGCCATGAATTACTAAGTCTATGCCTGCTTCTGCTCTGCGCCGTTTCCTGCATGCAGAAAGAGACGGTCAAGCCTATCCGCTCCGGTGAAATCTGGCCCGACAATCAAGGGGTGCATATCAATGCACATGGAGGAGGAATGCTCTACTACAAAGGAACCTATTACTGGTATGGAGAAAACAAATCGGACTCGACCAGCAAGGCGATGGTAGGCATCATGTGCTATTCCTCCCAGAACCTCACCGACTGGAAAAACGAAGGTACCGTATTGCCTGTGGAACTGAATGACACGACCAGCGACATCATACAGGGCTGCGTCATGGAGCGCCCGAAAGTCCTCTACAACGCAAAGACAAGGAAATTCGTCATGTGGTTTCATCTGGAGCTGAAAGGCAAAGGATATGCAGCCGCCCGTTCGGCGGTGGCTGTAAGCGACTCACCGACCGGGCCGTTCCAATATCTTCGTTCGGGCCGCATCAATCCGGGAATACTGCCCTTCGACATGACAGCCGGCCAACGCAGCATCCTTGACACGCTTCAGCCGGAACACTTCAGGGAATGGTGGACACCGGACTGGTACAAAGCCGTAACCGAAGGCCTTTTCCTGAAACGCGACTTACAGGGAGGACAGATGGCACGCGACATGCAGCTCTTCGTGGACGACGACGGGAAAGCATATCACATCTATTCTTCGGAAGACAACCTGACCCTGCAAATAGCCGAACTCAGCGAAGACTACCTGAGCCATACAGGCAAGTATGCGCGCATGGCACCCGCCGGACACAACGAAGCTCCCGCCATCTTTAAGAAAGACGGCATCTACTGGATGATTACTTCGGGATGCACAGGCTGGGCTCCCAACGAGGCGCGCATGTTCTCGGCACCCGGCATCTGGGGGCCTTGGACTCAACATCCCAATCCCTGTATCGGGCCGAATGCCGAACTGACCTTCGGCGGACAAAGCACATTTGTACTGAAGGTTCCCGGCAAGGACAATGCCTATCTGTTCATGGCCGACATCTGGAGACCGAAAAAGCCGAGCGACGCACGCTACATCTGGCTGCCCATACAGTTCAAAAACGGAATACCTTACATTGAGTGGATGGACAGCTGGACACTCGATTCTTTTTTTGAATGACTGCTGACCTTACATCGCTGTTTATTTGTAAATTTGCGCAAACTAAAAAAGACAGACAGAATCATGAAAAACAGAATTATTGCATTCATCCTACTGTTATCTGCTTTTACTCCTTCCTTTGCAGAAAAAACAGAAGAAAAAGATTTAACGGCCTATCTCTTCGTCTACTTCACCGGCAATCATATCAGCCAGGAAGCCGTATGTTATGCGGTCAGCATGGACGGATATACTTATTGGGCTCTTCATAACAACCAACCGGTCATCGACTCGAAAGTCATCAGCTCTACCGGGGGTGTACGCGACCCGCACATTCTGCGTTGTGAAGACGGAAAGACATTCTATATGGTGGTGACGGATATGGTATCGGGCAACGGATGGGATTCCAACCGTGCTATGGTGCTGCTGAAATCGACCGACCTGATACACTGGTCACACTCGGTCGTCAACATGCAGAAGCGTTATGAAGGCCAGGAAAAGCTGAAACGGGTATGGGCTCCGCAAACTATTTATGACCCTGAAGCGCGGAAATACATGGTCTACTGGTCTATGAAATACGGCGACGGCCCCGACGTCATCTATTACGCCTACGCCAATCCCGACTTCACCGACCTTGAAGGCGAACCCAAGCCGCTGTTCGTTCCCGCCGACAAAAAATCGTGCATCGACGGTGACATTGTTTATAAAGACGGTACCTATTACCTCTTCTATAAAACAGAAGGAAACGGGAACGGCATCCGTGTAGCGACGACATCCGGCTCTCTGACTTCCGGCTTGTGGAAGGAAAACAGGGAATACAAGCAACAGACGAAAGAGGCTGTGGAAGGGGCAGGCACTTTCAAACTCATCGGACAGGATAAATACATCCTGATGTATGACGTCTATATGAAAGGGGCGTATCAGTTTACGGAAACGCCCGATCTGGAGCACTTCAAAGCCATCGACGAGGAGGTAAACATGGACTTCCATCCCCGTCACGGTACCATCATCCCCATTACCCGAAGCGAACTGAAACGCATTACCGACAAATGGGGCAAACCGGCCCGGCTGGGTGAGCTTCCGAATAATCCCGTTCTCCCCGGCTTCCATGCCGACCCTGAGATTGTCTATTCCAATCTGACCGGGAAATACTACATTTACTCGACAACCGACGGACATCCCGGATGGGGAGGATGGTATTATACCGCCTATTCTTCCAGTGACTTGAAGGACTGGGTCGATGAAGGCATTGTGCTCGACCTGAAATCCGATCAGGTACTCTGGGCCGACGGTAACGCATGGGCGCCTGCCATTGAAGAGAAAAAGACTCCAAACGGTTACCGCTACTACCTGTACTTCAGCGGCAACCCTAAAAACGGAGGAGGCAAGCAAATCGGTGTCGCCACAGCGGACTCTCCTACCGGCCCTTTCACCGACTCAGGACATCCGATGATTGCCGAATCACCGACAGGAAGAGGCCAGCAGATCGACGTGGATGTATTTACCGATCCCGTTTCGGGCAAGTCCTACCTCTACTGGGGCAACGGATACATGGCCGGTGCCGAGCTGAACAAGGATATGGTTTCCATTAAGAAAAAGACATTGAAGGTGCTGACTCCTCAAGGAGGCACGTTACAGGACTATGCCTACCGCGAAGCTCCCTACGTATTTTATAGAAAGGGCTTATATTACTTCATGTGGTCAGTAGACGATACCGGCTCACCCAACTACCACGTGGCATACGGAACTTCCCAATCTCCATTAGGACCTATCCGGGTAGCAGACGACCCCATTGTGACCATTCAAAATCCTGAAAAGGAGATTTACGGTCCGGCACATAACTCCGTCATCTGTAAACCGGGTACGGACGAATGGTATATTGTCTATCATCGCATCAACAAAAACTACCTTGACAAAAGCCTTTCACCCGGCACACACAGAGAAGTGTGCATTGACCGTCTGGAATTCAATGAGGACGGTACCATCAAACGGGTAGAATTGACAAAATAAGTCTTAATTATCAATTTCAATTAAGTAAAAATACCATGAGAAAAGCAGTAAGCATCGCTCTCTTCCTACTTCTGGCTATCGGTGTGGCAGACGGCCTTTCGTCTTGTTCGCAGGCAACAGGCACGTTTGAAGCAGGAAAAGGCACATTTCTCCTGAATGGAGAGCCTATGGTGGTGAAAGCCGCCGAAATCCACTATCCGCGCATTCCCGAACCGTACTGGGAGCAGCGCATCGAATCGTGCAAGGCATTAGGCATGAATACCATCTGCCTCTACGTATTCTGGAACCTGCACGAACAAAAAGAAGGCATGTTCGACTTCACGGGCAACAAGAATATTGCCAAGTTCTGCCGCTTAGCGCAAAAGCACGGTATGTATGTCATTGTACGTCCCGGCCCCTACGTATGCGCCGAATGGGAGATGGGCGGCCTGCCCTGGTGGCTCCTGAAGAAACAGGATGTACAACTCCGCTCGCTCGATCCCTACTACATGGAGCGCGTAGGCATCTTTATGAAAGAAGTGGGCAAACAACTGGCCGACTTGCAGATTACCCGAGGCGGAAACATCATCATGGTGCAGGTGGAGAATGAATTCGGTTCCTACGGCACCGACAAGCCATACGTATCGGCCATCCGCGACTTGGTACGCGAAGCCGGCTTTACGGACGTACCTCTCTTCCAATGCGACTGGAGCTCGAACTTCACCAACAACGCTTTGGATGACCTGCTTTGGACGGTAAACTTCGGTACCGGTGCCAACATCGAACAACAATTCAAGAAGCTGAAGAAACTTCGCCCTGAAACACCGCTCATGTGCAGTGAGTTCTGGAGCGGATGGTTCGATCACTGGGGACGCAAGCACGAGACGCGCGACGCCGCCACTATGGTGAGCGGTATCAAGGACATGCTCGACCGCAACATCTCCTTCAGCCTCTACATGACTCACGGAGGCACGACTTACGGCTGGTGGGGCGGCGCCAACAATCCGGCCTACTCGGCCATGTGCAGCTCCTACGACTATGACGCACCCATCAGCGAAGCCGGCTGGCTTACGCCGAAGTACTACCAGCTGCGCGACCTGTTGCAACAATACCTGCCGGCCGGACAGACCCTGCCCGAACCGCCCGAAGCCTTCCCCGTCATCGAGATACCGGCCATCACCGAATGGGAAATAGCTCCCCTGTTCGACAACCTGCCCGAACCCAAACAGACGGAGAGCGTCAAACCGATGGAACAATTCGACCAGGGCTGGGGAAGCATCCTCTACCGCACGATGCTGAAGGAAGACATCGCAGGCACACTCCACTTGGACGAGATGCACGACTGGGCACAAGTCTTTGCCGACGGACAGCTGCTGGGACGCCTCGACCGTCGTCAGGGTGAGTTTACCCTTCCGCTGAAGTCGCCTCTGAAGAAGGGCACCCGGCTGGACATCCTCGTAGAAGCTATGGGCCGTGTGAACTTCGACAAGTCTATCCACGACCGCAAGGGCATCACCAAGAAGGTGGAAGTCATTGCCGACGGACAGGCTACCGAACTGAAAGACTGGTCGGTCTACAACCTGCCTCCTTTCTACGAATTTGTCAGCGACAAGAACTATCAGCAGGGACAAGCCGTAGACGAACCCGCCTACTATCGTGCCACTTTCCGCTTGGACAAGACGGGCGATACCTTCCTCGACATGCAGACATGGGGCAAGGGCATGGTTTGGGTCAACGGACACGCTATGGGACGTTTCTGGGAAATCGGACCCCAGCAGACGCTCTACATGCCCGGATGCTGGCTTAAGGAAGGTGAGAACGAAATCATCGTCCTCGACCTGAAAGGCCCTGCCGAGACAAAGGTGACCGGCCTCGAAAATCCCATCCTCGACATGCTCCGCACAAAGGCTCCCGAAACACACCGCAAGGACGGACAGACCCTGAAGCTCCACGCCGAAAAGCCCGTCCACAAGGGTGCCTTCAAGCCGGGCAACGGCTGGCAGGAAGTGAAGTTTGCCGCTCCCGCCCAGGGACGCTACTTCTGCCTGAACGCCACGTCCAACTACGACGGAAACAACATCGCCTCCATCGCCGAGTTCGACGTACTAGATGCCAACGGCAGGCCCGTGCCGCGCGAAAACTGGAAGATTGTCTATGCCGACAGCGAAGAAACGCGCAGCGGCAACCGCACGGCCGACAAGATATTCGACCTGCAAGAGAGCACCTTTTGGCAGACGGTGGACAACACTGCCTTCCCCCATCAGGTAGTCATCGACTTGGGCAAGGAGTACGACATAGGCGGCTTCCGCATGCTGCCCCGTGCGGAGAAAGGTGCGCCGGGCCTCATCAAGGACTATACAGCATACATAAAGACCGGTGATTTCAAATACTAATTAAATTAACTATCGCTATCAACCGGAAGACAAGAGGATGTGCCGCGTGATGCGTGCTGCATCCTCTTTTTTATTCCCGCAGACCCTGACATCTACGTCCTTCCGACCGACGCTTCGCTGAAGAAATCTATACGAAAGCATATACCAGCATTCCCCCAATCGTGAGACCACCCACGACCACCGGCACCCACAGATGAAGCGCCGATTCAGGACGCTTGTACTTACCAATCTGCCGGAAGAGCCAATAACTAAAGCTGGCACTCGCAAAGCCAAGTAAAGCCCCCACCAACAAATCGCCCGGATAGTGAACACCCAAGTAGGCCCGCGAGTAGCACGTCACCACTGCCCATCCGAAAATAAACACCAGAAGCAGCCGATAACGGAAAAGATAAGAGATAAAAAAAACCAGACCAAAGGTGTTGGCAGCATGACATGAAGGAAACCCATACCGTCCGCCGCGATAGCCATCGACGATATGTACCATTCCCGAAATTGGATTGTCCAGATTGGACGGACGCAGTCGTCCCACCCAAGGACGGATAAGCGAGTCCCCTATCTGGTCAGCCAAAACAATGGTAAGCGCAACGGCTACGGCACAGCCCAAAGCCACCTGCCAGCGCAGATTGCGTACAATCACGTAAAGCAGCGAAGCATAAAGCGGCACCCACACGACTTTGCCACTGAAGGCATACATAAACGTGTCCGCCCAGGGGGCGTGCCATCCGTTGATGGCGAGAAGGCAGGCATTGTCTTCCTCAATCAACTGCGTTAAAAAGTCTGTCAACATCGTTTCATTCTATTTGCAAGGAACCCCCTTCGTGACGGTTCGATATAAAAAATTGCAATCTTCGCTCCTTCTCCTGAAAACGGGTCAGTTACGCTTCAGGTATAAATAATCGGTAATCGTGGCAGGCAGTTCGCCCGCATAGTGAGTCACCATAATCAAAGTTTTGTCATTGCGGCGGCAAAAGGCTTCGATGACAACCTTCACCCGACGACGGTTATACGTATCGAGTCCATGCAGAGGCTCATCCAATATCAACAGCTCAGGATCCTTGACAAAAGCACGTGCCAACAACGCCAGACGCTGCTCGCCACTGCTCAGTTGCAGGAAAGGCTTGTCGAGCAGGGAGCCGATGCCAAAAATATCCATCCACCATTCACAAACGGCCATCTCCTCTTCATGGGGACGCTTGTAAAGGCCGATACTGTCGTGCAGGCCGCTGGCGACAATCTCCACTGCCGGCAGGTTCTTCAAATAGGCCCGGTGCATCTCAGGACTGACGTAGCCGATGTGTTTCTTTATCTCCCAGATACTCTCACCGGTACCTCGCTTACGCCCAAAGAGACTGATATCGCAGGCGTAGGACTGCGGATTGTCTGCACAAATAAGACTCAACAACGTGGACTTGCCCGACCCGTTTTCTCCGCTCAAAGCCCACTTCTCGCCACGCTTCACCGTCCAGTCGAGATCCTTCAGGATAGTGCGATCACCGTAACGGATACTGACCCGATTGAGCCGTACCACCTCGGAGGAAGTGAAGTTTGTATGGGTATAGGGAAGGGAGAGAATGCGCTGCTGCAAAGTTTCCAGACGTTGGCACTCATCAGCAGCCTGTGCTTCGTCGAACTTACGATAGGCTTCCAGATAGTCGGCACGGCTCATCTTCCCGCCAACCCGCATGTCCTTTACAGGTATCACGTGGGTTATAAAAGAAGGAATGTCATCGAGCATCGAAAGCACCGGAACCAACTGAAGCGAGTGCATGCCGGCAAGGCGTGTCAGAAGGTCGTTCAGTAAATCGCGCGTACCTGCATCGAGGCCGATAAAGGGATTGTCCATCACCAAGATGCGGGGAGAAGTCAATAAGGCTTTAGCCAGCTGAAACTTACGCAACTCACCGCTACTAAGCAGAATGATTTTCTTGTCAAGCAAAGGTTCGATGCCAAACAACTCGAACAACCGGCGACGGTATTCTTCATTCTTTACCTCGCCTAACTGTTGGCGCACGGTAGGAGCCTCGTCCTGGTCGTGGGCATTCCAACGTTGCTGATAATAGTAATTGGCATCGGCACTGCCATAGGTATCTCGGAAAGCTATATAGCGGATATTTTCGTAGGCTGAAAGTGAAGAAGATGGGCGAAAGTCATAGGTCAGGGCACCTTCACGCAACGGATATTTCCCGGTCAGCATGTCTACCAGCAGACTTTTACCCGCTCCGTTGGGGCCAACAATGGCAACGTGCTCCCCCACTCCGAAAGCTACATCGACAGGCGCCGCAAGCCTTACCAGCGGGTTGCGTGCCACGCCCTTTTCTATACAGATTGTTTGTTGTTCACTCATTTCTGTGTCACGTTGTTTGTATTCAACGGCGAAGATACAACATTTTTCATATACACTCATCAAATCCGCATGAGTTTGAATACGGATATACGCTCACTACTTCATCCCATTTTTATTTATTTAAACAGAAACTGTCTATGGCATCTCCACAAAGTGCTTTCTCACCCTTTCAGGAAGTGCTTCCTTACCGGCTCAGAAAGTGCTTCGTTATAACCTCACAAAGCACTGTGTCAGACCGCCAGAAAGCACTGTGTCAGGATGCCTGCCAACAGAAGATGACAATTCCACGCCTTACCTGCACAGACTTCTTCAGCGTATTACAGGCTTTTCAACTTCAGCACCAGCGAGTCACATACCTGGCTGAAAGCAGCCCGGTTGGCCTCACTGACAGGCTTCTTGGGCTGGGACTTAATGGTAAGCGGATTGACGGGACGTCCGTTTTCATAGACACGGAAATCGAGATGAGGGCCGGTGGAAAGTCCCGTAGAACCGACGTAACCGATGACCTCCTTCTGTTTCACCGTAGAACCCACCTTCAAACCCTGGGCAAAACGGGACAAGTGCATGTAGGTCGTAGTATATGTACCATTGTGCTTGATTTTCACATAGTTTCCACCGCTGTTCGCTTCATAGCCCTTGGCGGTGACCCTACCGCTCCCGATGGCATAGACGGGCGTACCCACAGGGGCGGCATAGTCCACACCGTGATGGGCACGGTAACGCTTCAGCACCGGATGATAGCGGCTGTTGGTGAAACGAGAAGAGATGCGGTAGAAGTCGAGCGGAGCCTTCAAGAAAGCCCCTTCGAGGCTGTTGCCACGCTCGTTGTAATAGAGTTCTTCCCCATCCTGAATGAAAGGAATGGCGTAATACGTGCTGTCCGATGCCCGGAAAGAAGCAGCCAGAATGTGGAAGTTATCAAGCGCTTTACCGTCCACAAATTCCTGTTCGTAGATGACGCGGAACTCATCCTGCTTTTGCAGGCCAAAGAAATCAATGGTCCATCCAAAAATATGCGACAGGACGATGGCCAACTGGGGTGACGCGCCGTAACACTGCATAGCCACCCATAGCGACGACTCCACTTGTCCCTTGACCGTCTGTGTGCGCCACTCGGCGGGATTTTGCCCGCGACTGACAGCCAAGTCACCACGCAGATCGAATACGATATACGATTTGGGGTCTTCTTCATAAACGAAAAAATGCGGAGGAGCCAGACTGTCCTGCTTGCTAAAGAACAAAGCATAGGTTTGCCCACTGCGGATGCGGCGGACATCGAACACCCCACGAGCCTTCTCGCCCAAGTGGTGCACCGTAACCGCAGGCACGCCGTGCCCGCTCAAGATGGAACCGAGGTTCTGGCGTGGCTGCACAATGTCATACTGCACCTGGTAGCAGTCGGCCGGAATGCCATATTTGCAGACTACTTCCTGCACTTCGACCGAGTCGGCGACAGCCACTTCGTCAAGGTTTTCTTCTTCCTCGTGACAGGTAGGAAGGAAAAACAGAGCCGCCGCCACCGCCGCAAGCACGAGCAGGGCGACCAGCCAGAATCTTTTGTTGCTGAACTTAAACACTTCTTTTTTTAATTGAAAAGAGTGGATAATCGAAATTTATTTCCAGGCAATGAGAGCCGATTGGGCAGGCACCGTCAGTTCTGCACCCGACACTTTGGCCAAACCGTCCTCATTGATACATCCGTCCTTGCACACAACGGTATAACTACCCTGAGGCACGGCTACACGTGCCGGCTCGCGACGTGAATTGAGCACAACGACAATATCTTCCCACATATCGCCACCGGCATGTTCTTTCAGGCGCCATGCCACTACATTCGTACCTTCAACAGGCAAGAACTCCAAATGACAGCGTACAAGATCGGCATCTCCCAAACGGAAGGCCGGATGGTTCTTGCGCAACTGTATCAGACCCTTGTAGTAGGCAAAGACATCGGCATGCAGGGCCTTGCGGCTCCAGTCGATGGCGTTGATGGAATCGGGACTCTGGTAACTGTTGTGCACTCCCTTCTTGTCGCGCATCACTTCCTCGCCGGCATAGATGAAAGGAATACCCTGCGAAGTGAAAACCGCTGTCTGAGCCAACTTGTCGAGGCGGGCCAGTTCGTCGTCCTTCATGTCGGGAATACTGGCACGCAGTCGGTCGACAAGACACATATCGTCGTGACAAGATACGTAACTGATCATCTGCGTAGGCTCGGCTGCCCAAGATGCCCGGCTATAATTAACGGAATCGTTGCACACCTGTGGATGCTGTACGGCACCCGCAATGCCGAACTTAATACTCTCCTCGCCACCCGGCAAACCTGCCAGAAAGGCACCCTGTCTGTTGTCGTTGAAGGGGCCGCGAAGGGCGTCGCGCATCTCGTCGCTGAAGGCGGCGATACCCGGCATACGATACGTATTAGCCTTCATAGCCAACGAGTCTTGAGGAAGTTGAGGAGCCTGGGCGGCCCATCCCTCGCCGTAGACAACGATGGAAGGGTCAACGGCTGTCAGTGCAGCCCGTATTTCGTTCATGGTCTTTATGTCGTGAATACCCATCAGATCAAACCGGAAGCCGTCAATGTGATATTCGTTCACCCAGTATAGTACAGATTCAATCATATACTTCCGCATCATGGGACGATCACTGGCCGTTTCGTTACCGCAAGCTGAAGCATCGGCATACGTACCGTCGGGCTTCTGGCGATAGAAGTAACCGGGAGCCGTGCGTTCAAAGTTACTGCCGGCGATATTGAAAGTATGGTTATACACAACATCGAGAATGACACGGATGCCGGCTTTATGGAATGCCTGCACCATCTGTTTGAACTCACGAATACGTGCAGCGGGGTCATAAGGATCCGTTGAGTAAGAGCCATCAGGAACGTTATAATTCTGAGGGTCATATCCCCAGTTGTATTGGTTCTCGCTCAGTTTCGTTTCGTCCACGGAAGCATAGTCATAGGAAGGAAGCAAATGAACATGAGTAACTCCCAATTCCTTCAAGTGGTCGATACCCGTAGCCAGCCCTTCGGGAGAACGGGTTCCTTCTTCAGTCAGAGCCAAAAACTTTCCCTTATGCTCAATACCCGATGTCGGCGAAACGGAAAAATCGCGGTGATGCATCTCATAAATCACAATATCGGCAAAAGACCGGAGTGGCGGACGGCGGTCGTCAATCCATCCTTCAGGGTCGGTAGTCCTCATATCAATGATGGCAGCACGCTTGCCATTCACACCAACTGCCTTAGCATTGATACCCGGCGTATCTCCCAACCACCGATCATCCATTTTTATATTAAAGGTATAGAACTTACCCAACAGATTCTCTTTCACCGTAGCGTGCCAAACACCTTCTTCACCTGCCTCCATACTGACCGTCGCGTAGGCATGGCCGCCTTCACCTGCTTCATAGAGCATAAGACGTACTTCGTCTGCGGTAGGCGCCCATACGGAAAAATGGGCAGCTTCAGAAGTACACTCCATCTCTGTCAAGCTGCCCGAACGCACGGGATAAAGCTCATAGGAGGCATATTCGTTCTTCACGGATGTACAACCGGCAGTCGTTGCCACCGCCACCCCTACAATGATTAAATCGTTCATTTTCATGGCTTCCATCTTCTATATTATGTATAATTTATCCTCCCTTCACCTTATCGGGATTTTTGGCAATAAAGTCTTTCCACCCATGATAGGCCTTCTCCGCCATAGGACGCCCCATCTGCAAATAATGGCAGTAGGCAGCCGCCATCGCGTCTGTAGCATCCATAAAAGCAGGCATCTGGCTTTTGTCGAAACGAAGCATGCGCTGCAACATATCGGCCACTTGTTCTTTCGAAGCCTGCCCATTACCGGTAATAGCCATTTTAATCTTAAGAGGAGCATATTCGGTGATAGGAATGTCACGACTTAGGGCAGCAGCCATAGCAACTCCCTGGGCACGCCCCAATTTAAGCATGGACTGGACATTTTTACCGAAAAAGGGCGCTTCAATAGCCAACTCATCGGGCAGATAGCTCTCAATTATTCCCAGTACCCGCTGGTGGATATGCCTCAGTTTAAGGTAAGTATCTCCTGCACGTCGCAAATCAATGACTCCCATAGCCACCATTTCGGGGTTGGTGCCCGTCACACGCAACACTCCGTAGCCCATGATATTAGTACCCGGATCGATACCCAAAATAACCTTTTCCTTGACTGATACTATCACTCTACCTCCTCCATCAACGTCGGAAATCCTACCACCTTGTCTTTAAATAGTCGAAGCAGCTCTTCATTGAGCTTCACGCCTTGTTCGCGATGCCAACGATGAAGCAAGGCCGAGCTCTCCACCTCGAACTGAACAGAATAACAGGAACTTCCTTCTTCACGATGACTCAGAATACGCAGGATACGCGGTAAACGCAGCATGCCTCCCTTTTCCACTTCGGGCAGGTAGAATTCTCTCATCCAAATAAGGAAATATTTCTCCTGTTCATCCTCCACATGATACGTTGTATTATATACCAACATAATTCTATCGCTATTTTTTTCTGCAAACATAGCAATTATTTCAGAAATATACATTATCTTTGCACCATCAAAACGAAAGCAAACGCTGCAAACGTTTACATTTTGGGGTATTAGCTCATCTGGCTAGAGCGCGACACTGGCAGTGTCGAGGTGAGCGGTTCGAGTCCGCTATGCTCCACGCAAAGTCCTTGAAAACGGAAGTTTCAAGGACTTTTTTCCTATCTTTCCCACACATAGCGGAACGATGTGACAAGAAAGTTGTATCTTTGCAACGTTTTCAAACCAAGACGGGAATTCAAAAAGACAACAACGATATGATAGCTAAAATCAACGAGCTTCTGCAGGAAGTGGAAGCACTGACGGCCTCCAACATCGGAGAACTGGAGGCGCTCCGCATCAAGTACCTCAGCAAGAAGGGAGCCATCAACGAACTGATGGCAGACTTCCGTAATGTGCCCGCTGAACAGAAAAAGGAAGTGGGCATGAAGCTAAACGAACTCAAGAACAAGGCACAGGAGAAAATCAACGCCTTAAAGGAGCAGTTCGAAAGTAAGGACACGGGGTGTGAAGACCTTGACCTGACACGCACCGCCTACCCCATCGGGCTGGGCACACGCCATCCCCTGTCCATCGTCAAGAACGAAATCATCGACATCTTTGCACGTATGGGCTTCAGCATCGCCGACGGACCCGAAGTGGAGGACGACCTGCACGTATATACCAAACTGAACTTCGCTGCCGACCATCCGGCACGCGACATGCAGGACACTTTCTTCGTGAACGTGAATCCCGGCGACGTAACCAAGAACATCATCCTGCGCTCGCACACCAGCTCCGTACAGGTACGTACTATGGAGCATGCCGAGCCGCCCATCCGCATCATCTGTCCGGGACGCGTGTACCGCAACGAGGCCATCAGCTACCGTGCACACTGCTTCTTCCACCAGGTAGAAGCTCTCTACATCGACAAAAACGTATCTTTCACCGACCTGAAGCAGGTATTGCTGCTCTTTGCTCAAGAGATGTTCGGCAACGAGACAAAAATACGTCTACGTCCGTCGTACTTCCCCTTCACGGAGCCAAGTGCCGAGATGGACATCAGCTGCAACATCTGCGGCGGCAAGGGATGTCCCTTCTGCAAAGGCACAGGCTGGGTGGAAATCCTGGGATGCGGCATGGTAGACCCCAATGTACTCGAAGTCTGCGGCATCGACAGCAAGGTCTACTCCGGCTATGCCTTGGGTATGGGTATTGAGCGCATCGCCAACCTAAAGTATCAGGTGAAAGACCTGCGCATGTTCTCTGAAAACGACACCCGCTTCTTGAAGGAATTCGAAGCGGCCCGATAAGGAGGAAAGAAAAGGGTGAAAGACAAGCTCATCACTCCGAGTTACTGCTTCATCATAGCAGCCAACTTTCTGCTCTACTTCGGCTTCTGGCTGATGATGCCCGTGCTTCCCTTTTACCTGACGGAAGTATTCGGAGCAGACAAGTTCACGATGGGGCTCGTTCTGTCGTGCTATACCATCGCGGCCCTGTGCATCCGTCCTTTCTCAGGCTACCTGCTCGACACGTTCGCCCGAAAGCCCCTCTATCTGTTGGCCTATTTCATCTTTACGTCCATCTTCGGCGGCTATTTGCTGGCCGGCACCCTGACCCTCTTCATCGCCCTGCGCATCGTTCATGGCGTGTCGTTCGGTATGGTGACGGTGGGCGGCAACACGGTGGTCATCGACATCATGCCCTCGTCGCGTCGTGGCGAAGGATTGGGCTATTATGGGCTGGCTAACAACATAGCCATGTCCATCGGGCCCATGATGGGCCTCTTCCTGCATGATGCGGGCATCGGCTACACATGGATTTTCTGCGCTTCGTTAGGATCGTGTTTGGTCGGTTTCTGTTGTGCCTTGCTGGTTAAGACGCCCTACAAGACGCCCGTAAAGCATGACCCCATCTCGCTCGACCGCTTCATCCTGCTTAAGGGACTTCCTGCCGGAGCCGGCCTTCTGCTTCTGTCCATCCCCTACGGTATGACAACCAACTACGTGGCCATGTATGCCCGCCAAATCGAGATAGACGCCTCCACAGGCTTCTTCTTCACCTTCATGGCACTGGGCATGGCTGTGTCGCGCCTCTTCTCCGGGCGACTGGTGGATCGGGGCAAGATTACGCAAGTCATATCCGCAGGACTGGTGTTGGTGGTATTCAGCTTCTTCCTGCTGGCCGCATGCGTGTACATTACCCGTTGGGACAGACAGGCCTGTACGGTGGTGTTCTTTACCATCGCCCTGCTGCTGGGCATCGGCTTCGGCACTATGTTTCCTGCCTACAATACCCTGTTCGTCAATCTGGCGCCCAACAGCCAGCGCGGCACCGCCACATCGACTTACCTCACGTCGTGGGACGTGGGCATCGGCATCGGCATGCTGGCCGGCGGATATATTGCCGAAATCAGTACCTTCGACAAGGCTTACCTTTTCGGCGCCTGCCTGACGGTGGTATCCATGCTGTACTTTAACCTGAAAGTGGCACCCCACTATCATCGAAACAAACTGAGATGAGAAAGAAAGAACGATACGAAAAGATACTGGCCTGGTTCAGAGAAAGCCAGCCCGTAGCCGAAACAGAGTTGCACTATAGCAATCCTTTCGAGTTGTTGATAGCCGTCATTTTGTCGGCACAATGTACGGACAAGCGGGTAAACATGATTACGCCACCGCTTTTCCACGACTTCCCCACCCCCGAAGCGCTGGCCGCCACCACGCCCGAAGTGGTGTTCGAATACATCCGAAGTGTGTCCTACCCCAACAACAAGGCCCGCCACTTAGTGGGCATGGCACAGATGCTCGTCAAGGACTTCGGAAGTCAGGTGCCCGACACGCTGGAGGAACTCATCAAGCTGCCCGGCGTAGGACGCAAGACAGCCAACGTCATCCAATCGGTCGTGTTCAACAAGGCTGCCATGGCGGTGGATACACACGTTTTCCGCGTAAGCCACCGGCTGGGACTGGCAGGCCCAAATTGTACCACCCCGCTGAGCGTGGAAAAGGAGCTGACAAAGCATATCCCAGAGGCTGATATTCCCATCGCCCACCACTGGCTCATCCTGCACGGACGCTACGTGTGCCAAGCACGAACACCCAGATGCGACGCCTGTGGCCTGAAGACGTTTTGCAAGGATTACGAAAGAAGAACGGGATTAAAAGAAGTAAAAAGTTAATTTACAAGGGAATATCCAACATATTTTTAACTTTCAAGACTTAAAAAAAACGCCCGCTGCGAACATATTATAGAAAATAATGCTAACTTTGCGGGCAAGTAAAGCGAGAATATTCGTAACACTTTTAAATAAAATAGCGCATTATGACAATTAATCAATTCAACTTTGCCGGTAAGAAGGCATTTGTCCGTGTGGACTTCAATGTGCCCTTGGACGAGAATTTCAACATCACAGATGACACCCGTATGCGTGCTGCTCTTCCTACACTGAAGAAGATTCTGACCGAAGGCGGTAGTTTGATAATCGGCTCTCACTTAGGCCGTCCGAAAGGCGTAGCCGAAAAATTCTCCCTGAAACACATCCTGAACCACCTGAACGAGCTGCTGGGCATTGAAGTCCAGTTCGCCAACGACTGCATGGGTGAAGAAGCTGCCGTAAAGGCTGCTGCTCTGCAACCGGGTGAAGCTCTCCTGCTGGAAAACCTGCGTTTCTATGCCGAAGAAGAAGGCAAACCCCGCGGTCTTGCTGAAGACGCTACCGACGAAGAGAAGAAAGCTGCCAAAGCTAAAGTAAAGGAAAGCCAGAAGGCATTCACCAAGAAGTTGGCTTCGTATGCCGACTGCTACGTGAACGATGCTTTCGGCACTGCTCACCGCGCACACGCTTCTACGGCACTCATCGCACAATATTTCGACAAAGACCACAAGATGTTCGGTTATCTGATGGAAAAGGAAGTAAAGGCTGTAGACAAAGTGCTGAACGACATCCACCGTCCATTCACCGCCATCATGGGTGGTTCGAAGGTTTCTTCCAAGATTGAAATCATCGAAAACCTGCTGAACAAGGTAGACAACCTCATTATCGCCGGCGGTATGACTTATACTTTCACCAAGGCTATGGGTGGCAAGATCGGTATCTCCATCTGCGAGGATGACAAACTTGATTTGGCCCTCGACTTGATGAAAGAAGCCAAGGAAAAAGGCGTAAATTTGGTGTTGGCTACCGATGCCAAGATTGCAGACTCTTTCTCTAACGATGCCAATACGAAGTTCTGCAAGGTAAACGAAATTCTTGAAGGATGGGAAGGTCTCGATATAGGTCCTGAGAGTGAAAAACTCTTCGCCGATGTTATCAAGAATTCCAAGACTATCTTGTGGAACGGCCCGACAGGCGTATTCGAATTTGACAACTTCACACACGGTTCTCGTGCCGTAGGCGAAGCTATCGTAGAAGCTACGAAGAACGGTGCCTTCTCACTGGTAGGTGGCGGCGACTCTGTAGCTTGCGTCAACAAGTTCGGCCTGGCCAGCGGCGTATCTTACGTATCGACGGGTGGCGGTGCATTGCTCGAAGCTATCGAAGGGAAGGTTCTTCCGGGTATTGCTGCTATCAACGAATAAAACTAATCACCAACCGAAAGAGGGCGTGTCCGCTTCGATACGCCCTCTTTCTTTTTTAATGCCTCATGAGAAAATTGCTGATACTATGGTTTGCCTGTATTTTCATGGTTACTGCCTCCGCACAAGACAAACAGGAAGATGAGAAAAAATCACAAGCCATGACACTGACCCACATCGTGAACACACTGAAAGAGCGTATCACGCTGGAAGGATACATCCAAATGGGATATACCTATAACGACCAACCCACAAGCAAAACCAACACATTTGATATCAAGCGTGCCATCCTCATGGCTCGCGGACGCATCACCGATCGTTGGTCGTGCTACTTCATGTACAGCCTGGCCAACTCACCCAAATTACTGGAAATGTACACCGAATATCATTTTCTACCGGAAATCGGCGTGCGCATCGGACAATTCAAGACGATGTATTCCATCGAAAATCCTATGTCGCCCAGTGCCCTCGAACTGATTAACGTCAACTCACAGGCTGCCAATTACCTCGCCGGATACAACGGAAGCGACCCGCTCTACGGATCGACTACCGGCCGCGACATAGGGCTGATGATTTACGGCGATTTACTTAAAAGCCTGTTGAGTTACAAAGTGGCCGTCATGAACGGACAGGGCATCAATCTGAAGGACGGTAACAACCAGAAAGATATTGTGGGTAATCTGATGATCAATCCATTGAAATGGTTATCCGTAAACGGTTCTTTCGTCAAGGGAAAAGGTTGCGCTGTAGCCACTTCCGACGTTAACCCGGACATTCAGGTGGGCGATAGCTATACACGTAACCGCTGGTCGACAGGCTTCAAAATTAAGCTCAAACAACTTGATCTGCGCAGTGAATATCTGGCCGGCAAAGACGGTAGCGTGAAGAGCCAGGGTTATTATGCCACGACTAACATTCACCTTGTTAGTAACAAGGTGGATCTCATAGCCTCTTACGACCACCTCAACAAGAACAAGGCCAAGGAGAACAAACAAACCAACTACATAGCCGGCCTACAATGGTGGTTTTACCCCAAATGCCGCCTGCAGGTGCAATATACCTATTGCGACCCACATCTGGGCGAAAGCTCCAATCTGCTGCAAACCCAAGTGCAAGTACGATTTTAATTCCTTGGACATTCAAACTTTACTGCCATGAACTACGACCAGATTCTTCAAGAAATTTATCATGAGATACAACCGTATGCCCAACAGGGAGAACCAGCCTCCTATATTCCCGATTTACTGAAGGTAAACCCCGATCGCTACGGCATTTGTCTGCATACCCTTGACGGACAAAGCCATGCTATGGGCGATTGCAATGAACGGTTTGCCATTCAGAGTATTTCGAAAGTTTTTGCGCTGGCCATGGGCTTTGCCCGATTAAACGACCGCTTGTGGCAACGCATCGGTGTGGAGCCTTCGGGCAACGCCTTCAACTCCATTTTTCAGTTGGAGTTGGAGCATGGCATCCCCCGAAATCCTCTCATCAATGCGGGAGCACTGGTTATGACCGACATTCTTCTCTCAACTCTGGAATACCCCGAACGTGAATATCTGGCTTTTGTACGCAGCCTCTGCGAATGTGACTCCATCCAGTACGACGAGAGTATGGCTGCCTCAGAGCGAGACAGCGGCTACTTGAATGCGGCTATCGTGAACATGCTAAAGTATTATGGTAACATCGAAAACGACGTGGAGTGTGTGCTCCGCTTCTATTTCCGCCAGTGTTCAGTCAAGATGAACTGCCGCGAGCTGTCGCGTGCTTTCCTGCCCTTTGCCGACCACACGCGCGCCTTCAATTTCGACGGAACCGAACTCACCACCTCACAGGTGAAGCGCATCAACGCCATCATGCAGACCTGCGGCTTCTACGACGAGGCCGGCGAATTTTCCTACTTGGTAGGATTGCCGGGCAAGAGTGGCGTGGGAGGAGGTATTGCCGCCATCTGTCCGCGACAATACTCAGTAGCCGTCTGGAGTCCCCGGCTCAATAAAAAAGGCAATTCGATCATGGGACTGAAAGCACTTGAACTGCTTACGACGAAAACTGCCGTCAGTATTTTCTGATTTTTTAAATACAGAACTTCCACACATCTTGCATTTTAACGAAAAAGCATGCGAATGTGAAAAATGTTTCGTATTTTTGTACCCAAATTGAGTGAAAACTAACGATATGAACGTTTTAGAACTAAGTGAACAGGAAATCATTCGCCGCAACAGCATGAATGAACTCCGCACGATGGGTATCGACCCCTATCCAGCAGCAGAGTATGCAACCAACGTTTTCTCTACAGACATAAAAGCTGAATTCAAAGACGAAGACGAGCCGCGCCAAGTATCCATCGCCGGACGTATGATGAGCCGCCGCGTCATGGGAAAAGCTTCCTTCATCGAACTTCAGGACTCTAAAGGACGTATTCAAGTGTACATCACCCGCGACGATATCTGTCCTGACGAGAACAAAGACATGTACAACACCGTATTCAAACGTTTGCTCGACCTGGGCGACTTCATCGGCATCGAAGGCTTTGTTTTCCGTACCCAGACGGGCGAAATCAGCGTACATGCCAAAAAGCTGACCGTACTCGCCAAAAGCCTCAAACCGCTCCCCATCGTAAAATATAAAGACGGCGTGGCATACGACTCTTTCGAAGATCCAGAACTGCGCTATCGTCAACGATATATCGACCTCATCGTGAACGATGGTGTGAAAGAAACCTTTCTGAAGCGATCCAAAGTGATTTCGACCATGCGTGCCGTACTGGACGAAGCCGGCTATACAGAAGTGGAGACTCCTATCCTTCAGTCCATCCCCGGCGGTGCAAGCGCCCGTCCGTTCATCACCCATCACAACTCGCTGGACATCAACCTCTATCTGCGTATCGCTACGGAGCTTTACCTGAAAAGACTTATCGTAGGTGGATTTGAAGGCGTTTACGAAATCGGCAAGAATTTCCGCAACGAAGGTATGGACAAGAACCATAACCCCGAATTCACCTGCATGGAGCTCTATGTACAGTACAAAGATTACAACTGGATGATGAGTTTCACTGAAAAGTTGCTCGAACGCATCTGTATCGCCGTAAATGGCTGTACAGAAACCGAAATAGACGGCAAGACCATCAGTTTTAAAGCGCCTTACCGCCGCCTGCCGATCCTCGATGCCATCAAGGAAAAGACGGGCTATGACCTCAACGGCAAGAGCGAAGACGAAATCCGCCAGATCTGCAAAGAGCTGAAAATGGATATTGACGATACCATGGGTAAAGGTAAGCTGATTGACGAAATCTTCGGAGAATTCTGTGAAGGGACTTTCGTCCAGCCGACTTTCATCATTGACTATCCCGTAGAAATGAGTCCGCTGACTAAGATGCACCGTAGCAAACCGGGGCTTACCGAACGCTTCGAACTGATGGTAAACGGCAAGGAACTGGCCAATGCCTATAGCGAGCTGAACGACCCCATCGACCAGGAAGAACGCTTCAAAGAACAGTTGCGCCTGAGCGAGAAGGGGGATGATGAAGCCATGTTCATTGACCAGGACTTCCTGAAAGCCCTGCAATATGGTATGCCTCCCACATCGGGTATCGGCATCGGCATTGACCGTCTGACTATGCTGATGACAGGCAAGGCTTTCATCCAGGAAGTATTGTTCTTCCCGCAGATGCGTCCCGAAAAGGTAACACCGAAAGACGCACCAGCCAAGTTCATGGAGCTGGGCATTCCTGAAGAATGGGTACCCGTTATTCAAAAAGCCGGATACAATCAAGTTGCCGACATGGCAGAAGTCAACCCTCAAAAACTACACATGGACATTTGCGGCATCAACAAGAAATACAAGTTGGATTTGACTAATCCGAGTGTAAACGACGTGACCGGTTGGATAGAAAGATTGAAGAACTAACAAAATAGAGATGAAAGTTCCTGGAAAGATAGCCATCATGGGCGGAGGAAGTTGGGCAACAGCCATTGCTAAAATGGTGCTCAATCAGGCAGAGTCGATTAATTGGTACATGCGGCGCGACGACCGCATTGCCGACTTCAAACGATTAGGCCATAACCCCGCCTATCTGACGGGCGTCAAATTCGACACCAAGCGGATCAATTTCAGTTCGAACATCAACGATGTGGTAAAGATATCCGATACATTGATATTTGTTACGCCTTCGCCTTACCTCAAATCTCATTTAAAGAAACTGAAAACGAAGATCAAAGACAAATTTATCATTACAGCCATCAAGGGTATCGTCCCCGATGACAACATGATTGTATCCGAATATTTCACAAAAGAATATGGTGTACCGGCTGAAAACATAGCTGTAGTAGCAGGTCCCTGTCATGCCGAAGAAGTGGCATTGGAGCGTCTTTCCTATCTCACCATTGCTTGTCCCGACATTGAAAAAGCTTCTATTTTTGCCCGCCACCTCAGCAGTTCCTATATTAAAACCTCAGTCAGTAATGACGTGGCAGGCATCGAATACGGTTCAGTACTGAAAAACGTTTACGCCATCGCTGCCGGCATTTGCAATGGTTTGAAATATGGCGACAATTTTCAGGCCGTACTTATATCCAATGCCATACAGGAGATAAATCGTTTCTTACAAACAGTCCATCCACTTGATCGTAACGTCAATGATTCGGCCTATTTAGGAGATCTGCTCGTAACATGCTACTCCAACTTCAGCCGTAACCGCACGTTTGGCACCATGATAGGAAAAGGATATTCTGTAAAAAGTGCTCAGATAGAAATGGAAATGATTGCTGAAGGCTATTACGGAACAAAATGTATCAAAGAGATCAACAAACACTATCATGTGAATATGCCTATAGCGGATGCTGTTTATAATATACTATATGAACGAATATCCCCTATGATTGAAATCAAACTACTGACTGATTCTTTCAGATAAACTTTTTAAATTAAGATAATATGATTAGTTTAAACATTGAAAAGACATTTGGATTTATCTCCAAAGAAAATGTTGCCGCTTATGAAGCAAAAGTAAAAGAAGCACAAGATGCTTTAGAAAACGGTACCTGCAAAGGTAACGACTTCTTGGGTTGGCTGCACCTGCCGTCATCCATCACAAAAGAACACTTGGAAGACCTAAAAGCTACAGCCCAGATATTACGTGAGAATTGTGAAATTGTAATTGTAGCAGGTATTGGCGGAAGCTACTTAGGTGCACGTGCGGTCATCGAAACACTTTCAAATAGCTTTGCTTGGTTGCAGGAAAAAAAGAAGAATGCACCAACTATCCTTTTTGCCGGTCACAATATTGGTGAAGACTATTTATACGAACTCACTGAATATCTGAAAGACAAGAAATTCGGTGTTATCAATATCTCCAAGTCAGGTACAACCACTGAAACAGCCCTTGCTTTCCGTCTGCTGAAAAAGCAATGTGAAGACCAACGCGGTAAAGAAATGGCCCAAAAAGTCATTGTAGCTGTTACAGATGCCAAGAAGGGTGCCGCGCGCATTACAGCCGATAAGGAAGATTACAAGTCGTTCATCATCCCCGACAACGTGGGTGGTCGTTTCTCCGTACTGACTCCAGTAGGTTTGCTTCCTATCGCCGTAGCCGGCTTCGACATCGACAAACTGGTAGCCGGTGCCGTTGAAATGGAGAAAGCCTGCGGTGTAGACGTTCCTTTTGAACAAAATCCCGCCGCACTGTATGCCGCAACCCGCAACGAATTGTATAAGAACGGCAAGAAGATTGAAATCCTTGTCAACTTCAATCCGAAACTTCACTACGTCAACGAATGGTGGAAACAATTGTACGGTGAATCCGAAGGCAAGGAAGGCAAGGGTATTTTCCCTGCTGCCGTAGACTTCTCAACCGATCTTCATTCCATGGGTCAATGGATTCAAGAAGGTGAACGTACCATCTACGAAACCGTAATATCGGTTGAACAACCGACCCATAAACTGGAAGTACCCAATGACGCAGAAAACCTAGACGGCCTGAATTTTCTGGTAGGCAAGCGCGTAGACGAAGTCAACAAAATGGCCGAATTGGGCACACAACTGGCTCACGTAGATGGCGGTGTACCCAACATGCGTATCTCTGTACCGACCTTGAACGAAGAATGCATCGGCGGCTTGCTCTACTTCTTCGAAAAGGCTTGCGGTATCAGCGGCTATCTGCTGGGAGTCAATGCTTTCAACCAACCGGGTGTAGAAGCCTACAAAAAGAACATGTTTGCCCTGCTCAACAAGCCGGGCTATGAAGAAGAATCCAAGGCTATCCGCGCAAGACTGTAAGCTATATGAATTCCATTCAACAATCCATAGCCCGCTATCTTCAAGATAGCGGGCATTCTTGTATCCATCTTAAAGCTGTACTGTTCGATATGGACGGAGTGTTGTTCGATTCCATGCCCTATCATGCCGATGCCTGGCATACAGTGATGGAACGTCGCGGCCTCCATTTAAGCCGCGAAGAAGCATTCTTACATGAAGGGCGTACAGGAGCATCGACAATCAACATCGTATATCAAAGGCAGTTCGGTAAAGATGCCACCCCCGAAATGATTGAAGAAATCTATGCAGAGAAGAGCCGCGAGTTCAACAAGCATCCAGAACCTGAACGCATGAAAGGAGCTTGGGAACTGATGCAAAAAGTGAAAGCCAACAACCTTATCCCTGTATTGGTCACTGGATCGGGACAGACATCTCTACTCGACAAACTGAATCATAACTATCCCGACACGTTCGATCGGAATCACATGGTTACAGCCTTCGATGTCAAATACGGCAAGCCTCATCCAGAACCCTACCTGATGGGATTGGAAAAAGCACACGCAGCCCCCAATGAAGCAATCGTCGTCGAGAATGCCCCCATTGGAGTACAAGCAGGCATTGCAGCAGGCATCTTCACCATAGCCGTCAATACTGGGCCATTAGACGAACAGGTTCTACGTAACGCGGGGGCCAATTTACTATTTCCTTCCATGCAGGCTTTCAATGATTCATGGGAAAAAGTACACCAAGCCATGCAAGAAACATCTATATAAAACGAAAGGGTGCACCCATAGATACACCCTTTCATTTTTTTAACTATGCAATGCTTATCTGGCAGCGTCCAAAGATGCTTTGCGGAAAGCTTTCATAGCTTTCTCGATTTCCAATGAAACTTTACGTGCACGAGTACCGGCAGCTTTGTTTCCATTCTCTACCTGTGCCTTTGCATCTTTTTCAAATGCTGCATATAATTCAGCAATCTTTCCTACTAATTCTTTCATAATCCCTTTAAATATTTACTTGTTAATAATGTACGGCAAAGATACACCCTTTTGCGAAATAAACACATAAAAAGAATATTTTTTTTTACCGCAGCAGCATTTTTAGGCTAAAAAAGAATAATCGGCGTTTTTTCCCTACTTTTGCAACCATGAAACGTCTTACAGATATCGACTATATATACGCCCTGATTGCCGAAAGCGAGCATCAGAAACAAGACTTTAAGTTTGAAATATCTGATGCGTGTAAAATTGCTAAGACTCTTTCCGCCTTTGCAAATACAGAAGGGGGACGCCTGCTGATTGGTGTAAAAGATAATGGCCGAATTGCAGGAATACGTTCAGAAGAGGAGAAATACATGATTGATGCGGCAGCTGAACTTTATTGTAGCCCAACAATCAACTATAGCATGCAACCTTATCAGATTGAAGGACGTACCATCCTGATTGTACAAATTGAAGAAAGTAAGCAAAAGCCAATCTATGCAAAAGATGAATCGGGTAAATATTTAGCCTATTTGCGCATCAAGGATGAAAACATTTTGGCAACGCCCATCCATTTACATGTGTGGAAACAGAGCGGAAGTCCGCTTGGCGAATTGATAGAATATACTGAACGTGAACGTTTATTACTGGCTCTGCTCAAACAGAACGGCCGATTATCCTTAAACCGATATTGCCGCTTAGCACATATTCCACGCCGGGCAGCAGAACATTTATTGGCCAAGTTTATCCGCTATGATATTGTAGAGACAGTATTTGAAGACCATAAATTTCATTTCCGCCTGAAAGAATAAAAGTACCCTACCCCACAACCATACAATACATAGGAATAACCAATTTCATCAATGACATACTTCGGACATAACTCACCCGACATGCAGATGATTTAGATTGCCTGCAAAAAGAAAGTGAAGAAATAAGCTCCAAACAATATTGGTGTAAATCAACTTATTTCGTAATTTTGCACCACAACTAAAAAATCATTCATAAAAACATGGGAATATTTGCCAACCTATTTAAAAAGCATACAGAAAAAGTCCCTTCAAAGAACGTAGAAGACTTTGTTTTGCTGACACGTGTTTATTTCCAGTCAGTCATAGCTGCTAACCTGGGTATCACCAACATCCGTTTTGTGCCCGATGTAGCTACCTTCAAACGGCTGTTCAAGATACCCACACAAGGCGGAAGGCTGGGACAAGCAGAAAAAACAGCCTCCAAGAAAATGTTGATGCAAGACTATGCTTTAAGTGAGAACTTTTTTAAAGAAATTGATGCTTCCATCAAAAAACATTGCCGTACTCCCAATGATGTACAAGCCTACCTTTTCATGTATCAAGGTTTCACTAACGACTTGATGATGTTGATGGGTAACTTAATGCAATGGAAATTCCGCATGCCATCAATCTTTAAAGGAGCCCTTAGAGCGATGACAGAAAAAACGGTTCATGAAGTCTGCACCAAAATCGTATGGAAAAAAGACGATGTACACAAGACGGCTGCCGCTGTACGCCAATACAAAGAACGTCTGGGCTACTCTGAACAATGGATGACAGAATATGTCTACAACGTAGTGGTATTAGCAAAGAAAGAAGCCAAGCATAAAAAGAGCAAAGACAAGCAACAATAGGCTCAACCCATCCTATGGAAATAGAACGGCATCCACTGGATCCTTTCCTGCCGGCTAACGCCAAACTGCTGATGTTGGGCAGCTTTCCTCCGCAACGAAAGCGGTGGAGTATGGAGTTCTATTACCCTAACTGGAACAACGATATGTGGCGCATTGTGGGCCTCATCTTCTTCGATGACAAAGAACACTTTGTTGTCAAAGGGAAAAGGGCCTTTTCCAAAGAAGAACTCATTGCTTTCTTGCAGGAAAAAGGCATCGCCCTCTACGACACGGCTACGGCCATCCGACGCCTGCAGGACAATGCGTCCGACAAGTATCTGGAAGTAGTGCACCCTACTGATGTCTGCGGCCTACTCGAAAGGCTTCCCCAATGCCGCGCCATCGTTACCACCGGCGAAAAGGCTACGGATACATTGTGCCACACGTTCTCCCTTACAGCTCCCAAAGTAGGCAACTTTACCGAATTTCTTTTCAAAGGACGTCCCCTGCGCCTCTATCGTATGCCCTCTTCCTCGCGGGCCTATCCGCTGGCTATAGACCGGAAAGCGGCCGCCTATCGGGTCATGTATCAGGATTTGCAAATGTTATAAAAGGCTGCATAACCGGTTCAACAAGAAAAATAAAGCGGCAGAAGTCTTGCAAAATCAAAACTTTCCACTACCTTCGTAACTGCATACACGGGAATAGCTCAGTTGGTAGAGCATCGGTCTCCAAAACCGAGTGTCGGGAGTTCGAGCCTCTCTTCCCGTGCGATAAAAAATCTCCGTAATTTTGATCTTGATGATTTTATCCTGAATACACGTAAAAAACAATGAACATTGACAAAATTCTTAAAGTTTTGTTCCTGCTGGCTTTACCGCTGACAGGAGTTAAAAGCCAGTCGTTAGAAGAAGCTTTCAGACTTCCATCTGATGAAGCCAAGCCCTTGATGATATGGCAATGGATGGACGGTCTGGTAACAGAAAACGGCATTACGGCTGATTTGGAGGCTTATAAAGAGGCCGGTATTGGTGGAGTACAGCAATTTTTAGTGGGCGGACCCCGCCAAACATTGGTGAGCGATTCGACGAATGCCATTGGTACCGCTTCTTGGGAACGATTGATGCAACATGCTATCAGTGAGTGCGAAAGGCTTGGATTGTCGTTTGGTACGCATAATTGTCCCGGATGGTCATCGAGTGCATTTCCTGCTGTACTTCCCGAATACTCTATGCAGAAGCTGGTATGGAGTATGACTGCGATTGATAGCAAGACAAAACGTGGCAGAAAAATTGTGCTTGAACGGCCGAAGATAAACAGACAGTATGATTATTATAGGGACATAGCCGTGGTGGCTATGCCTGATGCAGATAGTGTAGACATAGAATCAATATTCGTCATATCAGATAAAATGGGGAATGACGGTGTGCTCAACTGGCGGGTCCCCAAAGGGGAATGGAGGATTTATCGTTTCGGACATACTGCGAATGGCAAAACAAATGAAAGTACAGCCCCGACCGGCGGAGTAGGATTGGAATGCGATAAAATGAGTCGGGAGGCCGTTGAGCGTTATTGGTCAAGCTATCCTTCCATGTTATTGAAATTAGCTGCCGGAAATGTTGGAAAAACATTCCAACGGATAGAGATAGACAGTTATGAGGCAGGCGGGCAGGAATGGACAATATTGATGCCCGAAGAATTTAAGAAAAGACGTGGGTATGATATATTGCCGTGGTTGCCAGCCATAGCCGGAGTAACTATACAAAACCGTGAAGCCACCCAACGTTTTAAGAATGACTGGCAAGCAATGGTAACTGATCTTTTTGCCGAGAACTATTACGGATATATGAGTCAGTTGGTACATCGGCATCAAGGACTTCGATTACTTGTGCAACCGTATGGTACAGGGGCTTCAAAACCTTTCAATCCGATTCATACGGGAAAAGTAGTGAGTCAGCTGGCTATTGATGATCCTATATGTGCCGAGTTTTGGACGAAACCAGAAACATGGGGTTGGCCGGATGTTCCGAGGGTGGTATCGGCTGCTCGTAAAGCTGGACATGAGATAGTTTATGCCGAAGGCTTTACTTGCTGGCCTTTACATGCCTGGAAAGACGCCCCGAATGATTTGAAAGCGGTGGCCGACCGAGCCTTCTGCTTAGGAATCAATGCCCTGATGTTACATGCCGGAGCACAGAACCCGTGGCCGGACGTAAAACCGGGCATGACTTTCGGTATTTGGGGAACACAGTGGACATCTGGGCAGACATGGTGGCAAAGTGGCGGGGCGAAAGAGCTCTTCTCTTACTTTACACATTGTCAAGCCTTATTACAGCGAGGGAAGTATGTAGATGATTATCGAAGTGAACAACAATCGTTGCAGGTCGATTCCGAATGCATACAATGGATTCACAGACAAGAAGAAGATACGGATATCTTTTTTATTGCCAATTCGGCCGATTCGGCTGTTATGGCGACCATTACGATTGATTTGAGTGGAAAAGTGCCAGAAATATGGAATCCTGAAAAGGTCAGTATAAAAGACGCAAAAGCCTGGAAATCTGATGGGACGAAAACTCGGATTGCATTGAATCTTACCGAAAGGGAGGCTTTGTTTGTCGTGTTCAGACGGGCTTCTGATACAATGGAACCGGGATTGATGATGTTGCACGAGCCTGAAGTTATGGAAACTACCCGTGTTATGAGTTCCTGGGCGGTCTGCTTCCCCGAAGGTTGGGGCGCTCTTTCACAGACAAACTTCGATGAACTTATACCATGGAATGAATCGAAATGCAAAGGTATTAAGTATTTTTCAGGAACGGCTCGCTATTCCAACAAGGTCTATTTGGAGAGAATAGACACGGCAAGCAGGTATATTTTGGATTTGGGAGAAGTGAAAAACTTAGCAGTAGTGCGGGTGAATGGACAGTTGTGCGGCCATTTATGGCGACCGCCGTTCAGAGTTGATATAACCGCCGCATTATGTAAAGGAGACAATCTGTTGGAAATTGATGTAACAAACCTTTGGGTGAATCGTTTTATCGGAGATGAACAAGAAGATGATGATATAGAATGGTCTGAACCTTTCAGATACGGATATGCACCTGATACTCCTGCGGTTGGTCGATATATGAAGAGAGTTCCCAAGTGGCTCAGCAAAGGTTTGCCCCGTCCGTCAAAAGGACGTAAAGCTGTGGGGTCATTTAAGTTTTTTGAGAAAGATGACGAACTATTGCCATCGGGATTGTTGGGACCTGTTCTTATAGAACGTCAGTCTGTACATGTTCAGTCAAAATAGATGTAAAACAAAAGAAGAAGAAAATATCCGTCCAAACATGAAACAAACCTACGTTCATGAGTTCATCAAATTGATTGAATAATATGGTTAGTTTTCTTATTGTATGTCTATCAACTTATGGGTCTGCAAGCTAAGCCGCCAGCGCGGATGTGCCAGCACGCAAGCCACTGTTTCGACTATATTCTGGCACGAACAGGGCTGCAAGAAAAAGTGCATAGCAGGCAACAGCTCGTAAGGTGTCAGATCTTGCCCTTCATACACCACCTTCACTTCGTCCATGTGAGCCAACTTCAACGCGCCTCCCTGCTTGGGCGAGCAGGTCACCCAATCAATGTTTTCCGGTAGGAGACGGGTTCCATTCGTTTCAATACAGACATACTTCCCAGCCCGATGCAGCAGTTCCACAAACGCTCCGTCAATCCAAAGCGAAGGCTCGCCACCGGTTAGAATCACCATACGGGCCGGATATTTCTGCACTTCTGTCAGGATGGCCTCGTCGGTCATTCGTGTGCCTTCCTCGTGATGCGTGTCACAAAAGGGACATTTCAGGTTACACCCCGAGAAACGCACGAAAACGGCGGGAGTGCCTGTATGGTATCCTTCGCCCTGCAAGCTGTAGAATATTTCGTTAATCTTCCTCATAGACAGCCATATTCCCTTCGGACTCCTGCACCTCCACCTTGAAGCAGATGGGTATCTGATCGCATACCCAACGGGCTATGTTCTCGGCCGTAGGATTGCAGGGAATGACTTCATTCAGGTTCTTGTGATCGAGCCGGTCCATTATCATCTGCTTGATATGGGTAAAGTCTACAACCATGCCGTCCTCGTTCAATTCGCGCGAACGGCACCAAACGGTTATAATCCAGTTGTGACCATGCAGATTCTCACATTTGCTGGGATAAGAAAGGCGTAGGCTATGGGCAGCCGACACCTCCATACGCTTGACTACTGTGTACATAGGTTTAATAACGATTACTTATATAAATTCTGCATCTAATGTCACCTCAATGCAGTGGCAAAAATACGAATTTCTTCGTTATCCTTTCTACATTTTCGCCATGAAAGTAATCTGTATCATTTTAGGAAACTTGTGCCGAACCTGGACGTCGCAGGCATATTCTTTCATACAAGACTTTGAGATAGGTAAAATCTCCTACCCAACACGGCTGTTTGACAAGTCTGGAATATAGAGGTAACCATCTATCACTATGATGTCTGCCAGACCAACTAATGCTTGGAACAGATTTGGTATTCAGATGGATTTTATCATAGAATACGTGGAGTGCAGGATATACTATTACCTATACCGACAATCTGAATGGATTTATAAATTAAAAGAAATAGCTACAACCCATTCATAACCGAGGCTTGACTATGAACCAATATATGCTTATTTTTGAAAATAGAATCCAAATATAAGAAGAAACTTACAGCTAATTCCTGTTCCCATTTATACAAAATTTTGAACGGTGTCTATAGTCCGCACCTCAATATCGCAAGTTGTACCTTATCGCCAAATAAGAGATGTCGCAGATAAGAGATAAAAAACATATAAATATCAACCATGAACCTTATAAACACAAAAGCGTGCAGCCCAATGAGCTGCACGCTTTTGCCTATTTATTCTATTCTTTATCGGAATCATTTGACTTCCTTAAAACCTACAACGTGTGATTTTCACAAGTGATTAGAAATTATAACCGACATTGATAGACAGACATTTGTTCTTTAGTGTCCCCTCGCTATCTTTTAATATATTTGTTAATCCCAAATCATAATTTATGCCAACAAAGATGTGACCAAAAATCATACCGGCCCCGATTGCAAGCCCTGCATCAAATTTTTTTATATCATCGTTAAAATAATCTTCATCATCGTCTCCATCGTCCCATTTATATTTTCCGGCAATTCCATAAGCCAAATATGGACCAAAGTTTACCTGCAATTGTGTATACTCACTAAAATTGTAACGGTAAGAAGCTAAAATAGGTAATTCAAGATAAGAAGGAGTTGCTTTCTCTGTATATCCATCTTCTTCCAACTTATACCCCTTTACGGTATAGTATAAACCTGATTGAAGATATAAGCTTTCCATCATCGGTATGTCCACGCTGACACCGAAATTAAATCCAACGTTATTCTTTGGAGAAAAACTATATCCGTCAGAAGACGCTGTTTGTTTTGCAAAATTAACACCACCACGAATACCAAAAGTTACAGGCTCATCTGACCTCTGAACAGAAAAAAAAGAACTCGATGCATCCGATGCATATTGCGCTGATGCAATTGATGTGCATACAATAGCACAAACTAAAACTAATAAAAATTTCTTCATGATCTTTAATTAAATATTGTATTACAAATTAAAATCCATACGCCATACATTATAATTACCTTCTTTTGTTCCACGTTGAGAAAGGAAATAAATACTTTTACTATCTGGAGCCCATATAGCCGATAAGTCATTTCCCGGATGATAGGTTAATTGGGTAAATCCCGTTCCGTCCGTGCGTATCACAAATATATCAGTATTCATTGTTTTATCCTTTTCTGAAACACTGCTACCTGTGCACAATATCCAACGTCCGTCAGGTGATAAACGGGGAGTCGTAAAACTTCTACCAGGTTGTGTTAAAATCACCTCTTCTACTCCAGTCTTGAAGTTAATCCTCCAAATTTCAGCTTCATGTTTGTCTGTAAAACGACAACAGTACACTGTATTAGGATCTCCAGGAATCAGACAAGGGGTCATTCCACGCGAATAGTTAGAAAACAAATTAGTCTTACGATTAAAGCTCCACAAACTAAAAGCCCCAAAACCTTCTCCACGATGAAAATATATATCATCTCCTGAAGATGACAATACTCCACCATAATCATTTTCTGTTCCTGTGGAAATTTGTTGAACAACAGAGCCTTGGTCTGCATTCACTAAATAAATTCCAGAATGCCCACCCCTCATTTCCGTAAAACAAAGTGTTTTACCATCACTACTCCACGTAAAGTCCATTACTGCTGTTCTAAATGTACGCTGTACACTTGCTCCACCAGTGGAAGCACTTTTAATCATGATATTTTTTGTACTATTTTTATCATTTACATAACCAATCTTAGAACCGTCAGGCGATAAAGCTATCAAAGGGTTAACCCACCAAGTTACAGCAGATATATTTTGTTTTCCAAAACTGAAATTCAATATTGATTTAGAGTTCCCTGTAGCAAAAGGGATAGCAACTGCATCGGCATCATCTGTTATCTTCTCAAATTTAATGCCACCTTCTTCAGGAACAGCTATAATACCGTAATTTACACGCACTCTTTTTGCATTTACATTTAAGGTCAATGCTAAAAGAACTAAAAATATAAAATATTTATTCATCTTAAATTGCAATATGATATTAGGTTATTCAAAAATTTTGAGATATTCAGTAAACTCTTAATCTTCATAGGACGTTCTATCATCCGTGTACTTATCAATAATTTGGGAGACTTGTCAATTCTTTTACAATGACTGTTTCAGAATAACTTTCACCTTAATGTATATTTCTAATCATTATTTTTCCATTTTAACTCCATATACCAGTGTCATCCCTATTTCATTTGCGTAAAAAATATCTTTCACATACTGACTAAATCGGATGCAGAGCCAATCTCTCGTTATCATCATAACAAGATGTAAAACTAATCGGCATAAGCATTAAAATGCCCATTAGCCACAAAAAATTAATTTTCTTCATAATTATTTCTTTTTATAGTTTTTAGTACGATCGCTACTCCCCTTATTAGAAGTATGGACGGTGCAAATTTACAAATAATATTAATAAAAACAAAAGCAAGCAAAAAAATAATGATAATGCTAAAAATATAGCACTTGATTGTTAATTAAGGCACTAAGCAGTGCCCTAAGCCAAGTTATATTAACGTGAGTTCGAAATAAAATCAAAGCCATGTAGGCTGCCCGTCATTGATAAACTTCACATCAATGGCGAGTCCCTTTTCAAAGCAACGACAGGCTGCGATAACTGACAATGAATTGGCAATGAAATGTCTATTCCCTTCCGCTGCCACGCAGCACTTCCTGAAGTCCCGACGCAGTGCTTCGTGAGGGTGTCACGCAGTGCTTTATGAGGAGGGGAGGAAGCACTTCGTCAGAGGGTCAGTAAGCATGGCGTCAGGCCGTAAGGACTTGCCCGTGAAGAAAAAAGGAAGAAACACGGTGCTTTGGCACGAGTAAAATAGTCCTGTCACACCAATTTATTGATATACAGTCAGTTGATGCGATACGTAACAAGGCTGCGCAAACTCTCTATATGATTAAAATTTGCCAAGTTCACGTTATATTATAATCAGCTTTGAATTTAACATTAACTTGTAGCCAAAGTGATTTTACCGGGCACCATATCACAGTCCCATCATCCGTTAAAGATCTTTTTGAAAAATGTTTCCTTATGGTCGCACTTGAGTACAAGAACCCACTCATCCAGATATTTCTTTCCCTTCTTCAACCGATTATGCAGTGTATTAGCGGATATAGCCATCTCCATATTCGTAAGCCACTGGTACTGAAGAGCTAAAGAGACGTTCTTTACATAAATCCCATAGGTCAAGACCTGAAGAATGCATCCATCTGTTCCTCAAAATATTCTTGTTTAGCCATGAAAACGGTAGCAATTGAAGTGCCCAAAAAGTTGGACAGGCTAAATATATTACTCCCTAATCAAATCTACCATGTTAGTTTCCCAATAGACTTACCATCTGTTGCGGACTGTACGATAGCCATACCACGATATGACCACAAAACAAACAAAAGGGAGAAGGAAAGACAAATTAGTTGCCGGAAAGCCACCAACAGTCTTCATATCAATTATAAGTGCCTGCAATGGAGGCAATACCGAACCTCCTAATATAGCCATGATCAGGCCAGCCGCACCAAACTTGGCATCTTCACCCAACCCTTTCAAGGCAATACCATATATGGTAGGGAACATCAAAGACATGCAGGCAGAAACAGCTACCAATGAATACAGACCATATATATTTCGCAGACAGACAACGCCCAATGTAAAGATACCACCCAACACTGCCAAAATCGTCAGCAATCGGCCTGCATTCAGATAACGAAGAATAAAGGTGCAAACAAAACGACTAACACAGAAGATGACCATTGCCACAATATTATATTTCTGCGAAAGGACTTCTGCAGTCTTTTCTTCCATACCTTGCGACATGAAAAGATGCGTACCATACTGGATAATGAACGTCCAGCACATAATCTGTGCACCCACATAAAAGAACTGGGCAATAACTCCTTCCCGATAGCGGGATTGGGCAAAGATACGTTTCAACGTAGGAATAAAATTAATATCGTGGTTCTCCTCTCCATTTTTAGGCATCTTGACCAAACGGATCAGTATCAGCATCAGCAAGATAATCAGACCAATGGCCAGATAAGGAGCAATCAGCACACTGAGATCGCTATTTTTGATTGTCTCAAACTGCTGTTCACTCAAAAGGGCACGGTCGGCCGTATCGAGCGGATGAAGGCGTGCCTGAATGAAATTCATGGCTACATACATTCCAATGAGCGAACCCATGGGATTGAAAGATTGAGCCAGATTGAGACGCCTCGTGGCGGTTTCCTCCGTCCCCATGGAAAGGATATAAGGATTACAACTGGTTTCCAAAAAAGATAGGCCGCAGGTCAGAATAAAATACGCAATCAAAAAAGGATAATATGCTCCTGTCATCTTGGCCGGGAAGAAGAGAAAAGCCCCGAAAGCATACATGCCAAGCCCCAACAGGACTCCGGCCTTGTACGAATATTTACGGATGAACATGGCAGCAGGAAAGGCCATGGCAAAATATCCGCCATAAAACGCCACCTGTACCAATGCACCATCGGTAGCACTCATACGGAAAATTTTGGAGAAAGCCTTCACCATCGGATTAGTAATGTCGTTGGCAAATCCCCATAAGGCAAAACAAGAGGTGATCAACACAAAAGGAATCAAGTAGCTTACGCCGTCTTTTGACAGAATAGAAGCTTTATCGGTTTTCATGGTTTCTTATCGGATTTATTATTACTCATACAAATGGAACATCCGTTCCATCAATTTCCACTTTCCAGCAGAGCTGGCTTGAGGATCAGCCTGCTGAAAAACTGACATGTAGGCTTCCCATTCGCGTTGCTTAGGCAGCGTATCCAGCCGGGCCATCGCCGTATCCCAATCAAAATCGAGCGGTGTTTCCACAATCATAAAAAGGCGTGTGCCTACTATATATATTTCCATTTCCAGAATACCCACTTCACGAATACCCGCCAATATCTCTGGCCATACTTCCATACGACCATGACGCTTCCGATATTCGGCTATCAATTCAGGATTGTCACGCAAATCAAGTGTCTGGCAATATCTTTTTACAGGTACATGATAGGTCTGTACACGATAACCCTCTTGAGGAGTGTCCATGATGTTCTCGTTTTTAAATTCGATTCATTATTATGGTATGATAGAAACAAAGTATTGCTTTCGTACAGACAAAGCATCGTTCTCTACTCAAGAAAGCAATGGCTTCATCTGTACGAAAGCATGGTTTCACCCTAACGGGTTATTTATACAACGGTCCATACACATTGCATGCGCGATAGTCGGCCCCTTCCTTATCCATTCCGAAGGCATTCCATGCGGCTGGACGGAAGATTTTATCGTCTTCCACATTGTGCATGCAGACGGGAATACGCAGCATTGATGCCAGCGTTATCAGGTCCAAACCGATGTGACCATAGCTGATAGCACCATGGTTGGCTCCCCAGTTATTCATGACCGAATAGACATCCTTGAAAGCAGGTTTGTCACAGAGACGAGGAACAAACCACGTCGTAGGCCAAGTCGGGTCGGTACGCATGTTCAGTTTCTCGTGGATTTCAGGATCGATGTCCACCGTCCATCCTTCTGCTATCTGAAGCACAGGGCCGAGACCTTTGACCAAGTTCAGACGCATCATAGTGACAGGCATACCGCCTTTGGACAGGAAGTTGGACGAGAAGCCACCTCCACGGAAGTAGTCACGGTCGGCAGGATACCAGGTTGTGGCCTTCAGACAGTTGTCCACATCGGCCTGAGTCATATTCCAAGGCTCTTTCATCACGGGATTGCCTACTTCATCCACTGACTGGCCTGAACCATCCAACGTCGTAGCACCAGAGTTTATCAGATGGATAATGCCATTGGATGCCAAGCCGGTCAATTCCTTACCTGTCACACGTTTCACTGCCTCAGGACTCCAATAGGTACGCACGTCGGAGAAGATTTGTGCACGATTGGTCAGCAGATGGCCGAAAAGCATGGCTACACCGTTGCAAGCATCGTTCTCTGTAGCCAACACAAAGGCTTCGCGGATGCCATTCCAGTCGAAGGAAGTGTTGAGCAGAGCTTCTGGATAGTCGCCGTTGGGATAGAAGTCGGTCCACTGACGCTGGCCTTGGAAACCTGCGGCGATGGCATTATGACCCAATGCCTCTTCCTTGAAGCCCATTTCCCTGAGTTTCGGATTGCCTGTCATCAGGTCGCGCATGATGATCATCATCTTTACAATGAACTCCCAGTCGGCATCTTTCTGCTCACGCGTCTTGCGTTTCTCAGGACGGTTCTTGAAGTCTTCCCCTTCGTTCACTTTACAATATTTCTCAGTCCAAGCCATCGCCTTGACATATTCTTCTTTGTCGTAGATGCCTTCCGTCATGCGGCGAATAATTTCGGTCAGATCGACAGACTCGTTACGCATGCCCAAATACTCCTGGAAGAAATCTGGATTGACGATAGATCCTGCGATACCCATAGACACGCTACCCATAGAGAGGTAGGATTTGCCACGCATCGTAGCTACAGCTTGGGCAGCACGTGCAAAGCGGAGTATCTTCTCAGCCACATCTGCAGGAATCGTATTGTCATCCAAGTCCTGTACATCACGGCCATAAATGCCGAATGCAGGAAGTCCTTTCTGAGCATGACCGGCCAACACGGCAGCCAGATAAACGGCACCCGGACGCTCTGTTCCATTAAATCCCCACACGGCTTTCGGGTAGTAAGGATTCATATCCATCGTCTCAGCGCCATAGCACCAGCAAGATGTGACGGTAATGGTAGAGCCTACGCCTTCGCGTTCGAACTTCTCGGCACAAGCAGCACTTTCAGCCACACGACCGATGGTTCCGTCGGCTATCACGCACTCTACAGGGCTACCATCGCCATTCTTCAGGTTATTGCTGATTAACTCGGCCACTGCTTTTGCCAAGCTCATGGTCTTTTCTTCCAAACTCTCACGAACACCGCCCTGACGACCGTCAATGGTTGGGCGAATACCAATTTTAGGATACTTTTTCATAAACTGTTCTATTTATATCTACAATATCTTCTATGTTTATTCATTCTGCTTTTCTACACTGAACTGTACTGAAAACCATTCAAAAAATCAAAGAGAATTTCGAAGCCTAACTTCCGTAGGCAGATATTTCTGCACCACCGCATTATCTAACACAAACCGCGCCACTTCATTTCCCATCTGCTCCCAGTCAATCGTTAAAGCCGTAATTCCTTCGTCAATCACTTCATAAGAAGGAATGTCATTATAGGCCAGCAAACCGAAATCCTTCCCACATTTCAGTCCTGTCAGCCGCCCCTGTTTCACCACTTTCACCACATCCTGTTGCTTAATCGCCAAATAGGCCGTACCTTTCTCCACTTTCAGGCTTTCAACATCTTCCTCCACACTTCCGAAAAGGTTGTAATCCTGACAGAAACAAAAGAAATAGTCTTTACTGCTTTGAGGATGTTTCAAAGAAGACGGGAAAAGAAAGACAAACTTCCGATACGAAGAAAAGCGATCGTTCAAACGTTGCAAAGCCCCATAAAAGGCCTCATCAAAATCCTGACAAAGATAGGAATAGCGATTCTTTTCAAACTTTCCAAAATCGAGCAATAACAGACGAGCAGGGTTAATTTTATTCAATGAAGTGCTGAACCTTTCATTATCAAAATTCATCACAACATATTTGCTATATTTTCCGACGGATTCCCGAACGATTGTACTGAAAAGACGTTCATTATATTGATGGAAAAGCAAATCTATCTTATAATTAACAGGAAGATGTTTGGCAAAACTATTATATAAAGTTTCCTTGAAAGGGGTATATTGATCCAGCAACAACAACACATTAGTGACCTGGTTTGTTACAAAATAACCCTTACGAGGAGTCGAGTCAATAAGTCCTCTTTCCCTCAAATCACAGAACGCTTTGAAGACCGTATCACGCGACACTCCATACCGACGACTCAATTCGTTGATGGATGGCAAAGAATCCCCTTCAAGAAACTCCCGCATGGAAATTGCTTGGCTAATCAAGTCTGCCAACTGGGTAACCTTACTCGATTGTTGTCCGAACCATTTAGCGTCCATCACACCTACTAATTTGAGTTTTTCTGTACTGAACTATGCTGATTCAAAGGAAGCTATTATTTCGGAAAAGAACAACCTTAAGGCTATGTTATGCAACATAAAAAACTTTTGCACTTCGTTCGGATTGCATTATCCTTACTCCCTTAACCAAAGACATTACATTATAATATGATAAGCATGAATGAACCGGACGTAGAGTTTGGCTGCACTACCCCATTCAGTGACATCTCTTTCGTAATCAACAAGAAAGACGGCATCACCCTTATGGACAAAAACGACGTAAGCAAAAGCGCCTTGCTGAAGATTTTGGCCGGTACATACAGCCCTGATCTTTGCCCACCTGTATGAGATGAAGACCGAGATAGAACACCTGAACAAGAAACTGGAAACGCACACCGACTACAATTCTCAGGGAAGAAAAAAATGGAGTCACTTAGCGAATTGGAAAAGAAATAATTGCTATCTTTGCACAACTTCACGCTGAACGTTATGATGATACGGAAGCCCTACATTACCGCACTGCTACTTCTGCTCAGCATCTTGATGCTGGCGGTGCCCGTCATACCTCATCATCATCATGGCAGCGAGGCCATTTGCCTGAAGAATGACCTGCATATCGATTGCGATAAAACAAATCATCACCACCATCCGGCAGGCCATCCCAACTGTTGCCACGACAAGGGTTGCCTTACCCATCAGTTCGTCCAGCGTACACCGCGAGTGGAGCGTCAAACTTCCCAGTCACAGCCTGTCCTGCAACCGGCCGATCTCAGTCTGCTCGTCAGTCTGTTGTGTTCCTACACAGATTCTCATTCAACCGCTTTATATTCCACCTACATCGAATCGCTGTTCGGTGTCTACATTGCCCGTGCCTCTGGATTAAGGGCTCCTCCCAGTCTTCTTGCATAAACGCTGCCGTGTGCACCAGCACATTGCAACCCAGTTGCGGCCTTTTGGCATTATCTTTGCAACTGAAAACCAAATCTATTTATATTGCAAGAACTTAATCCAATATATCAATGAAAAAACTGATATTTCTGGGAGCCCTCGTCGCATGCTCGTTGGGCTCCTGCAACACCCAGTCCGATCATGAACATAAAGGGCACGACCATGCCACCGAAGCTCACAGCCACGAAGCAGATACACACACTAAATCCGCCCATGCTGAAGGTACCTCGGACGAAATCGTCATGCCGCCTGCCAAGGCGCAGGCCGCAGGCGTGGAGACGGACACCATAAAACCGGGCAGCTTCACCCAGATCATCAAGACCAGCGGACAGGTACTGGCCGCACAAGGCAACGAACGTGTAGTCGTAGCAACTGTAGCAGGCATCGTGTCGTTCAAGGGGAAAATTATCGAAGGTATGAGTGTACACGAAGGCATGCCGCTCATCTTGCTCTCATCGGGCAACATCTCCGAGGGTGACCCCGTGCAAAAAGCCCGTGTAGTCTACGACGTATCAAAGAAAGAATACGAACGCATGCAGGTACTCGTGGAGAGTCGCATCGTATCGGAAAAAGACTTCGCGCAGGCCAAACAGGCGTATGAGAACGCCCGAATCAGCTACGAGGCCGTGGCCAAAAACCACACTGACCGTGGACAGGCTGTCATCGCCCCCATCAACGGCTATGTGAAGAGTCTGCTGGTGAAGGAAGGCGACTACGTCACCGTGGGTCAACCGTTGGTAAGCATCACACAGAACCGCCGCCTCTTCCTCCGTGCCGACGTGTCAGAGAAGCATTATGCCTCACTACCCGCCATCACCTCGGCCAACTTCTGCACGCCTTATAATAATAAGGTATATGCTCTACAGGACCTGAACGGCCGTCTATTGTCCTACGGCAAGACCTCGGGCGAAAGCAGCTACTACATTCCCGTGACTTTCGAATTCGACAATCGGGGTGACGTAGTACCCGGATCTTTCGTCGAAATCTATCTGCTGGCCCGTCCGATGGAGGGTGTCATCAGCGTGCCTCACTCAGCCCTGACCGAAGAGCAGGGTAGCTTTTACGTTTACTTGCAGCTGGATGAGGAGTGCTACCGCAAGCAACTCGTCACCTTAGGTACCGATAACGGTCAGCGAGTACAGGTACTCAACGGGCTGAAAGCAGGCGACCGCCTCGTCGTTCGCGGTGCCTATCAGGTAAAACTGGCCGGAGCGACGAATGCAATACCGGCTCATAGTCATGAACACTAACTGGAAAGGAGAAAGCTTATGCTTAATAATATCATACATTTCTCCCTACAGAATCGCATCTTGGTGCTTGTCGCCTCAGTGCTGTTGCTCGTGGGCGGTACCTATACCGCCATGCACACGGAAGTGGATGTATTCCCCGATCTCACCGCACCTACCGTAGTCGTCATGACTGAAGCCAACGGCATGGCGGCCGAGGAAGTGGAACAGCTCGTCACTTTCCCCATTGAGACTGCCGTTAACGGTGCTACACACGTGCGCCGCGTACGTTCCTCGTCCACCCACAGTTTTTCCGTGGTATGGGTGGAATTCGATTGGGACACGGATATCTATCTGGCCCGACAGATTGTCAGCGAGAAACTCTCGCTTGTGGCCGAAGAGTTGCCAGCCAGCGTGGGCAAACCGACACTGGGGCCGCAGTCGTCTATCTTGGGTGAGATAATGATTGTAGGTCTCACGGCCGATTCTACCTCCATGCTCGATCTGCGCACGATAGCCGACTGGACCATCCGTCCACGTCTGCTCTCAACGGGCGGTGTGGCTCAGGTAGCCGTATTGGGAGGCGACATCAAGGAATATCAGATACAGCTTGACCCTGAACGTATGCGCCACTACGACGTGACACTGGGTCAAGTGCTCGGTGCCACTCGCGGCATGAACCTCAACGCTAACGGAGGCGTTATCTACGAATACGGCAACGAATACATTGTGCGCGGACTGACGGCTACGACTAATACCGAACTGCTGAGAAAAACCGTAGTCAAAACAGCCACAAATGACGGACTGCAAGCCACAGGTTCCAGCCTGCCCGTCCTACTGGAAGACGTGGCCGATGTACGCATCGGTGCGCAGACGCCCAAACTGGGGCTGGCTTCGGAGCGTGCTAAACCCGCCGTGTTGCTCACCGTAACGAAACAGCCCGCCACCAGCACACTGGAACTAACCGGCAAACTGGAAGCCGCTCTAAAGGATCTGCAGAAGAACTTGCCCCCCGACGTGAAAGTATCAACAGACATCTTCCGCCAGAGCCGCTTCATAGAAAGCTCCATCGGCAACGTGCGCAAGTCGCTCATCGAAGGCGGCATCTTTGTGGTCATCGTGCTCTTCCTCTTCCTATCCAACGTTCAAACGACAATTATCTCGCTCGTCACCCTGCCCCTATCGCTGGTTGTATCCGTACTGGTGCTCCACTACATGGGACTGACCATCAACACTATGAGTTTAGGCGGTATGGCCATTGCCATCGGTTCGCTGGTGGACGACGCCATCGTTGATGTAGAGAACGTCTGGCACCGTCTGCACGAAAACCGCCTCCTGCCGTCAGATCGCCGTCTGCCCGTGCTTCAAGTGGTGTTCAATGCCTCGCGCGAGGTACGCATGCCCATCCTCAATTCCACACTCATCATCATCGTCAGCTTCGTGCCCCTATTCTTCTTGAGCGACATGGAAGGACGTATGCTCGTTCCGCTGGGCATCTCTTTCATTACCGCCCTGGCCGCCTCGACGGTAGTGGCACTGACACTGACGCCCGTACTCTGTTCTTACCTTTTAGATAAAAAACAATCTACCGATAAGAAAAAAGAAAGAAGTGACTCTGCTATAGCAAAAGCATTGAAGAAAGCCTATAAGGTTGTACTCGAAAAAACGTTACTCCATAAACGAGCCATACTGAGTTATACTGTCGCTCTCTTCGCTGTTACCTTGGGCCTGTTCTTCACCTTGGGGCACTCGTTCCTGCCGCCTTTCAATGAAGGGTCGTTCACCATCAACCTCTCCTCCCTGCCGGGTATCTCGCTCGAAGAGAGCAATGCCATCGGACGCCGTGCCGAAGAGTTGCTTCTTACCGTGCCCGAAATCCAGACCGTAGCCCGCAAGACAGGCCGCGCCGAGTTAGACGAACACTCGCGCGGTGTGAACGGGTCGGAAATCGAGGCGCCCTTCGAACTAAAAAACCGTTCACGCAGCGAGGTGGTGGCTGAGGTGCGCGAAAAGCTCGGTACCCTGTCCGGCGTGAACATTGAAATAGGACAGCCAATCAGCCACCGCATCGATGCCATGCTCTCTGGAACGAAAGCTAACATCGCCATCAAGCTTTTTGGTGACGACCTGAACCGCATGTTCAGTATAGCCAACGAAATCAGAAACAAGATACAGAACGTCGAGGGTGTAGCCGACCTCACCGTGGAGCAGCAGATCGACCGTCCGCAGCTCACACTGACGCCCCGCCGCGAGATGTTGGCCCGCTATGGCATTACTCTGCCCCAATTTGCAGAATACGTCAACGCCTGCTTAGCGGGCGAAACCGTGTCGCAGGTCTATGAGCAGGGCAAATCGTTCAACCTCACCGTCCGTCTGCGCGATGACCTTCGTGACCAGACCGGTAAGATAAGTGACCTGATGATTGACACGGGCGACGATCGCCAAGTACCATTGAACTATGTGGCAGATATTCGCTTCTCCATGGGCCCCAACAGCATCAGCCGTGAGAACGTGAAGCGTAAGATTGTTATTTCGGCCAACGTGGCCGACCGTGACCTGCGTTCCGTAGTGACCGACATCCAGGCACGTATCAATGCCGAAGTAAAGTTACCCGAAGGTTACCACGTGGAGTATGGTGGCCAGTTCGAGAGTGAACAAGCAGCCAGCCGCACGCTGCTGCTGACATCGCTCATGTCCATCGTCGTCATCTTCCTGCTGCTCTACCACGAGTTTCGTAGTGTCAAAGAGAGCGCCGTCATCCTCGTCAACCTGCCGTTAGCCCTCATCGGAGGCGTCTTCGCCCTACTGCTGACTACAGGCGAAGTGAGCATCCCGGCCATTATTGGTTTCATCTCGCTGTTCGGCATCGCCACGCGCAACGGCATGCTCCTCATCAGCCATTACAACCACCTGCAGCGCGAAGAAGGCTACTCGTTACATGACAGTGTCATTCGCGGCTCAATCGACCGATTGAATCCCATCCTAATGACGGCCCTGAGCAGTGCCTTAGCCCTCATCCCGTTAGCCTTAGGCGGTGACCTGTCCGGCAACGAGATACAAAGTCCTATGGCGAAAGTTATCCTCGGCGGTTTGCTAACGTCGACTTTCCTCAACGGGTTCATCATCCCCATCGTTTATCTGCTAATACACACCAAAAAAGAATGAAGAAGATAATAATCATCTGTGCATGCCTTGCCCTAGCGGCAGGGGTGCACGCTCAAAACAGCATTGAAGCCATACTCCAGCAGATCGAAACCAACAACAAGGAAATACAGGCCTACGCCCACACTACGGAAGCACAGAAACTGGAGAATCGTGCCTCGAACAATTTGGCCGACCCCACCCTGTCGTACGCCCACTTGTGGGACTCGCAAGACAAGAACATCACCGTGGGCGAGCTAATCATTACCCAAAGCTTCGATTTCCCCTCGCTCTATGTCAGCCGTGCCCGCATGAATCAGCTAAAAGCCAATGCGCTCAATGCGCAAACCAATGCTCAGCGACAGAGCATCCTGCTCCAAGCACAGGAGGCCTGCCTCGACATCATCTATCTCAACCGAAAGCAACAGTTGCTGGACGAGCGGCTGAAGAATGCCGAAGAACTAGCTGCCTGCTACCGCCTCCGTATGAAAACAGGCGATGCCAACACATTGGAAATCAATAAAATCAACCTCGAACTACTGAACGTGCGTACCGAGGCCCGCATGAACCGCACGGCATTGGACAGCAAACTGAAGGAACTCACAGCCCTGAACGGCAATCTGTCGCTCGTTCCTGGCCGCCCCATGCCCGACGGCTCTGCTGCCGCTACGGTACAGAACTTGGGTTTGACAGACTATCCGTCTGTACCCCTGCCTGCCGACTTCGGCCCTCTGTGCGAAGAGTTGCTGGCCTCCGATCCCGCCCTGATCTCGATCCAGCAGGAAAACCAAGCAGCACAAAAACAAGTATCTGTCAGCCGTCAGGGTTGGCTGCCCAGCCTAGAACTGGGCTATCGCCGCAACACCGAGAGCCGCCATCCTCTGAACGGCTTAGTGGTGGGCTTCTCGTTCCCCATCTTCCAGAACCACGGCAAGGTGAAAGCCGCCCGTTCACAGGCTATCAGCGCAGATTACCGGAAAGAGAACGCCCACCTCAGCGCCAGCACCGCCCTGTGGCAGCTCTACGAAGAGGCTTGCAATCTTCAAGCCTCCATGCAGGAGTATGCCGAGATCTTCGGCCGTCAGCAGGATCTGAAGTTGCTTCGCCAGGCTATAGAAGGCGGACAGATCAGCATGATCGAGTACTTTGTCGAAGTTTCCGTCATTTACCAGAGCCAAGCTAACTTACTACAGTTAGAGAACCAATATCAAAAAGTGATGGCGAGAATATATAAAAGTAAACTTTAAGAAATGGAGAATGGGGAGTCACTCATTCTCCATTTTCAGTTAAATTAAAGTTTCTATTTTTCCCGGCAGATAGGCGCTGCGAATGCGCCACTCCTGCGGATAGAGATTGTTGGCACGGGTGCCGACATTTTTCACAAAACCAAGAGAAAAACCTCGATAAGTAAGTAATACAAAACCGCGAGGAGCCGCACTTGAAAGGGTGACGATGTCTTTACGTAGATAAGCAATAGCCGTCGGATAGTCCACCTCTTCGTTGGCAAAAGCCTCACGATGAAGCAAACAACTCATAGCCAATGCATGAGCAGGAACGCAGTCCTTACCTTTCGCCTCGGCAAGCATCACGCCAGCCTGCAGGACACGAACATGATGCTTCAAAGCCGACAAAACAGGAAGCCACGACGTAGCGAAAGCAGTCAACGTTTGCCCGTCGGGTATCAGGCTATACCCTTCCGCCTCGTTCAGCCAGCCTTGTACCGCCGCCAATTGTTCCTTACCAAAAGCCGAAGAAGACGCAGTTTTGCCACCCTTCATTTTCTTCTCTTTCTGTTTACCCGAAACAATCTTATTTACATTCATCCTCCCCATCGGTGTCATCAGCGTGCCATTCGCCTCCTCGTCACCTGCTTTGCGCAACACAGCCAGAAAAAAACCTTCGCCTTGCGTCTTATGCGGCAAGAAACGATACACGGGGAAATTTTCCCCTGTCAGAAGATTGTCGGTAATCCCCCACTCGGCAGGCACATCAAGCGGCAGCACCTCCGCCCCCAGTTCGTCGCGAATCCAGCGCACGTTCTCCTCGTTCTCTTTCGTATTATAGGTACACGTGCTGTACACTAGCAGTCCGCCCGGCTTCAAACAGGGCCAAATGTCCGTTAGGATGCGTCGCTGGCGTTGCCAGCAGATTTCTACATTCTCTTCGCTCCATTCACTGACGGCCGTCTCATCCTTACGGAACATGCCTTCTCCCGAACAGGGCACATCGGCCAAGATACAGTCAAACAGATGTTCCAATGGAGTAAACTCCGCCGAATTGCTGTTCGTCACTATCACATCGGGATGTCCCCACTTTGTCAGATTCTCCGCCAGCACCTGCACTCGGTTGCGCATCACCTCGTTAGCCACCAACAGACTGCCCGCAGGCAAGAGACTGCGCAAGTGAGTAGACTTGCCACCCGGCGCAGCACAGAAATCGAGCACCGCTACCGCTCGGTCCGAAAGATATTGCCTCACCGCCTGCTCCACAAACATGGACGACGCTTCTTGCACATAGTAGCCTCCGGCGTGGAACAGAGGGTCGAAAGTAAACGTTAGGCGATGATCCAGATAGTAGGCATCGGTAGCCCAAGGAACATTTGAAAACGAAGAATGAAGAATGAAGGATAAAGAATGAACGAACTTCTGAGGGTTCAAACGGATGCTGACAGGTTGCTCGCCCTCCAGCAAAGTAACGGACAGACAGTCATATTCTTTTTCGCCCAACAGAGCACGGGTATAATTTACAAAAGGAACGGGTAGTTGCATGGCATATCTTCTGAGATGTTCGGGTACAAAAGTAAAGAAATTGAAGAAAAGTTATTCCCCTAATCCCATAGATATTTTTCCCTAACTGAGAAAAAGAGTTTCTGACTAAAAAGAAAAACAAACCACACCGATATGGCTCGACAAACAAAAGCTTATTAAGATCAATATTATCTACGAAATAACAGTATCCGTACACACTTACTGAAACGTAAAACAATCACTTCTCACTAAATTAACGTGAGTTCGACGAATTGTAAATCCTTATAAATTAGGATGCATCGGCAAGCTTCCCATATATAAATTCCACAAAGGCTTTGCATTCAAGAGGCTTACGATCATCCACATCACTGGGAGTAATCATGAAATTCAAGAGTTCTCCGCGTTCGTTGCATATGAGATGTAATTTAAACCCGAAAACCGGCCCATGGAGCATTTGCCTCTTTGTGCGATTCCTTGGAACGTCTTATGAATATGGATTCTCCGGTTCCTACACACTCGTAAAGGAGTACTGTCAATGAAGCTGATGCCGGTACATTTACCCAAAAGGACTTTCTTGATGAACAGGGCCGGCGGGATGGCCACTTCTTTTTCCAATTCTACAAAACGGTTATAGGAGACGACTTTTAAATAGATGGCGCATATGTCTGCATACCTTTTCCTGATAGAAATGTTTCAGACAACGGTAGCCTGAATCATGAAAAAGTATCATGACGAGCATGATTTCTGCCTTTGACAGGGTTGAAACACGGTGATATTTCCGCTTTGTAGCAGGTTTAAGCGTGTATTTTGTCATCATGGCTTCAAAAAACTTGTAGAAATCATCTGCCATACAGAATAATTCTATAACTTTGCTCTCGGTGAGCATAGCGATTATTGTTCGTAATTCTTTCTTTTTTAGCACTATAAAGATACAACAATTTTCGCCAATCACCAATTTTATAAGCATTTACAATTCGTCGAACTCACGTTAAATTATGAAATAGAGAACTGACATGGCTAAAGAAAGAATCGTATGGATAGATGCGCTTAACATCATGGCTTGTGCAGGGGTATTTTTGCTCCACTGCACCAATAAGGAGGTGCATGCTTTCTCCGGCACTCCCTCGGCCAACTGGTATATAGGGCTGTTCACGCATAGTTTCGTGCTGTGGCCGGTAAATATATTCTTTATGCTGTCAGGCTTTACCCTGATGCGCAAATCGTTAATCCATGACAACAGGCAAGATGCATGGGGGGGGGTAAAAACGTTTTATATGAGAAGATGGCAGCGGCTTGGTGTTCCGCTCATATTATGGAATCTTTTCTACATGTGCGTGCACATATTCACGCTTTACTTGAAAGGAGAGCCAATGGAGACGATTCCAACGTTGGTACGGAAATTTGTCCTCTTTGAATACAATGGTTTCATGTGGTTCTTCGTGCCGCTGATACTAATCTATCTTTCCATGCCGTTTCTGGCTGTGTTCGTACTGAATGCCGGGCGGAAACTGCTGCGCCTCTTCCTGATAACCGGACTGTTGCTTAGCTGGATTCCCCCATTGGATGCGGATTTCACTGCAAGAAACACTTTGGCGGACATTTACCTTTTAGGTTCTCGGTTTTTGTATTTCACCGTTCTGGGGTATTACGTGGGACATTATGAGATAAGCCGGGCCACCGGACGTAGAATATACATGACGGGGATTTTGTCCATGATTGTCATGTATGCGGGAACAGCCTTGTTGACTCTCTACGCCCCCGGACATTACAAGTATTTCCTGCAGTACACGAATGTGCCATGCATACTGAGCGCAACGGCGGTATTCCTGTTCGTCAAGAACTATGACTGGCAAAGACTGCTTGCCCGCCTTCACATCAGGGAGGAGAGCCTGGCTCATTATAGCTCATTGAGTTTGGGGATATATCTGGTACAATCAATCGGTTTCAAGGCACTCCATTATTTCAAGATACCGGAATCGGTGATACTCATACGTTTCGTTGTGATGTATGCTTTCTGTGTCCTTATCGTTTGGGTAATGAAAAGGATTCCGTTGGTGAAAGGGCTTGTGCCATAGAATATCGGCCACAATAGGCAACGGACGAAAAACTGACGTTCTAAACTATATACATAAATAGGACTGATGACAACTGCAATTAGAAGAATCCTGGAGTATGCAGTCGTTTTCTGCATAATATTGGAATTCAATACTCCATATTTAATATTCCCGGTAGTTAAAAAATGATACAGATATTTCCTGCGATAATTTTGGTATGCCTGATTCTGATGTCAAATTATTCCATACGCAAAAAAGTCAACGGCTGGTTGTTTGTTTATTGGGCTGGCTCTCATCTGCCATGCAGAATAATTCTATAACTTTGCTTTCGGTGATCATAACGATTATTGTTTGTAAACATTTATAAATCAGCACTATAACGTTACAACAATTTTCGCTAATCACCAAATTCATAAGAACTTAAAATTCGTCGAACTCACGTTAAATTAGAACTTAATCAGTTGCTAAGTACAGAACCGCAAAAAGGAGTCATTTCACGAAAGGAAAGAGGAACGCCTCCGGTAAAGTCGAACATACGATGCAGCATATACGATAGACATGTGCCGTGCCGGGATGTTCCTCTTTTTCTTTTGCAGGAGAATCTGTATCTGCCTCTACGCATCAGTAACTGAACTTCACTCCCGCAAAGTAAGAACGGGGCAGGCCGGGACCGTAGATGTAGCCGGAGTCACGCAGCTTCCCCTGGTCGAAATCTTTCTGATAGGCGTTGAAGAGGTTCTGCACGCCGACGTTCATCTGGAGGATGATGTTCTTGTAAAGGGTGAAGTCGTAGGCGGCTTTGAGGTTCATTTCCCAAAAACTGGGTGTAGTCTCTACACGGTCTTTCTCAATGTAGCCGGTACGGTGTTCCACCAGCATGCTACCTGTATAGGTGCCCGACAAAATAATACTCAACGGTTTCACAGGACTGTAAGTCAGCGTCATATAACCATAAGTGTCGGGGGTGCGGAAGATTCGCTTCTCTAAGGGAACAGTTTCGTCGTCGCTCCACTGGCGGACTTCCTTATACTCGGCCTTCTGCAGAGTGACACCCGCCTGAAGCAAAAGGGTGGTGAGCCAGGCCAGCTTGCCTTCGAGCGTCACGCCATAGACACGGGCTCCCTTCTCATTGTAGCGCTCGTTTTTCAGAATGCCGTCTTCGGTACCGATCTCACGCAGGGCAAACACGTCGGACAGGTTAGTGTAGAAACCTTCAAGCAGCAGATTACCCTGCCAAGCTCCCCAACGGTGATACATGTCGGCAGAAAGGCTGAAGCTGTGCGACTTCTCTTCACGCAAGTCCTTAGCCAGCTGGATCATGGACACATTGCCACCCACATTCTCGACATGCAAGTCTTCATCGAATGCTTGCGGAGCACGGAAGCCCACAGAGTAGGCAGCACGCAGATTAATATCTTCCGTAAGATTGTAGCGCAGGTTGACACGCGGACTGAAGATGACATGATCCAAGAGATTGTGTTTGTCCAAACGACCGCCCACAAGGAAACTCCAACAGTCGTTTTTCCACTCATTCTGCAGGAAGGCACCGGTGATGCGCACCGTCTGATCAATATAACGGTTATAGCCCCACATATTGTCGTGCATGACATCTTGGTTGTGCTCTATGCCGCCAGTCAGGTCGGCAGGCAAGAAAAGGCAGCGGTCAAAATGGTAGACATATTGTGAACCGACCACCCACGTCAAGTCTGTAGTGGCTCCGTAGGCATTGAGTGAATGGTCGCCACCATAGTAGCTGTCGCGGTCGATATGCTGCATGGAGGCATAGACATTCACTTTATGTCTTTCGTCAGGTGAGAAGTAGTCGAACTTCACACTACCGCTGTTGATGCTGTGCTCGGTCTGTTCAGTTATGTCGGTTTCGTGAGGCGGACGGTCAAGCAAGTTGCCGCCACGACGGAGTTCCTGCAGATGATGGTACTCGAAGGTCAGTTTAGAGTAGTTGCTTGTCTTGAGGAAGGAGCGGAAACCTACGGTCTGGTTGCGCAGCTTGGGCAATTCGGTGAAGCCGTCGCCGTCATAGTCGAATCCACTACGCTGACGGTTCTGCCCAAAGACATAGATGCCTGCCTTGTGGTTATCGGTCACTAATGAGGCGTTCATCGTCGTATTATTATCAAACGACGAAAGACCGCCCACGCCCATAATGGTATATCCCAGTTGGGCAGAATTGCGTAAGGGTTCCTTTGTGATGATGTTGATGGTTCCCGCAATAGCCGACGCGCCGAAGAGAGCCGAACCGCCTCCACGCATCACCTCCACACGCTCAATCATGTTCGCCGGTATCTGCTCCAATCCGTACACCCCTGCCAGGGCGCTGAACACGGGGCGCGAATCAATCAAGATCTGCGTGTAAGGGCCGTCAAGACCATTAATGCGCACCTGCTGGAAGCCGCAGTTCTGGCAGTTGTTCTCCACACGCACGCCGGGCTGGAAGTTCAGCCCCTGAGCAAGCGTAGTGGAGTTGGTCTGCTCGAAGAGTTTGAAATCCATGACATTGACCAGCGTGGGAGCCAGGCGGCGGGTAGTCTCACTGCGGTTGGCGGTGACCACCACACCGTCCAATGTCACGAGGTCTTCCTCCAATTCAAAGTTTTCCTCCAGCGTGACGCCCTTCTTCAGAACAACTTCTCGCGTCAAGGTCTTGTAGCCCACGGAACTGACTTGCAATGTAAAGCGACCTTCAGGCAAGTTTTTCAGAAAATAGTGACCCGTGACATCGGTCAAGGTACCGATAGTGGTACCTTTCAATGAAACGGTAATATAAGAAAGGTGTTCTTTGGTATGTTTCTCCAGTACATGTCCTACGATGTTGGCATCCGAGCTTTTCAAATTCTCGGCCATAAGGGTAGCGGGCAACAGTGCACACAGCACAGCTACCACAAGAAAGATATATTTTTTCATGTGTCTTCTATCTTATTATTTAAATAAAGGAAAGAGTAGATGTACCTAAACTAATACTCACCACAGATTACGCAGATATTGTCCTCAAACACAGAAAATCAGATGGAACAATCTATAACAATCCGAGTAATCTGCGGTGAATCCATGAACACCTACCGGTCACAACTATAAATCGGTCAATCAGAGGACATAAACGGGAGGAGCACGCAGACGGATGCCATCCTCCAACTTCGACAAACTAAGACGCGCCCTGCGAGGAACAGCCAGCATGCCCAACAAAGCACAGAAGCAGGGAATGGCAACCAACAGCACAGGAACGGAAGAAGCCACGTAGTGATCGAGAAAGAAGATGGTCTCGGCCTGACCCTGAGTGTGCTGATGGCCGGTTTTGAAGGGATGCGAATGCACAATGATGACCCCGTTCACCACATGTGAATGGGTGAACAGCAAGACTCCTCCCCAATACGTCAGAAACAACAGGGGAAGAAAATACTTCATGATGCGGCGCAGTTTCTCCAAAAACATTTGTCTATAATAAATTGTGGCGGCAAAGATAGGGGTATTTATACGACCAAACAAATTTTCAGTCTACCCACTTATAGGGATTTAGTGTACGATTAAAATGTCTCTGCGACTTTTATGGGAAAATAGGAGCTATCCGAAGAAATCTGAAAAAAAAGTTGTCTCTTTGCAACTTGGCGGGTGTATATTCCGTCTGACAGATAAAGAAAACAAAAAAATAAGCAACGAATAAAAGACTGACGAATATGAAACGTATCCTTATCCTATTCGGCCTGATGGCCGTCACCAGCCTGGGCATGCAGGCCGGAAACAGAACTGTAACTATCACTGCAAATGACATGAAACGCGTCATCGAGCTGCAAGACACCGTGATAGACGGCCAACGAACCACCGACACTCTGAGCATTACCACTTACGAAGGCACCGACTCCGGTGAAGCCGACAACGACGGCACCTACCACCACCGTCACGACAGCAGCAGCCCGCAATGGACGGGCTTCAACTTCGGCGATGATGTATCGGAAACTATCGTCGCCATAACGGCTATCATCTTCGTATTTGGCCTGCCCGCGCTACACATCTTCATCATCTTCTACTTCCGCTACAAGAGCCGAAAGGCCAAATATCGCCTGGCCGAACAGGCATTGGCTGCCGGACAACAGCTGCCTCCCGATTTTTTCAAGGATGCCAAGGAAACAGGAACAAAAGATCTGCGCAATCGAGGCATCAAGAACATTTTCTTAGGCATCGGGCTTTTCATCTTCCTGTGGGCCTTTACAGACGAATTCGGTCTGGGCTGCATCGGACTGCTCATCATGTTTACGGGATTCGGACAGGTGACTATCTATTATACCCAGCCGAAACAAGGCGACAGCCAGCCTATCACCCGCACGGAGCATAACGAAAAAAACACGCTTAATGCCGAAGACACAAACGAACCGGAAGCATGAGCCAACTCAACGACATATCGCTGATTACGCAGGTCGTGGTGTTCCACAACACCCGCGCCTTCGACCAACTGGTCAGGAAATACCAGTCGCCCGTAAGGCGCCTCTTCCTGAACCTGACCTGCGGCGACAGCGAACTGAGTGATGACTTAGCGCAAGACACCTTTATCCGTGCCTACACCAACCTGGCCTCCTTCAAGAACCTGTCCAGTTTCTCCACCTGGCTCTACCGCATTGCATACAACCAATATTATGATTATCTTCGAAGCCGAAAGGAGACAGACGATTTAGATACGGCGCGGGTAGATGCCCAATGCTGCGTGCGCCAGCCGGACACGGGCCTGCATTCAGACCTGCACCGTGCGTTGGCCACACTGAGAGACATCGAGCGTACCTGCATCACCCTCTTCTACTTGGAAGACCAAAGCATAGACAAGATCGCGAGCATTACCGGATGCCCCACGGGAACCGTAAAAAGCCATCTTTCGAGGGCCAAAGGAAAGATGGCAACATACTTAAAACAGAATGGTTATGACGGAAAATAATGACAAGTTACTGGAAAACTTCTTCGCCGGACAAAGGCAGGAAGTGGCCGACAACGGATTCACACGCCGCGTGATGCGCCGCCTGCCCCATCGAAGCAACCGCCTGGCACACCTATGGACAGCCGGAGGATTTACGCTGGCCGCCGTGCTGTTCGTCCTGCTGGACGGAGTGCAACTGGTGTGGGATACGCTGCGCGAGACGTTCACCACCACTATAGAAAACGGTATGATGCAGACAGATCCCAAATCACTGGCAGTGGCTGTTGTCGTACTGCTGTTTCTTATGTACAAAAAAATAGCTTCTTTGGCATAAAAACGACTTTTTCCCCTGCACAAAGAACCGTATTGTCCGTGAGATGTTATATCTTTGCTATCGTAAAAAAACTGACATGGCAAAGAAAGGTTTTATATATCATTTATTACTGACAACGGCATTACTATTCCATACGGGACATACCGTTGCCCAAACCATCCATAGCGACAGCATCGTCATGCACCGTCTGAAAGATATGGGTGCGCCGCTGGCTTACAATAACCGGGTGAAGCTACTTATGAGCGGCGAAGACAAGTTCATTGACCTGTTTGAAGCGATCCGAGGTGCACGCCACCATGTCCATTTGGAATACTTCAACTTCCGCAACGACTCCATTGCCGGAGCCCTTTTCCGGCTATTGGGCCAGAAGGTCAGGGAGGGTGTAGAAGTGCGTGCACTGTTCGATGCCTTCGGCAACCTGTCGAACAACCAGCCTCTGACAAAGGAACACATGAAAGCAATCCGCGAACAAGGCATCGAGATTGTCAAGTTCGACCCGATTACCTTCCCCTGGTTCAACCACGCCATACACCGCGACCACCGCAAGATCGTAGTCATTGACGGAAAGACAGGCTATACGGGCGGAATGAATGTGGCCGACTATTATATCAAGGGCCTGCCCAAGATCGGGGAATGGCACGATATCCATGCCCGAATCGAAGGCGATGCCGTCCGCTACCTGCAAGGTATCTTCCTGACCATGTGGAACCGTGAGACGGGGCAGCACATCGGCGGACCGGAATACTTCCCCGACGCACCCCAACTGCCGGACAGCATTGCTGAGGAGATTATGATTGTAGACCGTATGCCACGTGAGACACCACGCTCCATCAGCCGTGCGTACGCCACTTCCATCTGCGAAGCCGACAGCCTGATACGCCTCGTAAATCCTTACTTCGTACCTACCAAGTCCATCAAGAAAGCCATTAAACAAGCATTGAAGAAGGGGACGGAAGTGGAAATCATGGTTCCTTCAGTATCCGATGTACCCTTTACGCCCGAAGCGGCCTTCTACATCCTGCACAAACTGATGAAGAAAGGTGCCAAGATATACCTGTTCAACGGCGGTTTCCATCACTCCAAGGTTATGATGGTGGACGACAGCTTCTGCACCGTAGGTACGGCTAACCTAAACAGTCGCAGCCTGCGCTACGATTATGAGACGAATGCCTTCATCTTCGACCCCGAAACGACAGCCGAACTCACTGAAATGTTCAACAAAAACAAACAGAACAGTACGCTGATGACACCCGAATATTGGAAAGAACGATCGGCATGGAAGAAGTTTGTGGGGTGGTTTGCCCATCTGTTCACGCCGTTCCTCTGAAAATTCCCTACGGCCGTCTCTTCATTCTTTGCCTAAAAAGGTTACCTTTGCATCCCAATAAAGGAGTTACGCCATGAAACAATATTTAGACCTGCTCAACCGCATACTGACCGAAGGCGTCGAGAAAAGCGACCGGACCGGCACGGGCACCCTCAGCGTGTTCGGCCACCAAATGCGCTTCAACCTGGACGATGGGTTTCCCTGTCTCACCACCAAGAAGCTGCATTTGAAATCCATTATCTACGAACTGCTTTGGTTTCTCAAAGGTGACACCAACGTGAAGTACCTGCAAGATCATGGTGTACGCATCTGGAATGAATGGGCCGATGCAAACGGCGACTTGGGACACATCTACGGATACCAATGGCGTTCGTGGCCCGACTACCAGGGTAACTTTATCGACCAGATTAGCGAAGCCGTGGAAACCATCAAGCACAACCCCGACTCGCGCCGTATCATCGTGAGCGCTTGGAACGTAGGGGATTTGAACAACATGAATCTGCCGCCCTGCCACGCTTTCTTCCAGTTCTACGTAGCCAACGGACGACTGAGCCTGCAACTGTACCAACGCAGCGCGGACACCTTCCTGGGCGTACCTTTCAACATCGCTTCGTATGCCCTACTGTTGCAGATGATGGCACAGGTAACGGGTTTGAAGGCGGGCGACTTTATCCACACGCTGGGCGACGCACACATCTACCTGAACCACTTGGAGCAGGTGAAACTGCAACTGACGCGCGAACCTCGCCCCCTGCCGCAGATGATAATCAACCCGGACGTAAAGAGTATTTTCGACTTCCGGTACGAGGACTTCGAGCTGGCAAACTATAACCCGCATCCGCACATTGCAGGCAAAGTATCCGTATAACCCCGAAACAGAAAGAAAAGACATGATCAGCATCATAGCCGCCGTAGATCGCCGCATGGCCATCGGTTACCAGAACAAACTGCTCTTCTGGTTACCCAACGACCTGAAGCACTTCAAGGCACTGACCACTGGGCATACCATCATCATGGGCCGCAAGACCTTCGAATCGCTACCTAAAGGCGCCCTGCCTAACCGGCGCAACATCGTACTCTCGTCCAACCCCGCTGCCAACTGCCCCGGCGCAGAAGTATTCACTAACTTGGAAGAAGCCTTAGGACATTGCAGTACTGACGAAGAGGTCTATATCATTGGCGGCGAAAGCATCTACCGGCAGGCCATGCTGCTGGCCGACCGTCTCTGTCTGACAGAGATAGACGCAGAAGCTCCACAAGCGGACGCTTACTTCCCGCCGGTACGGTCTGAGACATGGCACGAAAAAAACAGGGATGTCCATCCTGCCGATGAAAAACATCCCTGTCCGTATGCTTTTGTAGACTATGTCAGGTACTAATGCCTGACATATCACAGCTTCCCCTTCATTCAATCTTCTTTCTGCTCCTCATCTTCTATCAGAATCGGCATCTGGCGCTTAATCACTTCGTGGAAGGAAATCAACGTTTCCGTCCGTGCCATGCCCAGCGGCTGTAGTTTCTCCTGAATAATATTCTGCAGGTGATGGTTGTTGCGGGCATAAAGCTTGATGAACATGTCGTACTTACCGGTAGTGATATGACACTCCACAATCTCAGGAATATTCTTCAAAGCCTTGATAACCGTATCTGATGAGGAGGGGTCTTTCAAATAGATACCGATGTACGCACACGTTTCATAACCGATCTTTTCGGGGTCAATGACATATTCCGAGCCTTTCAGTACTCCCAGATTGGTCAGTTTCTGAATGCGTTGATGAATGGCAGCGCCAGACACATCACAGACACGAGCCACTTCCAAGAAAGGAATACGGGCATTATCAGCTATCAGTTTCAGAATCTGCTCGTCCAAAGTATCCAATTGATGATGTCCCATTTTTAATTCTCTTTAATTATAATGACTAAAATTACTACGCTGCAAAGTTAGCGTTTTTTTCAGCAAAAAAGAGCGGGATTGTTACTTTTCTTGTATATATATGATAAAATCTGTATCTTTGCGTTTCCCATAAAAAGAAAAAGGTATGAAAAAATATGCATGCATGCTCATTCTGCTACTGACTGCCGGTACACTGGCTGCGCAGGACTTTTCGCAATATTTCACGGACATGACTCTCCGTGTGGACTATTTCTTTACCGGCAACGCCGAACATCAGGAGATCTGGGTAGACGAGCTGTCGGTACTGCCCGGCTGGAGCGGACGCAAGCACAATCTGGACCGGCTGCCCCTCACCGGCTGCGGACAAATAACGGTTCGCAAACAGGAAAACGGGACAGTCATCTACCGCACGTCTTTCTCTACCCTCTTTCAGGAATGGCTGGAAACCGACGAAGCCCACAAGGTGCAAAAAGGTTTTGAAAACACGTTCTTACTGCCTTATCCCAAACAACCGGTTGAAGTAGAAGTAACCCTCCTCGATAAACGTCTGAAGCCGAAAGCCAGCATGAAGCATACGGTAGATCCTGCCGACATCCTGATTCATCCGAAAGGATTTAACGGCGTGACGCCCCATAAATATCTGGTGCAAAGCGGGAACTCAGCCCGATGCATCGACGTAGCCATCCTGGCGGAAGGCTATACGGAGGCCGAAATGGAAACATTCTATCACGATGCATCCACTGTCTGTGAAAGTTTGTTCGGACACGAACCGTTTAAGTCGTTGAAGAACCGCTTCAACGTAGTGGCCGTAGCCAGCCCGTCGAAGGACAGCGGCATCAGCATTCCACGCCTGAACGATTGGAAACAAACCGCTTTCGGTTCACACTTCAGTACATTCTACTCCGACCGTTATCTGACAACTTCGCGCGTAAAGTCCATTCACGACGCACTGGCCGGCATCCCCTACGAACATATCATCATCCTGGCCAATACGGATGAATATGGCGGCGGAGGCATCTATAACGCCTATACACTAACCACTGCCCACCATCCGATGTTCCGCCCTGTGGTGGTGCACGAATTCGGACACAGTTTCGCCGGACTGGCCGATGAATACTATTATGACGACGACGTTATGACCGATACCTATCCGCTGGACGTGGAGCCGTGGGAACCCAACATCAGCACCCGCGTAGACTTTGCGTCGAAATGGGAAGATATGCTCGATAAGGGAACACCGATTCCCACCCCAACGACGGCAAGCAAAAGTTATCCGGTAGGAGTGTATGAAGGAGGAGGCTATTCCGCGAAAGGAATCTACCGCCCGGCTGACAACTGCCGGATGCGTACCAACGAATATCCGACGTTCTGCCCCGTCTGCCAGCGGGCCATCCAACGGATGGTGGAATTTTATACCGAATAAAAAACGATCATACATCCATAAACAATACACAAAGGACATATCCTTTTGCAGAACACCTACTCACGCAGTGCTTTGTGAGGGTTTCACACAGTGCTTCATGACAGGGTAACACAGTGCTTCATGACAGGGTAACACAGTGCTTCGTGAACCCCTCATACAGTGCTGAATGAGGATCTCATGCAGTGCTCCGTCAAGGGCACAAGTCATACATTGTAAACAAGCCACACTAAAGTTCCGGTACATAATATTCCCTTATAAAGGAAACAAAAAAGGGCACATCCATTTGGGATATGCCCTTTTTCCAATATTTATATCAACTATTACTCACGCGGCTTCGCAGAATAGTTAATCTTCAATGCATAAGCTTGACGGAGAGCCTCCTTGATTTCAGTAACAATACCCATCTTGGTGTCTTGGTCAATCTTCAAAGAAACAGTCATGTTCGGCTGATCCTCTTCTTTCATACTGGCACGCTCACCGTTGATGTAGTCGTACACTTCAGAAACTTCAGCAAAGCTGTCGTTCAATTGGATACGGCTCTCATCACCCAACTTCTTACGAAACTCAGCAGTCGGTTTACCTACATATATAAACGTCACCAAAGATTTCTTCTCAAGCTTTTCCAACTCTGTAGCTTGCGGAACCTTAAACTCAACCTTCAATGTTACCTCACGCATTGTTGTTACAATCATAAAGAAGAACAACAAAGAGAAGATAAGGTCAGGCAGAGAAGAAGTGTTCAACGCCGGCATTCCGCGTTTACCTGTTTTACTAAATTTTCCCATTACTTCTTTTCTCCGTACTTTTTAGGTTCTGCCTCAGAGATTACCTGAGGATAAATCTGACGTATAGCATCCTGCTGCTCTTCATTCAAATCAGCATAATCTTTCTGCCACTTAGACTGTGCCAGTTCATTACGCAATTCATTGTAGGCAACTACCAGTTCATTCTGTACAGCAATATATGCTTTATAGGACGTACCGCGGTCACAACGTAAAGAGATAACGTGGAATTTAGTTACCATCTGAGTTCCAAAGAAAGGAACTTCGACAGAGACTTTTTCCGGTAACTTTTCATCGTTGTATGGATTGGCAATGAATTCCTTTGCCTTTTCGCGCAGTTGTTCTACACTGACATAGTCACTTCCACACATCAACTGGTCATTAAAGTTCACGAAGACCTGCAAAATGTTGCGATCCTTAATTTCCTTATCTTCCTGCTTCTGGTTTTCCTGCGGTGGTTCGGGTAAACGTCTTGCCAAACCACGGTCGGTATCCATAGAGGTGGTAATCAAGAAGAAGATCAGCAACAAGAAAGCCATATCCGCCGTTGAACTGGAGTTGATTTCTGGAGTGCGTCTTTTTCCTTTAGCCATTTGTCTCTAATTATTTAAATTTCTTTGTAATTCCAAATCCGATGATTAACAATACTGTTACACCCATCAGAATATAGATCGTGTACAAGAACATATCGCTCAGTTTCAACCAGAAAGGAACGTTTTCACTTCCATCATAACCTGGTATTGCCAAAGCCTGCTCGCTGCCGATTACCCATGAGAAAATCATAACGACAACCAAGAACACTACTCCAAGAAGCGACTTGATGGTAGCCTTCGGAGAGTCGATGAAATTGGTAACCAACTGATAGATTGCAGCAACCAAAGTAACTGCGACCGTGACACCAAACAATATGTACATCCAATAGATAAGGAGATCTGTTTGTGCAGGCTCTGACAAAGAAGGATCTGCGACCAAACGTTGCTCCATCGGAGTCTCACCACCAAAGAAGAACATGGCTATCACAACAACTGTGAGAAGCAGCATGACCAACAAGGCTGAGCCCGAAATATTTTGAATTTTAAACTTCTTCATAATATCGCAGACAGTATAGATTATTTCTTATATTTCAAATCGTATTTGATAATCATATCCAACAGCGTGATAGAAGAATCTTCCATTTCGCTAGTCAGAGCTTCAATCTTAGAAAGGATGTAGTTGTAGAATACCTGAAGGATCAAGGCTACAATCAAACCGAAGATAGTAGTAATCAAGGCCACCTTCATACCACCTGCAACAACCGTCGGAGAAATATCACCTACCTGCTGGATCTTATCGAATGCCTCCACCATACCGATTACCGTACCCAAGAATCCCAGAGACGGAGCCATCGCGATGAACAGCGTGATCCAAGAACAACCTTTTTCCATGTAGCCGGCCTGAACACCACCGTAAGAAACTACGGACTTTTCAACTACATCTACACCTTGATCAAGTCTCATCAGACCCTGATAGTAGATAGAAGCAATAGGACCTCTTGTGTTACGGGCAATGTCTTTGGCACCTTCTACATCGCCTTTTTCCAAAGCTGCTTCAACAGCACCAACAAACTTCTTTGTGTTAATTTCAGCCAAGCTCAAGTAAACGATACGCTCGATACAGAATGCAAGACCGATAACCAATGCAATAGCAGGGAAACTCATGAAGAATGCAGAACCTTCGATAAACTTGGTCTTCAATTCTTTGTGAATACCACCTTCTTCTACCACTGCAGGAGCAGCAGCATCGTCAGCAGCTGCTTCTACGGCAGGAGCAGCCTGTTCTGTTTGTTCCGCTACAGGAGCATCCTGAGCTTTAGCAAGTTGAGTTGAGCCAAATGTTAAGACTCCCATCACAGCAACAATTGCAAATAACTTTTTCATTGTGTGTCTAATTTTTAAGATTAATTAATTAAATTGTTTGTTATTATGTTCATTTACTATTCGCCTTTTATTGTCTGTTGCGGAGAGAGGGGGATTCGAACCCCCGATACCCTTTAGGGGTATACACGCTTTCCAGGCGTGCCTCTTCAACCACTCGAGCATCTCTCCTTATCCATAATTTCCTCAAATCGGCTGCAAATTACAAAAAAAATTGCGAACCATCAGCATTTTCAGCTACAAATGTATTCTTTTTTTTGTTCTTGCATCGCATTCTTCGCGTATAATCTTTAATAAAATCCCTAAATTAATAAACTTTAAAATCTTTGCGTCCTTATTTGAGCATTCCAAACACTTTTAAAGCGCTTTCAGCTGTTTGCTTTGCTACCTCATCGGGCGTACACTGACAAGCCTCAGCAACCTTCAGCAAAACATACTGTATATAGGCGCTTTCATTTCTGCGTCCCCGATAGGGAACCGGAGTCAAATACGGAGAGTCTGTCTCCAACAAAATACGATCCAAAGGAACAGATGACAGCAATTCGGGCAGATGGGATTTCTTAAAAGTCACCACACCATTCACTCCTAAATAAAAGCCTGGAAATTCCAAGATACGCTGCGCTTCATCGGCTGTACCCGTAAAGCTGTGAAAGACTCCCCGAAGATTGGTAGAACGATAGTCTTCCAATACCTTATATATAGGTATAAACGCTTCACGGCAATGGATCACAACCGGCAAATCATAATCCAAAGCCCAATCCAACTGACGACGAAACACCTCCTCCTGCTCTTTCCGAAAAGTCTGATCCCAATATAAATCCATACCAATCTCGCCAATGGCTACATACTTCCGGTCTGCAGCCAATTCACGGGCAACCACAGCCAGTTCATTTTCATAATCTTCGGCACGGACAGACGTAGGATGAAGCCCGATCATCGGGAAGCAATACCCTTCATAGCGACGGCAAACATCCAGCATCGGCTGGAGAGTCGTACTGTCAATATTAGGCATAAAGATATGACTGACACCCGCCTGGCGCGCCCGTTCTATCACTTCAGGCAAGTCGTCGGCAAATTCTTCCAAAAAGAGATGGGAATGTGTATCAATTATTGTCATCAGTATTCTCCTTTTACTTTCATTTTCTCACTGGTTCGATAATAATAAACCAGTCCATACGAACGGCAAAGTTCGAGACGTTTTTCATTGGGAACTATCTGCTCAAACTTCGCTTCCACCTGATTCCAAATATCTAAAATCAGCGCATCGGCTTCCTGACGCATGGCTGCCAAGGCCTCCAAAGCACGAGCTGTGGCCGACTGAAAGTTTTTCTGCCTTTCGTACCCCTCTACAAAAATATCATAATGGACTTTCACCTTGGCAATGGTAGGATTATAAATAGGAATGCCTCCTTGTGAAACACGGCGGTTCTCTCCCTCGATTACCTTGCGCCCCCACTCTACCAAGGCCTGTTCGCTGGACAAATCGGGAAGGGAGTTTTGGGCATCCATGCCATAATATGCCTTATGAGAGAGACGTATCTCCGAACGTATCACGGCCAAATTGAGTACCTGAATGAAATGAGAAAGATATAGACGCGCCTTTTTTACATGCGACTGATGTTTCTTTCCAGCAGCAGCCTGCCTTTCATAACACTCCATATAGAAGAGGTGGGCTGCCTCAAAACGAGGCAGAAAATTTCTTGCAGCTCCAAGTACTTTGAAACTGAAAGGAATTCCATACGGATTGTCATAGGCATCGGCTTTTTCTATCGCAGCTTTCAAAGCCCGAATGCGAGCCTGATCCGTATTGGGTAATCTTCTATAGGGCATTTATATCTTACTAATTTAGACTTTCACAATTATGCCAATCACGACTCTCGATGCACCAGGGTTTCCAGCAGTACCTGCAACTCATGTTTGCGTTCGCCTGCCACCCCTACCTGCAAAAGGCTTTCTTCCGCCAGCCGGGTGTATTCATGGATTTTTCGCTCACACAATTCTTTGATGCCAATCTCGTCATACAGGCGCGTTACCGCTGCAATTTTCTCGGCCGGTACAAAATCAGCAGCAGCCAACCAATATTCCAATTCTTTCCGCTGGTCGTCAGAAGCACGTTCAAAAGCCTGTATCAACAAGTAGGTTTTCTTATTGCACAAGATATCACCACCAATATTTTTACCAAAGACTTTCGGGTCGCCATAAACATCCAGCAAATCGTCCTTCAACTGAAAAGCCAAGCCCATATCGACGCCATAGTCATACAGACGGTCAGCATCTTCCTGCAAAGCGCCGCCCAACAAGGCTCCCAACTTCAGACTGGCCGCAAGCAGGACAGAAGTCTTAAGCCGAATCATTTCCAGATACTCCGCTTCCGATACATCGCTGCGACTCTCAAATTCCATGTCAAACTGTTGTCCTTCACAGATTTCAAGGGCCGTCTGCCCGAACAAATCCATGACCGGCTTCAAAAGGTCGGCAGGACACCCTTCGGCCATATACCGATAGGCCAACACCAACATGGCATCGCCCGAAAGAATGGCCGTATTTTCATTCCAAACCTTATGTACTGTCGGCTTACCACGACGACGGTCTGCATTGTCCATCAAATCATCGTGCAATAAGGTATAATTGTGATACACCTCGATTCCCGTTGCCTGATTGAAAATTGTTTCTACATCTTCTTTATATAAGTTGTAAGCTAACAACATCAACACCGGGCGTATGCGCTTCCCTCCTAATGAAAGGACATAAGACACTGGTTCATAGAGCCCTTCAGGATGACGGGTAAACTGAAGGCCGGCAATATGGGCATTGATTTTTTCAAGCAGTTCGGATGATTTAAACATAACTAATCTCGGAAAGAAAAAGGAAGGGATAAGAACGAAAAGAGGCTGCTCATACGGCAACCTCTTCCCTTATTATCAACTATAAATTACTGCAACCTGAACATTACAGGTACCGTATATTTCACACGTACAGCCTTACCACGTTGCATACCGGGTTTCCACTTCGGCATGGAGTTAATCACGCGGAGAGCTTCCTTATCCAAATAGGGGTCCACACCACGGATAACCTTGGCATCTACGATACTACCGTCTGCATTTACTACGAACTGCACGGTTACACGACCTTGCGTACCGTTCTCCTGTGCGATAGTCGGATACTTGATATTCTTGCTCAGGAACTGCATCAAACCAGCCATACCACCATTAGGGAATTCCGGCATTTGTTCAACGACTTCAAAGATTTCCTGCTCTTCCACTTCTTCTTCCTCTACCGTAGGAGGCACGTAAGCGATTTCTACAGCCTGACCCGTTTCCTCAGAAGAAGCGATTTCTGTTGACTCGATATCCATATCGTCATCCACAATTGTCAAAGTCTCGACAATGGCGGGTGCTTCAGGAGGAGGCGGAGGAGTATTCATTTCCGGTTGTTCCGTAATAGGAATTTCAATTTCCTCTTCAAACACAAGGTCAGCTACAGCCTGGCTCATGTCAATCTTCACGTCACGGTCCGCCCATTCTAAAGAAACGAACATGAAAGCGAGCACAATCACATAACCGATGAGCAGCCAAGTCGATTTCTTATTCTCCAGGTCTGCCTTAGGCGATTTTTTTACTTCCATAATTTATTATTAATTTTAAAGTTTTCCATTGGGGGCAAATATAGCACTTTTCCTTCGAAATGTCACACACGGATGTTTTTTTTTACACATTCCATACCGCATTTTCATTTTTTTAATTGTTCAAAAGACTACATTCGCTTTTATGCTACAAATGTAACGAGATATTTTAAAAATACCCTTATCTTTGGCATGTTTTTTTGAACAAAAAAATGAAATGTTTTTGTTTTACGACGAAGAACGTCCCATTTGAACAGACAACCACCTTATTATATATAGGAAAAATGAGAAAGATAACTATCGCTATTGACGGATTTTCCTCCTGCGGCAAAAGCACCATGGCCAAAGACCTGGCCCGCGAAATCGGCTATATCTACATCGACAGCGGAGCCATGTACCGCGCCGTTACTCTGTACTGCATCGAGAACGGACTCCTGCACGACGGGCAGATTGACGTGGAAAAACTTCGGAACGAGATAAACAACATCCACATCACGTTCCGACCCAATGCGGAAACCAACCGTCCCGACACTTTCCTGAACGGCATGAACGTGGAGAACAAAATCCGCACCATGGAGGTTTCCTCGCATGTAAGCCCCGTGGCTGCCCTTGATTTCGTGCGCAAATACATGGTCAGACAACAGCAGGAAATGGGCCGTCAGAAAGGCATTGTAATGGACGGACGCGACATTGGCACCACAGTCTTCCCCGATGCCGAACTGAAGATATTCGTTACTGCCTCGCCTGAGATACGCGCCCAGCGCCGTTACGACGAGCTGAAAGCCAAAGGACAGGCCGTAAACTTCGCCGAAATACTGGAGAACGTGAAGCAACGCGACTACATCGACCAGCATCGAGAAGTAAGCCCCCTGCGCAAGGCCGATGACGCCCTGCTGCTGGACAACAGCCATCTGACCATCGAGCAACAGAAGACTTGGCTGACTGAGCAGTTCAAACGCGTGGCCGGCCAATAGGCCTCAACCTTTCTTGACTTGAAAAGCATTGCTTTCTAACCGGGAAAGCAATGTTTTCCAACCCGTAAAATACCGTTATATATATGGCAAAAATAGAAATAGACGAAGGATCGGGCTTCTGCTTCGGAGTGGTCAACGCCATCAGCAAAGCCGAAGAGGAGCTGGCCAAAGGCGGCATACTGTACTGTCTGGGCGACATTGTGCACAACAGCCGGGAAGTGGAGCGCCTCAAAGGAATGGGACTCGTCACCATCAACCACGACGAATTCAACCGCCTGCACAACGCCAAGGTGCTGCTCCGCGCCCATGGCGAGCCGCCCGAAACCTATGAAACGGCCCGCCGTAACCACATCGAAATCATAGATGCCACCTGCCCCGTAGTCCTCCGCCTGCAGAAAAAAATCAAGCAAGAATATACCCAAAATGCAGAAGAAGACAAGCAGATTGTGATTTACGGCATGAACGGGCATGCCGAAGTGCTGGGACTTGTCGGCCAGACGGAAGGAAAAGCCATCGTTATCGAGAAGCTGGAGGAAGCCAAGTCGCTCGACCTAAGCCATGGCATACGCCTCTACTCGCAGACAACCAAGTCGCTCGACGAATTTCAACGTATCGTAGAGTATATCAAAGAGCACATCTCGCCCGATATAACCTTCGAATATTACGACACTATCTGCCGGCAGGTAGCCAACCGCATCCCTAACATCCGCAAGTTTGCCGCCTCGCACGACCTGATATTCTTCGTCAGCGGCAAGAAGAGCTCCAACGGCAAAATGCTGTTCAGCGAGTGCCAGAAGGTGAATTTCAATTCGCACTTAATCGACAGCCCTGAAGAAATAGACACTTCCCTGCTGACAAAAGCATCCTCCATCGGCATCTGTGGAGCTACGTCCTCCCCCAAATGGCTGATGGAAGAAATCGCGGCTACAATCGAAAAGAAACTCCAAACTTCGGCAAATTAACGAAAATTATTACAGTGGCCCTAAGCTTTTTCGTATCTTTGCCACGTCATTTACTAACTCTAAAGAAAGATTGTTATGGGAAAAGTTAAGTGCATCGGCATCCTAACCTCCGGTGGAGACGCCCCGGGCATGAACGCAGCCATCCGTGCGGTGACACGCGCAGCCATCTACAACGGACTTCAAGTGAAAGGTATCTATAGAGGATATAAAGGTCTGGTGACCGGCGAAATCAAAGAATTCAAGAGCCAGAATGTAAGCAACATCATCCAGCAGGGAGGAACCATTCTGAAAACGGCCCGCTGCAAGGAATTCACCACGCCAGAAGGTCGTCAGCAGGCCTACGACAACATGAAGAAAGAAGGTATCGACGCCCTCGTTGTCATCGGAGGCGACGGTTCGTTGACCGGTGCCCGCATCTTTGCACAAGAGTTCGACGTGCCCTGCATCGGCCTGCCCGGCACCATTGATAACGACCTCTACGGTACAGATACCACTATCGGATATGATACGGCTCTGAACACTATCCTCGACGCTGTCGACAAGATCCGCGATACGGCTACGTCGCACGAACGCCTGTTCTTCGTTGAAGTCATGGGACGCGATGCAGGATTTCTGGCCCTGAACGGTGCCATTGCATCGGGTGCCGAAGCAGCCATCATCCCCGAATTCAGCACGGAAGTCGACCAATTGGAAGAATTCATCAAGAACGGTTTCCGCAAGTCAAAGAACAGCAGTATCGTACTGGTAGCCGAAAGCGAACTGACAGGAGGCGCCATGCACTATGCCGAACGTGTAAAGAATGAATATCCGCAATACGATGTACGTGTTACCATCCTCGGCCACCTACAGCGTGGTGGAAGCCCTACGGCTCACGACCGCATCTTAGCCAGCCGATTGGGCGCAGCCGCCATTGACGCCATTATGGAAGGACAACGCAATGTAATGATTGGTATTGACCATGATGAAGTGGTTTACGTACCCTTTACCAAGGCAATCAAAAATGACAAGCCCATCAAGAAAGAGTTGGTCAATGTATTACGGGCACTGTCTATCTAAGAAAAGCAATAGAAATCTCCAAAGTTTCCAACTAAAAGCCGGACATTCTCCATACGGAATGCCTGGCTTTTCATTTGAAACCGTTACACTCTCCTTCCGAAACTAAAGCCATTTCTTTACAAGCTGCTCTGTCCGCTCCCACAATTCCTTCGTCTGCTTGTGGTGTATAAATTGTTCAGAGAGTTGTTTAGGATGACAACTGACATTTAATGTCCCTGTACGTTCCCCTGCTTCCTTATCCAACAAAAGGCTGACCGCCGTTGCCGCCCCTTGACGTGGTGTACGGATAAAAGGGCGGAAAAAAATATCAGTCAACGGATCGAACCACATGTGCATCGTAATAATATCCGTCGAAACGACACCCGGATCAGCCGCATTGACCACAATCCCCTTGTCTTTCACACGTTCGGCAAGTTCAAGTGTAAACAAAGTCAATGCCAATTTAGTATTACTATAAATAGGAATACGCCAAAAACTACCCTTCTTGCCTCTCAAAAAGAAATCCGGGAAATCCAGCCGTCCGATAGCATAAGTACATGAAACCATATTGACCACGCGGGTTCCCTCCCCCATCAGCGGAAGTAATTTTCGTGTCAACAAATAAGGTCCGACATAATTGACACTAACTGTACGCTCCAATCCGTCTACCGTTATGCGACGTTCCGTCTCCATTGTACCGGCATTGTTCATTAGCAGAGATACGCTTTCGCCACGTTCCAACAGGTAATCGGCAAAAGCTGCTACCGTTTCCAACGAAGCAAGGTCAATTCTCCGCACCTCGATATCTGCATTTCCTGTTTCTTCGATCAGCTTTTGTCTCTTTTCTTCTGCCTTCTGCGGCTCATAGCATGCCATCAATATACGATAGCCGGCCAATGCAACAGCACGGGTTATTTCCGTTCCCATACCTCCATCGGCCCCTGTTATTACAGCTAACTTCTTTTCCATTATTATCCTCGACTTTCTATTCGTTCGATTTCTTTTTTCAAACAAGGAGGAAGCTCCTCCTTCAGATGCTGATGACAAGCCATATCGACAGTGTACATGCGAGCAATGCAATAATTACTATGCCTGCAAGAACAGCGGGCATGTTCCTCTTCACGCATACGATTGACAAAGCCTGGCTCATTAAGCAGGGCGCGTCCCATCTGTACGGCCTCGAAACCCTGCTCCAACACTTCGTCAATCTTTTGCCGGGCCACCAGTCCGCCTACATAAACCAAAGGCATATCAAGCGCAGCTCTGAATTTCAAAGCATCTTCCAAGAAATATGCCTCCTTGAAAGGAACAGCAGGTATCATCCACTTACCCACCATACGGACTCCGTATTTCAACCACCAACAGGTCATGTAGTGGGTCATCGTGCGGATAGGCATCTCACCACGCATCACATACATCGGCGCCTTGCTGACAAAGCCTCCACTCAACACCAAGGCATGTGCTCCTGATTGTTGCAGTCTGCGGGCCACCTGCAAGGATTCGCCCAGCTCCATTCCTCCACGAAAACCGTCGCGCATGTTCATTTTCACCAATACAGCCATGTCGTTGCCGGCTGCCTTCATCACTTCATCCATCACCATATCCATGAAACGCATGCGATTTTCCAGCGAACCTCCAAATTCATCCTTTCGATGGTTAGTGGAAGGAGAAAGGAACTGGCTGATAAGATAGCCATGACCTGCATGAATTTCTACCGCATCGAATCCGGCCTCACGAGCCCAATTAACCGAACGGCCATAGGCACGCGCCATCTCGGACAACTCATCTGCCCGAAGTCCCCGAACGAATGTAGGAGAATACAAATTGAATCCCGTACTCGCTCCCACCGGCAAGCAGCCGCAGATACTCTTGTGGGACATGTTGCCACAATGCCCCAACTGGATACTGACGGCAGCTCCCTCGGCATGAACAGCATCTGTCAGGCGACGAAGCCCGGGGATAATCTCAGGACGCATCCACAACTGGCGGTCGAATGAAAGCCCGCTACGGGTCACGGCCGCATAGGCAACAGTCGTCATGCCTACCCCGCCGGCCGCAACCGAACGATGATAATCGAGCAACTGCTCTGAAGGTTTATTGCCCGGGCACATGCTCTCAAAGGCCGCTGAACGGATAGTACGATTACGTAATGTCAGCGGTCCGAAGGTAATTGGAGTAAATAGTTTCGAACTCATAATTCTATCTGATTTTAGAAAAGTATGTTTTAAGGAAGTGATTGCAGTCTTTCAAGACCCGGAAAGCATCGTTTTATAAAAGCCATGTCGCAAGCCTTCTCTGAACATAGCAATACATCACCTCTATTTTCTACAACTCAAAGCATCTTTTCTCCTTTTTTCATCCTCAATATATATAAGGTATAATCCGTTTTCTACGCCCCACTGCTTCGTTACCGAACTCCTTACGATAATGCTTGTGTATAGCATCGGCTCGAGGAACCAGATTGGCTGCCGTCCACCAAACAAACACCCACGCCGCAGGCGAAGCAGTCAGCAAGGCGAAACCCGTCCACTCTACCAGTTCTCCGAAATAATTGGCCGACGTAACATAACGGTACATCCCCTTGCAAGGCAGATAATGCCGATTGTCACCCGGCTTGCGCAAGTGACGGATAACGTGGTCGGAATGCAGATTGATGCCCATACCTGCAATGAACAACACGAATCCTATGACGGAAAGGGGACGCATCAACCAAATCCATCCATCGGCATACCCTTCGGGCGCGTACCAGAAAATTCCACCAGCCTGCATCAATCCGTTCAAGACATTGAACACAATACCCATCGCCATAATAGCTAACGGCATGCGGCTGCGTCCTTTCATCAATAATGGAAAGACAAACGAGCGCTGCAAATAATGCAATTCAAACAGAAGCAGGAACAAGAATTGTGGAGCAGAAAAACCAACCCCGCTTACCGTCCACAAACCCAACATTACAAAAAAGACAGGAGCCTCCATCAGTACCCAAGCCACTTTGTTGGATATAGACCAACCCCACGAAGCTGTACGAAACATGCCGTAACCCGCTTTTACATAATAGAGGGCTATGAAAACGAGCAATGCAACACCGCTCATTACCCATAAAAAAAGATGAAATTGATGCAAAGACATAAGTATTCTCTATTTAAGACACACAAATATAGCGAAAAAAACATTGCAACGCCCTTCTTTTATTTTATCTTTGCACTATTGTAACAGCAACTGTCCAATAAAACATTTTATTGATAAAAAGACTGATCTATTTTTAATATATCCCTATCGAAACAAGCAGGCATGACAAGTTATATTCTTCTCGAAAACATCCGTTTTTTTTCTTATCACGGCGTAGCTCCCCAAGAAACGACCGTAGGCAATGAATTCGTCGTATCACTGCGATTGAAGACAGACATTACGCGTGCAATGGGAAGTGACGACGTTGCCGATGCTGTCAATTACGCAGAAATCCACCAGGCCGTAAAAGAAGAAATGGACATTCCCTCCAAACTGCTTGAACATATTGCAGGACGTATTGTCCGTCGTCTCTTCAACGATTTCCCGACTATCGAAAGCATTGACCTGAAACTGTCCAAACGCAATCCGCCTATGGGAGCTGACATTGAGACGGCAGGAGTAGAGGTGCATGCAGAAAGGCAGGCATTACAAGCCTGAAAAACGCTTTTTCCCCTTCAGATAGTAACGTATCAGAATGCTGTAACCCGCACGCTCAGGTATCACCGACGTACATGCTTTCTTTTCGTTCTCCTCCCGCGACAGGCGGAAAGAGGAACGAAGCCGGCCATACTCCTGACGGGCCTGCCATACGGCACGGGCATTGTTCCGCCGGCCCTTCAGCAGGAAAACAAGAGCGGCCACTTGGTCGAACAGCCAACGGACACGCATCACCCTGCCCAATTCTTCGGAAGGCAGGTTCTTATAGAGCATCAACAGATTGTTACGGAAATTCAGGAATGTCTTTCGGGGATCTTCTTTCTTCAGCGTGGCACCGCCTACATGGTAAACTACACTTTGAGGAATACATACCAACTGACGGCCTCGGGCACGAAGACGCCAACATAAATCAATCTCCTCCATGTGAGCAAAGAAGCGGCCATCCAGTCCACCTGCCGCCCAATAATCTTTCAGACGAATGAACAAAGCAGCCCCTGTTGCCCAAAAGACAGGAACAGTCGTATCGTATTGCCCCTCATCCTTTTCAACGACGCCCATGATACGGCCGCGACAGAAAGGATAACCATAGCAATCAATGAAACCGCCGGCTGCACCCGCATACTCGAAAGCGGTCTTGTCGTGCCAGCTCAGTAACTTGGGTTGGCAAGCAGCGACCTCCGGGTGAGTATCCATATAGGCAAAAAGCGGCTGCAACCAATGAGCCGTCACCTCCACATCCGAGTTCAACAAGACTACATATTCCGCCTCCACCTGCCGCAAGGCCTTATTATAGCCGTCGGCAAATCCCCAGTTCTTTTCCAACAAAATAAGACGTACCGTAGGAAATTCTTCCCGAACAAGCCGGACTGAAGCATCCGTAGAACCATTGTCAGCGACATATACAACGGCCCCCTCCGCTTCGGAATGAGCCACAACCGAAGGCAGGAAAGAACGAAGCATTTCGCATCCATTCCAGCTTAATATTACGACAGCCACCTTTTCCATATTCTCCATCGTTCTTTTCTGCGGTTTATTTTAAGGGAAAGCCTTTCAAGGCGGTACCCTCCCCGTTCCATTCACCCAACCGAAGAGTGACTACACAGTTGTCGAACGCATCATCATGGGGTACTTCTACCCGTATGTAATTAGGTGTAAAGCCGTGCATAGATGCACCAGACTTGGATTTTTCCAACAATACAGGCAGGGTCTGTCCGACATGCTTTTCGTAGAAAGCCCTGGTTTTCATATCAGACAGATCCAGCAGACGCTGGCTGCGGCGATGTTTTTCATCGGCCGCCACGACGTAGTCTATCTTCAACGCCTGCGTATTCGGTCGCTCGGAATAGCTGAACACATGCAACTGGGTGACATCCAGTCCTTCTATAAAGCGATAGGTTTCCTCGAAATACACTTCCGCCTCGCCACGCGTTCCCACAATGACATCCACACCGATAAAAGCGTCGGGCAGCACTTCCTTGATTTTCCGAACTTTCGCGGCAAACAAAGCTGTATCGTACCGACGACGCATCAGCTTCAGCACTGCATCCGAACCCGATTGCAGCGGAATATGAAAATGGGGCATGAACCGCTTGGAATGCGATACGAAGTCGATAATCTCATCGGTCAGCAGATTAGGCTCGATGGACGAAATGCGGTAACGTTCAATGCCTTCTACCTCGTCCAGCGCCTTTATCAGGTCAAAGAATGTCTCGCCGGTAGACTTGCCGAAGTCACCGATGTTGACTCCCGTCAATACGATTTCTTTTCCACCCTCGGCCGCTGCCTGCCGTGCCTGTTCCACCAGCGAAGCAATGCTGCCGTTGCGGCTGCGGCCACGGGCAAAGGGAATGGTACAATAGGAACAGTAGTAATCGCATCCATCCTGTACTTTCATAAAGAAACGGGTGCGGTCGCCACGCGAACACGACGGAACAAACGAACGGATGTCTTTCAAAGCCGACGTAAAGGCTTCACCTGCCTCATGCTTCTGGAGGTTGCCCAAGTATTGCAGCAAATCTTTTTTCTGCTCGGCTCCCAAAACCACGTCTACGCCTTCGATATGGGCCACCGCATCCGGCTTCAGCTGCGCATAACATCCCGTCACTACCACAAAGGCACCCGGATGTTGCTTCACTAACCGATGAATGGCATGACGGCACTTCTTGTCGGCCACTTCGGTCACCGAACAGGTATTCACCACGCATATATCGACCTTTTCCCCTCTTCGGGCTGTACGCACTCCGGCTTCCTTCAACATCTTGCCGATAGTAGACGTTTCCGAAAAGTTCAGCTTGCAGCCCAGTGTATAATATACTGCTGTCTTATTCTGATATATATTGGTATCAATCATATTTTGCTCACATAACTTTTGATGCGGATGCAAAGTTACACATTATTATTCTATATTTCATTATTTCATCACCCGACATAGGCCATTCAGAGGCAGGCATTGAAAAAAATATAAAAAAAGTTGGGCTTTCGAGAATAACGTATCTAAAAAGTCTCTATCTTTGCCGACGTTTTAATAAGGCAATTGATTGTAGTACATTTTTTAAAGTAAAAAGAAAATGAAAAAATTAGTTTTGATGGCAGTAGCTATCGTAGCAGTATCTTTCGCATCTTGTGGTAACAAAGCAGCTAACGCTGAACAAGCAGCAGCTGATTCTATCCGTATCGCTGACTCTATCGCAGCTGTTGAAGCAGCGGCAGCTGAAGCAGCAGCCCAGGCAGCTGATACTGTAGTAGCTGACACTGTTGTAGCTGAATAATTCAGCACAATAAACGGAGAGAGAATTGAAAGTCTGACGTGCGAAAGCACACCAGACTTTTTTAATTTTATACACCCTTTATGAAAACTATTATCAAGTATTAGGCCTAAATGAAGGTGCAACATTATGACTATCTATAACAGCATTAACAATGTGCACCGAGACGTTCGCAGTTATGTTTCCATCTATTCTTTGTGGAAAAAGAACCGTTGAATTGGGAATGTAAGGACGAAAATGTAACTTTGCCATAATGAAAAAACTAATACCTAAAGTTACAAAAACTTTGTGCAGAAAAAAGGTTGTGCCAATATCTGACACAACCTCTCCTTGCTAAGAATGTCTATTTTAAAACCTCCCGATCTTACTCATAGACCAGTTTCTCAGAGTTGTAAATCTATGATAATCTTGTTTGTTTATTAATATCCCGGATTTTGATCGGCAGAAGTCAATTCTTCGTTTGCATCAATTGCTGCTTGTGGAATAGGCCATAAAAATTTCCCTCCGATAATTGATGCGGCATTGCCTTTCAGATGGGGATTATACAAGTTGTTGTATTCAACGAGTTTACCTGTACGGCGGAGATCCATACGGCGGTAACCGTTTCCGTACATTTCGCAAGCTGATTCTTTCAGAATGGCATCAATGTCAATGCTTGTTGCATCGGCAAGGCCTGCGCGTTTGCGTACAGTGTTCAAGCGTGCGAGTGCTGTTCCGTCATTTCCTGCCTTGAGATAAGCCTCAGCAGCGACGAAGAAGATTTCGGGCAATGTGATGACATGCAAATCACGAAAGCTCTTTCCAGCACTGTATTGTGCAGTCTTGCTGTCGTCGAACTTGCGACAAGGATGCACCGCCCAACTTTTCTTTTGTGATTCTTCGAAATCATATTTTGTAATGATGCCGTCAGGATATTCTTTGAGGTCTTCCATGTAAGTTGACATTGGTTCCATTTGGGCTGTCATTTCACTTTGCGGAATAATGAATGTCTCAGCGCGGTTAACTGGGTCTTCGGCACGCCATGCAGCAACCGATGCTGCATCACATTCCCAATATGCAGGATAATATACACCGACCATTTTACCCATTGCTGTATTTCCGTTGCTATAATAAGAGAAATAGTCTCCCAATGGTGATCCGTTCTCTTTGAAGCCCTGCGCAGGATCCCATGCTTTCTTCACTAATAATGTTTTCAAAAAAGTGGCATCGTAGCGTTTGTCCCCTTTTTCAAAACATCTTAGTGTATGCATGAGAGGAATACATTGTGAAGAACCGTTCTTCATGCCTTCTTCAGCACCACCGTAGTAGTTGGAGTAGAACGACTGCCAACGGTTACCTGCATTCTGATCATGAGCACTGTTATAATCGTATTCTATGTCAAAAATAAATTCGGCATCATCGTCACCCGAACTGTCAGCTGCCCATAAATCGGCAAATTCAGTAGTTAATGAACGACCATTGATAACCTCGTCGGCATATTTGGCAGCTTCGGTAAAGTAAGATTGGTTATTCAGGTCCCATGCAGCAGAAAGATAGGTCTTTGCCAGCAATGCTTTAGCGGCTTCAATACTAGCTTCCCCTCCGCCTTTTGTTGCACTGGAACTTGTCAGTCTGTTATTGGAAATGATGCTTTTCAACTCATCTATAATATAAGTATATATTTGTTCAGCTGTTGCACGCGGATAACCTTTGATAGCTGTACTGGTATACTCTGTGACTAACGGTACACCACCGTAATTATTAACCAACAGGTAGTAGAACATGGCCTGTACAAAGCGGCCTTCATCTATTGCCTTTTGCTTTACATCATCACTGACATTTGCTGCCGGTGCATAGTATTGAATGGAAAGGCAAGAACGGATACCATCATAACACTCGGTATAGAAAGTTTTAACCTTGCCATGTTCTGGAGTAAAGTTTGACCAACGGTGGAGTGCAGCATCAATATCGTTGCGTCCGTCTTGATAAAGGTCAGTCCCCGCGTTAAAATATACCGGTGCATCTGCACTGTTATATATATCAGTCAGTTGGGCGTATGCATCATAAACGAGAGATTGAAAACCTGACGCAGTACTGAAATAATCAATATCCGTCACAGAACTCTTATTATCCGGTGTAAGAAAGTCATCACAACCAGCCAATGTCATGGAAACAATCATGAACATTGCATATGGTAATTTTTTATATATTTTCATAGCTCTTATGAATTTGTATTGTTAGAATTTAATGTTCGCACCAATCTGGTAAGTAACAGAAGCAGGGCCGCCGTTAGTCAAGTTTGCATTTGCCCATTCAGGATCAAAACCTTCGTAGTCGGTAAAACAGAAAGGATTGATTACATTCACGTAGAGGCGCAGATGTTTTACGGCAACTTTGCTCAACCATGCTTTCGGGAAAGTGTAACCCAGTGTGATGTTTTTTACTTTCACGAAAGAAGTTTTGTGATAATACACAGCTGCACTGTTCTTGCTGAAATAACCACCCCCTGTCTTTTCTGTATTGTTCGGATAAGGATATTTTCCAACATGTGCCTCTGACAGATAGATTACATCTCCTGTGCTTTTATCCAGAACCGGAGTCCCTGCAGGGATGTAATAATCAAAACTCATTTTTTGACGTCCGCGGTCGCTGTAGTCCATATATTGTTGGTGAAAATAGCTGCGTGACCATTGTCCTTGTTTCGTATAAAGCATGAAGGAGAAGTCGAATCCTTTGTATGTCATGGTAGAGCTTAAACTGCCTGTCCACTTTGGATCTGTACAACCGAAGATTTGTTTATCTTCATCGTCAATTTTACCATCGTTGTTCCAGTCGTTTACAGCCATCTGGCCTTCGTACCACTTCAAACCTTGACCACCGGGCCCGAAAGTGTCATATACTTCCTGGAGGGTATAATGACGGTCACCGTCTTTGGTACGCATGGTAATACCATCGGTAGTAATGATACCGGCACTTGTGTAGTCACGCAAAACGTTCAGGCGTTCACCGATGAACCAGTTGTTGCTGACGTCATCTCCGTTAGGTAATTCGGTGATTTTGCTCCAGTTGCGGGCAAATGCGAGATTTACGTCCCATGTGAAGTTTTTGTTGCGGATAACACCAAGATTTAATCCTAACTCAATACCAGTATTACGCACAGCGCCAATATTTGTTGTAATAGAACCTTCACCAGTTTCCAGAGGCACAGTGGCTTTCATAATTTGTCCGTCGGATAAACGGCGATAAGCATCTGCTGTTAAGTTTATGCGGTTTTGGAGAACAGAGAAGTCAATACCGAAGTTGAATTCTTTAATCTTTTCCCAGATCAGATTCCTGTCAATCAAACCATTGGCATAGTAACCTTGATATTCTTGTCCACCAATAACAGAATAAGTAGGGCCGGAAGCAGAAGATGCAGTAGCATAATCGCCCACATTGTTATTACCCGTGATACCATAAGATACACGTAGTTTCAGGTTATCCAGCCATTCTACATCTTTTAGAAAGTCTTCTTCCGAAACGCGCCATGCTAAGGCAGCAGAGGGAAACCAGCCCCAACGGTTATCTTTGGCAAAGCGTGAAGAACCATCAGTACGCATGGTAACGGTAGCCATATAGCGTTCTTTGTAGGCATAATTCAGACGGGCGGCTACAGATACCAAGGAAGATTCTGTATAAGTAGATTTGATGGTCTTTGTACCCGAACCTTTTTCCATAGCATGGTATGAGAGTTTATCATCTGAAATATTTGTCACGGTCTGAGTATAAGTTTCCTTATTAGTGGCATACATGGAGAACAGTCCCATTGCGTTCAATCTGTGCTGTCCCCATGTTTTGCTAAAGTCAATTTGGTTATCCCATGTCCAGTCTAAGCGTTCCGTATTGACTACGGATGCTTGGTTGTGCTTTTGGTTTTGATAATAAGCTGTTCCCAAAGGATATTTTTCAGAAACACCGGTACCCATAAAGATGCCTTGACGGCCATGATAATAATTGGGTGATAGGGTGGTTGTGAATTTCAAACCGTCCATAATGTTAAAACGCATATAAACATTACCGAAGACGTGGAATTTACGAGTCTCATTCTCGTAAGCGTCAAGTTCGAAGTCTACCAACGGAGAAGGTGTAGAAGTCAATGACATATTACCGACTTTTGCCGGGATAGCTAACAGATTACCATCTTCATCCCAGGGTGAAACGACCGGAGCAAACCAGAATGCGTTGTTGTAGGGAGAATAAGAGTTGGAAGTATCGGTAATCCAGTCGTTCTGTACGTCGTGTACCAAATTGATGGCCATACCCGCTTCTACAATCTTTGACAGTTTGCTGTCGAAAGATCCTTTGATATTGATACGATCATAATCGTTCTTTTTAAATACGTTCTCCTCACTTTGATAACCGATACCTAAGCGATAATTTGTTTTTTCAGTTGCACCGCTTGCACTGATGAAATGGTTTTGTTGAGATGCCGTTCGCAGTACCATGTCTGCCCAATCATAGCCCTCGTTGTTCATCCAGCTATTATATAAAGGAGAACCTTTCCATTCAGTGCCATTTTGAAACACAGATTGCAAGTCGCTGTCAGTAATCTTATACACAGCACGTCCAGTTTCATCGGAGCTACCTGTTGTGTAGCGTGCAAAACGATAGTTCATCCATTCGGTTGCATCCATGAAATCCGGCATACGTGCTACCTTACGGATACCGTAGTAACCGTCATAAGTGATTTCCACCGGTTGAGCTTTGCTTTGTCCTGCTCCGGTTCCTTTTGTAGAAATAATAACCACACCCTCTGAGGCACGTGAGCCGTAGATTGCTGTAGAGGAAGCATCTTTCAAGACGTCAATGCGTTCAATGTCTTCGGGATTCAAGAAGTCGATAGAAGAAACCACCATACCGTCTACTACATAAAGCGGACCGCTTGTATTATTGATAGAGGCTTGGCCGCGGATTTGGACGTTGAAACTACCGTTGGCACGGCTGCTGGACTGGGTAATATTAACGCCGGGTACCGAGCCTTGCAATGCATCTTCTATACGGAGTGCACCACGTGCAACCAGTTTTTCAGCAGATACCGAAGATAAGGAACCTGTTACGTCATTTTTCTTCATAGAACCGTAACCTACGACAACCACTTCATCAAGCGCCTGTGCGTCATCTTTTAAAGTAACTTTAATGGTGCTTTGGTTACCTACCGTTATGGTTTGTGTAATGTAACCGATAAAAGAAACCTGAAGTTTTGCATTGGGCTGTACTGTCAGGCGGAAATTACCGTCAATATCAGTAATTACTCCATTGGTAGTACCAACTTCCAATACATTTGCGCCTATCACCGGTTCGCCCGAATTATCAATTACAGTACCTGTAACTTGGCGACCTTGTGCAAAAGCGACTAAACACAACATACTCAATGATAGAGTAGCTAATGCTCTTTTGGCAAGTTTTTTTAAATTCATAATAATGTTTTTTATGGTTATTTTATTAAAAACAAAGAAAGCAACGATGTGCCTTATCTTTTCGTTATTAAGTGCAAAATTATTGGTTGATAGAACCATACATGTGTAAAAATCGGTTGTTTTATGGGAAATATTGTTTTATGTAGATTTGACGAGATAAAAGCTGCTTATAAATTATATGCACTTAAGTTTCATCCAGATAAATATAAGGATGATGAATTCTTTAAAGAAAATTTTCAAGAAAGCAGCTAACACTGAACAAGCTGCAGCAGATTTTATCGCAGCTGTTGAAGCAGCCGCAGCTGATACTGTAGTAGCTGACACTGTTGTAGCTGAATAATTCAGCACAATAAACGGAGAGAGAATTGAAAGTCTGACGTGCGAAAGCACACCAGACTTTTTTATGCCCATACGGTTCGTATATCCTCCTTTTATTGACTCACATTTCCACACTATACGACATGGGTCCGCCATGAAGTGCTGGATGAGGGTCTAACGAAGTGCTTCCTCATCCTCTCACGAAGCACTGCATGAGAAGGTGAGGAAGCACTGTGTCAGAACCCGACGAAGCACTGTGTCAGGAGGAGCGGTTACAGACCCTTTACCGTCCGCATCAACTGTTCACCCAAACCGATGGTATAGCCCTGCGAAACGAACACCACGCGGTTGAACGTGTCGGCAATCACAAATACCGGCAGCGTGTCTTTATGCTTTAGTTTCATATTCTCTATAATCTGGGTGGCAATGCCATGACTGTCGATGCCGTAGACAACGGTAGACGGCAGACCGGGGAAGTCCTGCGGACGGAACTTGCCATACTTCCCGGCATCGGGGAAAAGCAGTACCATCTTGCGCCCCCATTTCTCCAGTTCCTTGTTTAGTTTGGCAATATCCTTCAAGGCATGGTTGGTAGGCTCCTGCCCCACTCCCAATACGCCGACCACGAAATAGCCGCGACCGCATGCCGTCAATAGGCTGATGGGATTGTCGGCTACGGCACCGTCAGCAATGGGCGTAAAGAGCGACTCGGAATTGAAGCTGCCAATCACCTGTATCTGGTCCTTACTTTCGCGCATCGCCAAGGTTGTATTCACTGTCTTGTCCGCCTCTACATTCAGGCCGCTCATGTGTACCAGCACGCCTCCGTTAGCCAAGCGCGTACCGCTTACCATCACATAATAGCCGGCCGGCATCTGCAAAGGCCGACGCAGCAGCGTGTTCCATGAAGCATCGTTTTCATCGTAATTCTGCAAGCGGAGTACCCCGTTCTCGCAACGCGACAAGGTGAAATGGCTGTAGTACTTAGGATCGTCAACAAACTTGGTCGGCCGGAACGCCGCCACTAAGCTGCCTACCGGCGATGCCGTCTGTGCACCACCCACATTGAAGTCCACATGATAAAGTTCTCCGTTCTTTAAATTCGGATGATTAGCCAAATCCAAATAGCATACAGCCCCAGTCACTTCGTCAATCCAGGCAGGAATGCCCAGACTGCGGGCTACGGCCACAAAGAAGATGTCACGCGAATAGGTATCGGCTACGCGGGCGTTCCACACGCCCGCGGGCGACATGGGGATGCGTTGCGAATTTAGAGTATCGTTCAGAACGATATTCTCGCGGCACCAGTCCACCAGCTTCTGCGGATGCCGCAGATAGTCTTCTGCCGTCGGCCCGTCAATGGCTTGCCGGAAGAAAGATTTATAGGAGGTCAGTTCTTCTGTAGCAATACGCGGATTCAGCAACGCCGACACACTCTGCTCACAAGGAACAACAGCCGTATTCAGCAAATGATCTTTCAGAATGAGGAAACGGGCGTCGCGCAAGTCTTTTGCAGATACAGCTCCCAGCATCTCTACGGCCCGGCTACCCTGTCCCTGCTCCAACGCAAAAGAGACAAACGACTTGATGACAGCATGATTGCCGCGCGAAGCAACCAAGAAGTCGGCCACACGCTGCTGTTCCGTTTCGTTCAGTTCCTTCCGGGAAGAAGCCCAGGCACACGCCGCCTCAGGCGTCATCATCGTAGCCACGTAGGCATTACGGATGGAGTCTTCTACGGCCATACGACGGTCGTTTTCGGCACGCTGTTCAGGCGTAACAATCGGAAGGTTGGCCGACTCAATAGGCGGAACGATGTACAAATCCAACTCAAACGTATCGCCGTCGCGACGGTCGAGTTTCACGGTCAGGGCATCCTGCTTGCCGAACGAAAGCTTTTGGAAGCCGAAACGTCCGTCCTTCGATGCCCACACCAGCATATCGCCCTTGCCGGCCGTGAGCGAGGCCTGCCCCAAGGCATCGGTCTGCTTGCGGGCTACGGTATAGAACTCGGCATAGTTGTAGAGCTTGAACTCCACCAACGCTCCGCTGATGGGCTGTCCGGCCTCGTCGGTCACGGTCACCGTGGCCTGAGCGGTGGAAGCATAGTTGTCGATAACGTTGATCTCGGTATAGTTGGGTGTGACGGACATCACTTCTTCCGGCCCTTCGTAGCGACCGAAGACTTTGGTGTGCATCAGCATACCACGACTGGCAGGCGCATTGAACCATCCTAAGTTGAGCACCGGTTCGGGCTCACAGGCACCGAGGAAGTACCACTTGCCGTCGGCCCAGGCTTCCACCCAGGCATGATTGTCGTCGGTATGTGCCCAGCGGGGTGTATAGACCTGGCGTGCCGGGATGCCCACCGAGCGCAGGGCAGCCACCAGAAAGGTAGATTCCTCGCCACAACGTCCGTAGGCAGTGCGGACGGTGGCCAGCGGCGAACTGGTGCGAGCATCACTGGGCTGATAGACAGCCTTCTCGTGGCACCAGTGATTCACCTCCAGAATGGCATTACGCATGGGGAGGCTCTGCACACGCGGCTTCAGTTCCTCGTAGAACACCATGCGGGCACTATCCAGCGGCTCGTTGTTCACCCGCACGGGGAGGACGAAGTGCCGGAACAGCTCTTCGGAAACTATCCGACCCCAAGGCATCTCTTCGGAAGCACGGCGGGCGACCTGCACGTTCATCAGATGGAAACTGCCGGAATAGTCCGTGATGTCGGCCAGCGGCATGTAGGCATAAAGGAATTCCAGTGCCTCGCGCTCGTAAAGCGTCAGGTCGGTATCAAAGATCGCAAACAGATTGCCCTTGGACAGGATGGCCTGCTTCTGCTGGAAGTCCTGCTCCACACGGGCACGATAGGTTGGGTCACTGATAAAATGGGCCTGTTTGCTGCTACACGAGGCAAGCAGGCATGTCAGCCAGACTAAGCTGAAGATGTAGACGATGTATTTCATAAATAATAAGGTGTTATGCTGACAAATGTACAATAAGTTTTCCATTCCACCAACCGTAACTCCTGAATATACCGACAAAACAAATCAAAAAAGGCCGAACCCAAGGCCCGTTCCTCCCTTGACTAACTTTTTACTTGCCTATATCCATCAGATACTTGCCGTCCACTTTCACCAGCTTCCGACTGTCTTTTTCCTCGCCGTTGCCGTAAATCTGCTTGTATTTCGCCACAGCCGAATTGCCCATCCTCGGCATCTCTTCCGACAGGATTTCAGTAACCACCACACGGAAACACATCCAGGATTTCTTCAGAAAATCGGCCTCAGAAGGCAAATTCCAAGAGAAATAACAATATTTTTATGTTATAGAACATATTTATCAAAGATAATTCGTATCTTTGCAGCGTTATTAGAAGAGAAAACAAGAAAAGATGTACAAACCGCCTTCCGAAATGCGGAAGGCACAAAACTAAGATGATTATGAGAAAAAACGTAAATGAAATTATGATGTTACAGTACCGTATCAAACGCTATCAAGCAATGGGAAACGGTGCGATGTGCCAAGTTTTGAATGGCAAACTTCAGAAACTGCTTGCACAACAAGCATGACTTAGTAAACAACCCTTTAAACAATATGAAAAGAAAGAGAGCGCATCTTCGTGAAGTGCTCTCTTTTTTGTAGGTGATAAATAATCTTAAAAAGGGGCGATCCCCTATGATATTCCGTTTTTTATTCTGTTATTTGCCACAGATTTCAGAAAAGGGGGTGCCTTGTGCGAACGCAAAGGCTGAGATTATACCCAATGAACCTGATACGGATCATACCGGCGTAGGGATTTTTTTGAGTGTTTATTTCTGTTTTTTCATCAAAGCGTCGTGTGCGGATGCTCCTTTTCTATCGTTTATGTTTAATGCGAAAAGGAGCTTATGTTTCAAGTACAGTTCATTACTCATTATACCGATACCATTGGTTATGCCGAGTCAGCCCGCATTGCCCTCGAAGGCGGATGCCGTTGGATTCAGTTGCGTATGAAGGACGCCTCGGACGAGGAGGTGGAGCCCGTAGCGCGACAAGTTCAGAGTATGTGCCATGATTATGGCGCTTTTTTGGTGCTGGACGATCGTGTGGAGCTGGCGAAACGTCTTCATACGGATGGTGTTCATTTAGGCAGGCTTGATATGCCCGTCGATGAGGCACGAGCCTATCTGGGGCCTGAATTTATTATCGGCGGCACGGCGAATACCTTCGATGACATACAACGTCTTCATCATGCCGGGGCCGACTATATCGGATGCGGCCCTTTTCGTTATACGACAACTAAAAAAAATCTGGCACCCATTCTTGGTTTGGAAGGGTATCGTAATATCCTGTCGCAGACGAAGGAACATGAAATCAACCTGCCTATCGTAGGCATCGGTGGCATCAGGGCAGACGATATAGCCGATTTGAAAGCCACAGGCTTAAACGGCATTGCCTTGAGCGGTAGTATTTTGCGAGCTTCAGACCCGGTGGGAGAAATGAAACGAATCATAGAATTAACTCAAAAATAACAGTATAAACTTATGGAAGACAACATTAAAATAACCTATCCCGACTCGGAGAAAGTCTATCTGAAGGGTGAAATCCATCCCGATGTGCGAGTAGCTATGCGCCGTGTCAATTTGACTCCGACTGTCACCGTCGAAGACGGCCGTCGGGTGACACGTGAAAATGCTCCCGTTTATGTCTACGACACGAGCGGCGTCTACAGTGATCCTTCTGTAGAAGTAGACTTGCGTAAAGGCTTGCCACGCCTGCGCGAAGCCTGGATACGCAGTCGTGATGTGGAAGTGCTGCCCGAAATCTCCTCGGAATATGGCCGTGAACGTCTGGCTGACAAGAGCCTTGATCATTTGCGTTTCGAACATATTTGCCTGCCTTACAAAGCGAGAAAAGGTTGTCAGGTATCGCAGATGTACTACGCCAAGCAGGGCATCATTACGCCTGAAATGGAATATGTAGCCATCCGCGAGAATATGAATAATCATGAATTAGGCATTGAATCTTATATTACTCCCGAATTTGTGCGCCAGGAAATTGCGGCCGGACGTGCTGTTCTGCCTGCCAATATCAATCATCCTGAGGCCGAACCGATGATTATCGGCACCCGCTTCCTGGTGAAGATCAATACCAATATTGGCAACTCTGCTACGACTTCGACCATTGAAGAAGAAGTGGAGAAAGCCATCTGGAGTTGCAAGTGGGGTGGCGATACGCTGATGGATCTCTCTACAGGAGAGAATATCCATGAAACGCGAGAGTGGATTATCCGCAACTGTCCTGTCCCTGTTGGTACTGTACCCATGTATCAGACAATGGAGAAAGTAAAAGGAAAAGCAGAAGACTTGACGTGGGAACTTTTCTGCGATACGCTTATTGAGCAGTGCGAGCAGGGGGTAGACTACTTCACCATCCATTGTGGTATTCGCCTGAAAAATATCCATTATGCCAATGATCGTCTTTGCGGTATGGTGAGCCGTGGTGGAAGTATCATCTCACAATGGTGTAAGGTGCATCAGAAGGAAAGTTTCCTTTATGAGCATTTTGATGACATCTGCGATATCTGTGCACAGTACGACGTAGCCCTTTCGCTGGGCGACGGCCTTCGTCCGGGTGCCATCTATGATGCTAACGACCGCGCTCAATTTGCTGAACTCGATACGATGGGCGAACTTGTGGAGCGTGCCTGGGCTAAGAATGTGCAGGCATTCATCGAAGGGCCCGGTCACGTGCCTATGCACAAGATTCGCGAGAATATGGATCGTCAGATCGAGAAGTGCCACGAGGCGCCTTTCTATACTCTGGGCCCTATTGTCACCGACATTGCTCCCGGCTATGATCATATTACGAGTGCCATCGGGGCCGCTCAGATTGGTTGGTATGGCACAGCCATGCTCTGTTACGTCACGCCGAAGGAGCATCTGGCTTTGCCGCAGAAGGAAGATGTACGTGTAGGTGTGGTTACTTACAAGATTGCAGCCCATGCTGCCGACCTGGCCAAGGGACATCCGGGTGCCGAGGTACGTGACAATGCGCTTAGCAAGGCCCGCTATGAGTTCCGTTGGAAAGACCAGTTCAATCTGAGCCTCGACCCTGAGCGGGCATTACAATACTATAAGGAGGCCAATCATCTGAATGGAAAGTACTGTACCATGTGCGGTCCTCACTTCTGTGCCATACGTATCAGTCAGCGCCTGACTGATTGTGATTATACAGAACAGGAAACGGTAAAGGATAAGTATTCGTGACCCTTGATAAAGGGTATTCGTGACCCTTGATGAAGGGTATTCGTGACCCTTGATAAAGGGTGTTCGTGACCCTTGATGAAGGGTGTTCGTGACCCTTGATAAAGGATAAACAAGATAAGATGATTATCAACTGCTGATCGCATAAATAAATAAATAAATAAGCGAAATGAAAAGAATGATTATGATGACTGCTGCCTTCTTAGGCACAAGCATCGCTATCCATGCACAAACGAGTGTGACTTCAGACAGTCTGGAAGTAATAAATCTGCAAGAAGTGCAGGTGGTGTCTACACGTGCCACCTCTAAAACTCCTATAGCTTTTACCAATATCGGTAAAGACGAGCTTAAAAAAATAAACTTCGGACAAGATATTCCTTACTTGTTAAGTATGTCACCTTCTACTTTAACGACTTCAGATGCCGGAGCAGGTATCGGTTATACCACACTTCGTGTTCGTGGTACGGACGGTACGCGCATCAATATTACCGTAAACGGAATACCTATGAATGATGCCGAAAGCCATAACTTATTTTGGGTAAACATGCCGGACTTTTCTTCTTCCGTAAAAGACATACAGATACAACGTGGAGCCGGAACATCCACCAATGGCGCAGGTGCTTTTGGCGCCAGCGTAAATATGCAAACCGAAGGTGCTTCCATGAAACCGTATGCAGAGTTCAACGGCTCTTATGGCTCGTTCAATACGCATAAAGAAACTGTAAAAGCAGGTACAGGATTACTAAACAATCATTGGACTTTCGACGCACGCCTCTCAAATATCGGTACGGACGGATATATTGACCGTGCTTCTGTCAATCTCAATTCATATTACCTGCAAGGAGGATATTTTGCCGGAAACACATCAATAAAGTTGATTACATTTGTCGGAAAAGAAAAAACATATCACGCCTGGGGATATGCCACTAAAGATGAGATGAAGGAATTCGGAAGACGTTATAATCCTTGTGGAAAGTACACAGATAAGGATAACACCGTTCATTATTATGACGATCAAACGGACAACTACCTACAAAAAAACTACCAACTACTTTTCAACCATACCTTTTCCAATGTATGGAATCTGAATGTGGCCTTGCATTATACGAAAGGAGACGGTTATTATGAAGAGTATAAAGAAGACAGATCATACCTGGAATATGGCTTGAAACCTTTCATCTATAATGAGAAAGAAGTGGAAGAAAGCGACCTTGTACGTCAGAAAAAAATGGATAATAAATTCGGAGGCGGAGTATTCTCTCTCAACTATACTGACAATCGTTTGATTGCTTCTTTGGGTGGCGGGCTCAACCAATATCGGGGAAACAACTTCGGAAAGGTAACTTGGGTAGAAAATTATATAGGTGAACTTTCTCCAAATCATGAATACTACAGAAACAAATCGAAAAAAACGGATGGGAATATTTACCTGAAAACCACTTATGATCTGATTAGCGGGTTGAGTGCTTATGCTGATTTACAATATCGCTATATTGATTATACGATTGACGGAACAAACGACAAATACGACTGGAACAAAAATACTCCTCAGCCGTTAGCAGTAGATAAGAAATTCAATTTCTTTAACCCCAAAGTCGGATTAAACTGGAATATTACTCCCAATCATCGTGCTTATGCCTCTTTTTCCGTTGCACAGAAAGAGCCAACGCGAAACAACTATACAGACGGTAATCCCGATTCATATCCTAAAGCAGAAAAATTACTTGATTACGAAGTGGGATATAGTTTCTCAAATCCTCGGCTAACAGCAGGAGCCAACTTCTATTATATGGATTATACCGACCAGCTTGTCCTGACCGGAGCATTAAACGAGATAGGCGAACCGTTAACAGAAAACGTTCCGAACAGTTATCGCATGGGATTAGAGCTGATGTTAGGTATCAAACCATGTGAATGGTTTCAATGGGATATCAATGCTACATGGAGTAAGAACCGGATTAAGAACTTTATAGAAACCATTCCTATATACAATACGGAAGGATATTTATCGGATGTTGTCAGTATTCAACATAAGAGTACCCGTATTGCATTTTCTCCCGACTTTCTGCTCAACAATCGTTTTTCGTTCCATTTCAAAGGATTCGAAGCAGCATTACAATCTCAATTTGTGGGAAAACAATATATGACGAATGCAGAAGTGGAAGCACTGACATTGGACAAATACTTTGTTAGTAACCTAAATCTTGCCTATACATTCAAACCAAAGAAATCAGCAAAAGACATTACTTTCGGAGTTATTATATATAATCTGTTCAATGAAGAATATGAGAACAATGGCTGGGCTTCCAGCTCTTACGAGAATGATGTAAATCATAGAATAGATAGTGCCGGTTATGCTGCACAAGCAGGAACCAATGTTATGGCAAATCTTTCCTTCCGTTTTTAATTGTATTATAATCTATTTTGGAACTGAATTATCTCGAAATATTCGGAACAATCGTTGGCTTGGTCTACCTATGGTTAGAATACCGGGCAAGTATCTATCTGTGGATTGCAGGTATTGTCATGCCCGCTATTTATGTCTTTATTTACTACAAAGCGGGACTTTATGCCGATTTTGGTATAAATATATACTACTTGGTTGCCGCTATTTATGGTTGGTTTTTCTGGATGTGGGGACACCGAAAAGAAAAAACAGAAACAGCCGGCAAGCCCACAGAATTACCCATCGTACATGCTCCAGGGAAATATTATCTCCCATTGACATTGGCTTTTCTTATTTCCTTTTTCGGCATTGCCTGGATATTGATTAAATATACGGATAGCAATGTCCCCTGGCTGGATAGTTTCACTACTGCATTAAGTATCATAGGGATGTGGATGCTGGCACGTAAATACATTGAGCAATGGTTTGCCTGGATTCTTGTTGATATTGTTTGCTGTGGACTTTATATTTATAAAGAACTTTATTTCACCTCTGCATTATACGGGCTTTACTCCGTTATTGCTATCTTTGGCTACTTCAAATGGAAAAAACTGATGAGACAACTGCCATGATAAATGACCCATTTATACCAGAAGCTGTGGTACTTGCCAATGGCGAATATCCAACAAATCCCCTTCCCATAAAGATACTGAAGGAAGCTAAGTTTGTAATTTGTTGTGATGGCGCTGCCAACGAATATATCGCTCAGGGACATATTCCTGATATAATCATCGGAGATGGTGATTCTCTTTCCCCTGTCAATAAAGAGCGTTTTTCCTCTATCATACATCATATCTCCGATCAAGAAACAAATGACCAGACAAAAGCAGTCTATTTCCTTAAAGGAAAAGGATTTCATAAGATTGCCATTTTAGGAGCTACTGGAAAGCGGGAAGACCATACGCTTGGGAATATTAGTCTGCTTATTGATTATATGAAAAGTGATTTGGAGGTCAGGACAATCACGGATTATGGCATGTTTATTCCGGCACAGCATACGCAGACTTTCGCTTCACAACCAGGTCAACAGGTTTCTATTTTTAATTTCAGTGCCAAAAACTTAAAGGGAGAAGGCTTGGTTTATCCGTTAAGCGACTTCACAAATTGGTGGCAAGGCACTTTGAATGAGGCCCTGACCAATGAGTTTACGATACATTGCAATGGAGATTATCTTGTTTTTCTCGCCTATCGAATTTGAAAAAGAAGCTATTCTAATTTTTAACTCAGGAATTTTGCATTAATTATAACATTCTAATTTTAAGAACAAAATGATGGAAACAAAAGTATCACAGGGTATTATCAGTACCTATTTTGAGAAGTTGGAGAAGAACCTCGACCTCGATGTAGCTATCGTAGGTGGTGGGCCTTCGGGTATCGTGGCTGCCTACTACTTGACCAAGGCCGGTTTGAAGGTAGCCCAGTTCGACCGCAAACTGGCTCCCGGCGGTGGTATGTGGGGAGGCGCCATGATGTTCAACCAGATTGTCATTCAAGAGGAGGCTATGGACATCGTGCGCGAATTCGAAATCAACCATGCACCTTTTGCCGACGGACTCTATGTGATGGATTCAGTAGAGAGCACCTCGTCTTTGCTCTATCATGCCGTTCATGCAGGTACCACTATCTTTAATTGCTACTCAGTGGAAGATGTCATCTTCAAGAACAACCAGGTGAGCGGTATCGTAGTCAACTGGACACCTGTACTTCGCGAAGGTTTGCATGTCGATCCGTTGAATATTCTTGCTAAAGTCGTTGTCGACGGTACTGGCCACGACAGCGAAATCGCCGCTACCGTTGCCCGAAAGAACGGTATCCGTCTGGCCACAGAGACAGGTGCAGTCATTGGAGAGCGTTCGTTGGACGTTGTGTCGGGGGAGGAAGAAGTTGTGAATGGCACGAAGGAAATCTATCCTGGCCTTTACGTTTGCGGTATGGCAGCATCGGCCGTATCGGGTACTCCGCGTATGGGGCCTATCTTCGGTGGCATGCTGATGTCCGGCAAAAAGGTGGCCGATGAAATCATTGCCCGCTTAAAGAAGTAACTTGTTTTCAAGATAGAGTAAGGCACGGATGATGCGATTTGCATTATTCGTGCTTTATCTACCGATTATCCATCTTCAGAGATGAACGAATTGTTTTGGCTCTTCACTTACCTTTGCGTATCTTTGCTTCGGTCCGGCAACAAGGAGAGCGAATCAATGACTGAACGTAAAATCATACATATCGACATGGATGCTTTCTATGCATCCGTGGAGCAGCGTGACCATCCTGAGCTGCGTGGAAAGCCTATTGCCGTAGGACATGCCGAGGAACGTGGAGTGGTGGCTGCTGCCAGCTATGAGGCGCGTCGCTACGGGGTGCATTCGGCCATGTCGTCGCAGAAAGCCAAACGGCTCTGTCCGTCACTCATCTTTATACCCGGCCGTATGGAGGTGTATAAGGAAGTATCGCGTCAGATACACGAGATTTTCCACGCATATACGGATGTCATCGAACCAATCTCGCTTGATGAAGCCTTTCTTGATGTTACAGACAACAAGCCCGGTATTCCATTGGCAGTGGACATCGCGCGTGAAATCAAGCAGAAGATACGCAGTGAACTGAACCTTGTGGCTTCGGCCGGCGTGTCCTACAACAAGTTCTTGGCAAAGATTGCTTCGGACTACCGCAAGCCGGACGGGCTTTGTACCATCCATCCCGACCAGGCACTCGACTTCATTGCGCATTTGCCTATTGAGAATTTCTGGGGTGTGGGGCCTGTCACGGCCAGACGGATGCATCTGCTGGGTATTCACAACGGCGGCCAGTTGCGTACCCGTTCGTTGGAGATGCTGACCAGGGAGTTTGGCAAGGCAGGTGCGATATATTATGACTTTGCGCGCGGCATCGACTTACGTCCTGTCGAGGCGGTGCGTGTACGCAAATCCATCGGGTGCGAGCATACGCTGGAAAAGGATATTAACCGCACTTCGTCGGTCATTATCGAGCTGTATCATGTGGCGGTAGAGTTGGTGGAACGCCTTCAGCGGAAAGATTTTCGCGGCAATACGCTGACGCTGAAAATCAAGTTTCACGACTTCCGTCAGATAACCCGCAGCATCACGCAGAGCCGGGAATTGACGGAACTGTCTGTCATTTTGCCCCTTGCCAAGCAGCTGCTCCGCGAGGTGGACTATGAGGAGCATCCCATCCGGCTCATAGGTTTGTCCGTGTCCAATCCGCACGATTCGGAAGCCGATCGTCATGGAGTATGGGAACAGCTCAGCTTTGAGTTCAGCGACTGGGAATAGGGCCGTTTTGCAACAAATGAAAGAAAAAAAGTATGAATATTGGACTATATCGGATAAATAATATTAATTTTGCGGCCATAAGTTAAAATCCCGACAGGGGATGAACCCTATTAAAGAATAAAACGAATTACCATGAAAAACACTTTCTTCTTGCTGCTTGCCCTTTTGTCTTTGCTGGTCGCGTGTAAGAACAACAGTCTGAACGAAGAGAACGAGAACTTTTCGGAGTCCACATTGAGAATAGAGACACGTGGATGGACATCTCTCCTTACTTATCCTATCCATATCTACGCATTCTCGGACGACGGGAAGTTTGCGGCTTCTACGGAGCTGCATTCTGAAGAAGAGAACAGTGCGATAGAGCTTTGCCTTGATGCGGGAAATTATACGGTAGTGGCTTTGTCCGGCGGGGACAGCTATTCGTTTTCTGACAGGCCGGATATATCGGATGTCGTGACATTTTCCAGCCCACGGATGGCTGTAGAAGCTTTGATGTACGGCATGGCCCAGGTGCATGTAGACGGGAATGCTTCGACCAACATCGCGCTGACGGCCGCTGTAAGCCGTCTGGAAATCGAATTGCATGCGCTCCCCGATGATACGGAATCGGTACATGTAACCGTCGGCCCCGTGTATGCTTCGTTTGCCATGGACGGCACCTATGGCGGAAGCGTTTCGTTGACAAGAGCCTGCAACGATGCGGGCAGAGGGGTGTGGGCCCCTCCCATACTGTATGTCTTCCCTTCGGTCGATCGTGCCAGGGTGTCGCTTTCCATTGCTTTGACCGATAGTACAGGTTCCGTTTCCACCTACAGTTATACCCTGTCCGAACCTTTGGTTGCCAACACTCCTTATCTGTTAAAAGGTACTTTCGCCACAGGCTTCAACCTGTCGGGCGAGATTACGGTTGACGATTGGAATGATATGCACAACATACGCTTCAACTTCGGCAACGCGGCAGGCGATGACGATGAGGGTGACGGCGAGGGGGATGCCGAGATAAGCGGGACGGATATTCCTGCCGCCGGCACGTTGTGGAACGGGCATCTGGTGGCGCTCTCTACACCCGACGATCATGGAGGCGTCACTTTGCTCCTGCTGAGTACGAAAGAATGGACGGATGTCCCCTCCGCCTCAAGTACGGTAAATCCGGGCGAGGCAGCCGGCTACGTCAATGCCTATACGGAAGGCGGACTCGGCGGATGGCGTTTCCCCACAGCCGACGAGGCGAAGGCCATGCGAAATGCGATAGGCGGAAGTCGCTTGTCGCAGACTAACAATCTGCTGTCCGGTAAGGGATTGGATACTCTGCTATCGGGCGATGAACCGGAGAAAAAGAATACACCTGTCCGTTACCTTTGCGATGAGGGTATGAAAACGTATGCCTGGGATGAGGGAAGCATCTCCAAAGCCGGTTCTTCACGTACTTACCGCCTGCGAGCTGTCAAGGAAGTCACCTT
>NZ_CANRPM010000001.1 GCF_947632445.1 uncultured Bacteroides sp. | reverse complement strand
AAAAGAAAGTGGGATTTCTCCCACTAACTTTTTACTTAATTGTTACCGGCTCGAAAATGTAATAAGAGTTTTTGCCGCTCCTTGAAGAACTTTCTACTTTCTTTACATCGTGTACCGTCAATGCAATAGGACAAGCGTCGATAAACGCACAAATTTTGCTTGGTACGTCGTTTACGCCTTCATTAAAGGTAACACCGCTACCGTTTCTTGCAACTTGACGCAACCCAATATGATAGCCTTCTACTGTTTCAAGGGCAATCCAATCAGGCACGTCGCCGTTACCTTTTTGCGGTGCGGTTTCACCCGTAAAGTGTAAAACTTGTCCAGAACAAACGGGAATATTGCCACACTCTTTGGCGACGCCGTTTGCAAAGTGGTCCATAACAAGTTGTTTAGACGCACTTTTGTCTACTGTGTTAACACTCCCGCCTTCAAAGGTAGTCTTGTTGTTTCTCTTTGCAGCTCTTTCAGCCTTTTTAACTTCTGCATTGTTTTTACTGTTTTTCACATTACAATAATCCGTCATAACACGCCCGTCAAGGTTTGAAGGTTTTACGATAGTTTTTTCTTGGTCGTATTGAAAGGGAATGTATTTACCGGTTTTAATGGCAGTACTCACAATGTTTTGTTCAGGCATATCACTTATGGTCTTATCTGGAATTACAACTATCTTATCATCTACGACTTCTTCCTCCACTTTCTCATCTTGAATGATTGTAATATCTGGCCCAATCATCTTTGGTATATATCCAAAGTGGTCGATACCTAAATATTTTTCTCTGTATCTTTGTTTTGACCAGGCCAACGCAATGTCCTTGGTCCATTGTTGAACAGGTTCTATACGTTTTATTGATAACAAATCATGAGGAATTGTAAATTGGGGACAGATGCTTTTAATAACATCTGCGATAAACCTACAGCATCCATTTGGATTCTGATGAATTTGTATTTCTGCAAATCTGATAACAATCCAACCTCTATTTTTGAATTCATTATTTCTATTGATATCGGCAAGTTGAAAATGGGTTGCTTTTCTAATATTGACATCGTTAATACCTTCATAAGGTTCATCAATTTCTATATCGAGAAAGATATTAATTCCATCTTTTTCATTTAATAATGAAAAATCAGGTTCATATCTATTTGCTTTCGTCAGAACATATCTATCATCATATATGTTGAACGTTTCTTTAAAATATCTTCGTATGTATAAAAGAAATTCATCTTCTTTATATCCTTTTCTACCGCTTCTTCCTTTTTGAGGAATTTTTATTGGACATTTTGTCCTTGAAGGCATTACGACATACGGATAATGTAAAGGCTCTGTTTGAGTAAATATATTTATCGGCTCATATCCGATATATTTGGGTAAGGAATGTTTGGACTCCTCTTCTATTTTTACATTTACTTCTTGTAAAATAGGACTCGGTATTATTATTGGTCGTTTTTCAGAGGAAGAATTTGGGGGTTGATTTGTTGTAGATGGTTCTTTCGTTATATGTTTCTCTGATTTAGATGTGTTTTCAGGGTTCACATTTACAACATCTTCAGTTGGTGTATTATCTTTCTTACTTTTAAGCAGAAAGTAGATAATGATAAAAGCAATAATAATTATTATCCCTGTTAAGAATAAATACTCGTTTCCATAATTTGCTCCTAATGTTGTTGTATCCATAACAAATATTTATTGGTTTTTTAAGCGCAAATATAGTAAATTTCAATAGAATAACGCTATATGCCCATAATGACTTGCTTTATTTCCACATCTAAGAAACAAACTCCTCAAAAGTCCCCCTTAACGAACGTGGATTTCGTTATGTTCAAGGTAGTAGACAAAAAGGTGATGGAGCGTAGTATCATGCAGGAGTAGGCGTTCCCTTTATATTTCCGTGTACCATACATCTTTTTTCATTGTACAGGCAGCAGATGTTAAGGAAAACCAGTATGCTGTCATGCACCTTGTACATGTGCAGTTCAATATCATTCTTTATGACGGCAGACTTTTCCTTTTCCACTTTTCTGTGTATACGCGAGTTCGGGATAAGCCACATCTTAATAAAGTTGAATCGGTAGCTTTTTCAAGCTGCTATTCTTTTGATAATATCATTGATGTTAGTAATTTAACGTGAACTCGGCGAATTTTAATCATTTTGGAAAAGTCCAGGAGGGCCCAAAATAGTCCTGTCACACCAAGTGGCAGATTATCAATAAATTAGTGCGACACCTTGGGACATTTGGTAAACATTTTCGCGAAAAATAAAAAATACCTTGCCTTTAAAGGCAGCCTATTTTTTATTTTATTTCAAAAAAGTTTGCACGGCCCTGTCACGTGTCGCAGCAACCAACTGTATATCAGCAAATTGGTGTGACAGGACTGTTTTACCCGTGCCAAAACCCCGTTTTTCTTCCGTCTTTTTTCACGGGCAAATTTTTCCGTCCCGACGACGTGCCGGCTGACCCTTTGACGAAGTGCTTCATCCCCTCCCCAGAAAGCACTGTATGACACCCTCACGCAGCACTGCGTCGGGACTTCAGGAAGTGCTGCGTGGCGGAGTAAAGGAATACAAGTGGAAATAGCAATAAATACCATATCATTGATGATTCCTGCAAGAATTTGAGATTGAGATAGCAAAAACTATCCGTCATCTCCAGATGTCCCCAAGCGCCACAGAAAACGCATGATGTTCGATGCAGAGGTCATTACCATTCTGATCTGTTTTTCACTTCAACACCTACCGCAATTTCAAGCATTATTATCTGTCTTGTATATGTGGGCAGTGGAAACATATGAAGGTATTCAAGGGTATCTTCGTCACAAAGCCGGAAGTGAACTTCGATTTCGAGGTTCCAAAAACGAACGGGCAGCTCGTCATTTGGCAATAATGACCATTTGCATAAATCAGGCGACCAAAATTTGGTAACCCAATAAACTGTTGATTGATATGATTGGTGATGGACTTAACCCGAACTTACGTGTATAACGGCAGAAGGCAAAGCTCATGTCCATGTGGGACAAAATCATGCTAAGGAAGAGGTGCATCATCAAGTGTATCAACGACCTGTCGAAAAACAAGGCCGACATCGTACATTCAAGGCACAGATCAATACACACGAAAAAAGAAAAGGATGTAAATTAAACTGTGTCAGCAAAGAGAAGAAATAAAATATTAACTTTGCTGACACAGTTTAATTTACATCCTTGCTCAAGAGTTACTGATTATTTCCAGTTTTCTCCTGTCTTTAAGTTCCTCATCTACGGGAATATTTTTCCACGTCAACCACCATTTCCATTTCTTCAAGCCATTCTTTGCATGATTCACAAAAGGTATAATTATAATCCTCTAATTCATATCCTTTCATTTTGGTGGTATATTCCATATATTCATCATCATTACCATATTCCAAATGGTATATACCCCTATTTTCATCCACTAGGAAAGTTTGGCATTCAAAAGCATAGTTTTTTTATACTTGTTACTGAAGTATATAGCCGCAATACCAAGGATGAACAAGGTGTAAGCCCATATAATAGTATTCTTGAAATTGGAAGGCATTACTTCAGGCAAAGAAAACCTACCATTCCGATATTCTTTCATTTCAACATCTACTCCAAAATCTAGAAGCAGAATCACACCAAGAACATAAGCAATAAATACTAAGGATGTACCTAATGCTATATTAACAAACAGCTTACTATTCCCCAATGTACAAATTGCGATAACACAAGCAATACTACAAGTATGATTGTTGCAATAGGAACGTATGTCTTAGCATACCTCCTAAATTCTTCATAGGTTCTATCACCTAGAAGTTTTTTGATATACGAATAACTTCTTATCTCCATATAAATTACGTGAGTTCGAAATAAAGATTAATTTATTCACCTGATAATAAAAAATGTAGCAATAAATATATTAAATTTATAATGTTAAATATAATCTTTAAACGATTACCGTTATATTCTCAAAATTCAAAATTATAGAAATTATCGTATAACCAATGATTTTTTGCAAGGAATTTTCATCACAACAGGAAAAGTATATGATTGTAGACAAGAAGACCAAACATCACAATAAGCCCTATCGAATTAGCGATGCTGAGATTATGATTATTTTTATCTTGTTTTGCTCCAGTGGTTTTCGCTGCTTCAAGTATTATTTACAGGGAGTATTTTAATTGCACTTGATCATTAATGACAAAGGAGAAATCCTTAACTTTATGTTTATGCCTAGAAACGTGAATGTTCGGGAATCAATTGAAACAGAGTAAGTTCCTAGAGAACGTAAAAAGGAAATTATGTGTAGGCAAAGGATATATAAAGATAGAAATACAGCTGAGCACTAAAGTTAAAAACAACATGAAACTCTCTGATGAGTATTTTGCTTAGAAAAGAGCCTTGATTGAAACGGTCAATGATGAACTGAAGGAAATTGCACAGAGAGAACACTCACGACATTTTTTTTCAGTAATTTCATTGCCAATTCATTGTCGGTTATCGCAGCCTATTGTTTCTTTGAAAAGAAATCTGCCATTGAAGTGAACTTTATCAATGACGGGCAACTTATATGTCTTTGATTTTATTTCGAACTTACTTTTATTAGAGCTGTCCGCTTTCTACCAATAGAACGATACGTTCGGTCAGTGCATCATCGCCTGTAGCGTTGTATTCTTTCTTCAAACTGGCACCGAAGAGGGCGGCGAATGTCTGGTAGAAGCCTGCACGGAAAGTACCAAGAAAAGCTTTCACTAATTCATAACCTGTAGAGTGAGTCTGTCTATCCACCAGCTTTATTAATAGTTTGCCTTGTGAAAAGGTAAGTTTCTTCATACGGGGCATGTATTGTTCTTTCAAGCTTTTCTCCACCCGCTTCAAGTGTTTGGATCTTTCTTTGGGAGGAAGCGTTTGCAGGTATTCGTAGGTTTCGATGACAATTTGGTTGACTTCTTTGGCAATGGGCAATACTTTCTTGACATCGCGTACTAATTTATAATATTGTGTACGAGCTCTTTTATTTTTGAACTTTAGCGGTTTGAATATATAAACGGTCGGTAACTTTACGTAAGGAATGGTATCACCCTCATAAATGGTCATGGGAGTAAGATATACCTTGTCAGGTTGTTGGTTCTTCTGTTGGGCATAACCATTAAGAGCGGCAGTTGTTAACAGGATGAAAGATAATATGATGAGTTTTTTATTCACGCTGCAAAAGTACACCATTTTTTGATATTTATTTGAATATCTTCCTTTTTCCTTGCATCGTTAACTTATTTAAAGTAACTTCGTCGGCCATAAATAAAAAGTTACATCGAATACTATGGGAAATATAAAGATAGGAATGTGTCTGTTAATCGGATTGATTTCTTCTGCCGTACAGGGTCAGAATACCAATCTGATGCTTTTGGAAGAAAACCTGGAACAGCTGGCTACAGAAACTGAAAGTACGGATTGGGAAGACGAACTGGAGGAGCTTTCCTATCGGCAGACTGAGAAACTGAACTTGAATACGGCCACACGACAACAACTGAAGATATTTCCTTTCCTGTCGGACGTTCAGATAGAAAATCTGCTGGCTTACATATATGTACATGGCGATATGCAGACTTTATACGAACTTCAGTTGGTAGAGAAGATGGACAAGGCGACTATCGAACGGCTGCTTCCTTTTGTCTGTGTGGTTCCTTCGCGTGAAAAAGAGAAATTTCCTTCGTTGAGACGTATATTGAAGTGTGGAAAGCATGAGATGACGGGTCGTTTTGATATGCCTTTCTATACGCGCAAGGGATATGAGACGAGTTATTTGGGTCCTTCACTCTACCATTCGTTACGTTATAATTTTCGTTATAGTGACCGTTTGCAAGTGGGAATGACGGGAGAGAAGGATGCGGGCGAACCTTTCTTTGCCTTACATAACCGTCAAGGATATGACTATTATTCCTTCTATCTGCTGATGAAAGATTATGGATGCTTGCAGACTTTGGTCGTAGGTAACTATAAGGCCAGTTTCGGACAGGGATTGGTATTGGGCAATAACTTCGGATTTGGCAAGACATTTTCGTTGGTGACCACTGAAAACCGTACAGAAGGTTTCCGTAAACATAGCTCGTCAGACGAATACAATTACTTCAAAGGGGTGGGAACTACTGTCCGTTTGGCATCTCGTTGGCAGACATCGGCTTTCTATTCACATCGGCGGATGGATGGTGCAGCAGAGGATAACGTAATCACTTCTATCTATAAAACAGGTCTTCATCGCACGAAAAACGAAGTATCCAAGAGGCATGCTTTCATAATGCAGGTGGCAGGGGGAAATGTTTCTTATGAAACGTCTCGTCTGAAGGTAGGTATGACGGGCGTATATTATTTCTTTAATCATCCTTATGAACCGGATTTAAGGGAATATGCCCGTTACAATCTGCGTGGCAATCATTTCTACAACGTAAGTGTGGATTATAGATATCGGTTGGGCAGGTTTACTTTTGTAGGGGAAGAGGCTTTGGGAAAGCATGGTCGTGCTTTTCTTAATCAGTTGCACTATCAGGCTGGTAGTGATTGCAAGGTGATACTCATTCATCGTCATTATTCTCGCGACTATTGGGGGATGTTTGCCCATTCGTTTGGAGAAAGCAGTGCTTCACAGAACGAAAAAGGCTTTTTCTTGGGCAGTGAAGCATCGCTTTTCGCCCGATGGCGTTTCTTTGGTGCAATCGACCTCTTTTCGTTTCCCTGGTGGAAGTACCGCATCAGCAAGCCTTCGAAAGGAGTGGACGGTTTGCTTCAAGTTACATTCACACCCGACAAACAATGGTCGATGTATGCCAACTATCGTTTCAAGCGGAAGGAAAGGGACGTGACGGGCAGCGGAGGTGAAACGATATTGCCCACTTATCATCACAAAATACGTTATCGACTCAACTACATGCAGGGCATTTGGAACCTGCGTACTACGCTCGATTACAATCATTTCAGCCAACCTTCCTTACAATATAGCCAGGGATGGCAGGCAACTCAATCGTGTAGTGTGCAATTACCTTTCGTGCCTTTGGCTGCCTCGCTGCAAGGTACTTATTTTCATACTGATGATTATGATTCGCGTGTCTATGCCTATGAAAAAGGTTTGCTTTACACTTTCTATACACCTTCGTTCTATGGGCGCGGTTTTCGTTTCTCCGCTCACTTGCGTTACGATTTCCGAAACTGGCTGATGGTGATAGCCAAGTTCGGGCAAACCATTTATCAGGATAGGGATGAGATAGGTTCGGGCAACGATTTGATAAGAGGAAATAAAAAGTCGGACCTGCAAGTACAGATCCGACTGAAATTCTAACGCATGGAGAGCGTGTTTATTTTGGAAAGAAAACCAGTGAATTCATTCATTTTGCTTATCTTTGTTTTCGTTATTTGTTAGAGATTGGTATGACTGTCATCTATCTTTCACCCGTCTTTGGGCCTGTTCATTCCCGTCGTTTGGGAGTCTCGTTGGGTATCAACCTGATGCCTGCCGATGGTAAACTATGTACGTTCAACTGCATCTATTGCGAATGTGGTTTCAATGAAGATTTTCGTCCGAAACTTCCCCGTCCGACACGTGAAGAAGTGCGCCAAGTACTCGAAGCCCGTCTGCAGGATATGAAAGCCAATGGTCCTGCGCCCGATGTACTGACTTTTGCCGGCAATGGAGAGCCGACCGCCCATCCGCATTTTGCCGAGATTATTGACGATACGTTGGTTTTACGCGACCACTATTTTCCAAATGCCAAGGTCAGTGTGCTCAGCAACGCTACTTTTATCCACAAGCCTGCTGTCTTTGATGCGTTGAACAAGGTAGACAATAATATTCTGAAGCTCGACACGGCAGACGAGAACTATATCCGAGACCTCGATCGTCCGACAGGCAAATATGCCATAGCCGACATCATCGAAGGTATGAAGGCATTTAAAGGACGCTGCATTATTCAGACCATGTTCCTCAAAGGCGGGTATAAAGACAAGGATATGGACAACACGTCAGACAGATATGTCCTCCCCTGGCTGGAGAAAGTAAAAGAGATAGCACCCCGTCAGGTAATGATTTATACCATTGATCGTGAGACACCTGACCGCGATTTGCGAAAGGCTGCACACGAAGAACTTGACCGTATTGCCGCACTCGTGAAGGGAGCAGGTTTTGAAGTAAGTGTATCCTATTAGAAAGAAGAATAATTTAGCGTGTGAAACAAGAAACAATCCGTAGACAGCCATGAAAAAAATGCTCATATTCTTATTGTCTATGCTATGCTGGTGCTGCGAATGCCGGAGCCGAGAAGACAGGGTTATCCCCGGCGACGAGCAAACCTCCGAATATTTTTCGATGCTGAAAGGAAAACGGATTGCCGTCTTTTCCAATCATACCGGCATGATTGGCAGCAAACATGTAGTGGATGTCCTGCTGGAGAACAACCTCAATGTAGTGGCGATATTCTCGCCCGAACATGGATTTCGAGGCAATGCCGATGCAGGAGAGCATGTGTCAAGTTCCGTAGACTCAAAGACGGGAGTGCCTATCCTGTCGCTTTACGACGGCAAGCCGGGTAAGCCAAGCGAACAATCTATGCGTAAATTCGACATTCTCATCGTCGACATCCAGGACGTAGGACTTCGTTACTACACCTATTATGCCTCCATGTGCCGCCTGATGGACGCCTGCGCTGAATACGGCCGCAAGATGCTGATACTGGATCGCCCTAACCCAAACGGGCACTACGTGGACGGACCGATACTGGATATGAAGCACAAATCGGGTGTAGGCTGGCTTCCAATCCCTGTTGTACATGGCATGACGTTAGGCGAATTGGCTCTGATGGTCAACGGTGAACGGTGGCTACCCGCCTCCCGCGTGTGCGACGTGACCGTTATTCCTTGCAAGAACTATACGCATCAGACGATGTACAGGCTGCCTGTCCCTCCGTCGCCCAATCTTCCGAACATGAAGTCTGTCTATCTATATCCTTCGATCTGCTACTTCGAGGCAACCCCCGTTAGCTTAGGACGAGGAACGGACAAGCCCTTTCAAGTCTATGGACATCCCGATATGAAGGGCTGCGACTTCAGCTTCACGCCACGAAGCGTGTCCGGTGCCAAGAACCCGCCTCAGCTCAACAAGTTGTGTTACGGTGTAGACCTGAGCGGCATGGGCGATGAAGAGATTTGGAAACGGGGCGTAGACCTGACTTACGTTATCGACGCCTACCGCAATCTGAACATGGGCGATCATTTTTTCCGCTCTTTCTTTGAAAAGCTGATAGGCGTAGACTACGTGCGCAAGATGATTGAAGACGGAAAAAGCGCCGCAGAAATCAAAGCCATGTGGCAAGACGATGTAAAGAAATTCAAGGAACAGCGCAAGCCCTATTTGCTTTACGAAGAATAAAGCATTGATTTTTCAACCCTAAAGCACTGTTTTCTGCCCAAGAAACCAATGCTTTTCCATAAAGAAAAAAAGAAGATACTGATATGACTACTGTCTGGATTATACTCGCTACCATCGCATACTACTTCGCATTGCTATTCATCATTTCTTGGATAACAGGGCGTAAAGCTGACAATGCCGGCTTTTTTACAGGTAACCGCAAGTCGTCCTGGTACATGGTGACGCTGGCTATGATTGGGGCTACCATCTCAGGCGTAACCTTTATCTCCGTTCCCGGCGCCGTTTTGGCAGGCAGTTATTCCTACATGCAGATGGTGTTGGGCTTCTTTGTAGGTTCTATCCTCGTAGCGCTCGTATTGATACCTTTGTTTTACAAGATGAACCTGATCAGCATCTATGGCTATTTAGAGAGTCGCTTCGGACTGGCTTCCTACCGCACAGGAGCCTGGTTCTTCTTCGTATCCAAAATGTTGGGAGCATCAGTCCGATTTTTTGTCGTATGCGTTGTGTTGCAAACGCTGGTGTTCGCTCCCCTGCACGTGCCGTTTTCCCTTAACGTGGTACTGACGGTAGCGCTCATCTGGCTCTATTCTTTCCAAGGAGGCGTGAAGTCTTTGATTTGGACGGACTCTTTGAAAACGCTTTGCCTCCTTGTGTCAGTCATCAGTTGCATAGTGTTTATTGCCTATAATTTACAGATTGATTTCGGCGAACTTCCTGCCGTAGTGGCCGGTCATCCTACCAGCAAGCTGTTCTTTTTCGACGACCCGAACGACGGACGATACTTCTGGAAGCAGTTCATTGCCGGCGTATTCATGATTATTGCCTGCACGGGTCTCGACCAAGACCTGATGCAACGCACCCTGAGCTGCAAGAATTTCCGTGAATCGCAGAAGAACATGATTTTGAGTTCGTTCATTCAAATCTTCGTTATCGGCCTGTTCCTTGTATTGGGCACACTCCTCTACATGTATGCCGATGTCCATCTAATCCGGGAAAGGCCGATAGCAGGCGACGCCTTGTTCGGCGAAGTAGCCTGGAGCAAGGACTTCCCGCTTTTCATTGGCATCATCTTTATTATCGGGTTGATCGCTGCTGCCTATTCTGCCGCAGGCTCTGCCCTGACGGCGCTTACCACCTCGTTCACCATCGACATTCTGAAAGCGGACGAGAAACAAGACGACAAAAATTTGACTTTGACACGCAAACTGGTACATTTCATCATGTCGCTGCTTATGGTTATTGTCATCATCATCTTCTACGAGCTGAACGATGACAGCGCCATCAATGCCGTTTATAGTTTTGCTGCCTATACATACGGCCCCATTCTCGGCATGTTTATCTTCGGCATGGCCTGCAAGAAACCTGTCCGCGACCGATGGGTACCGCTGGTGGCTATTGCTTCCCCCATCCTATGCTACATCCTGCAAAGCCATAGCGAAGCCTGGTTTGGCGGCTATCAAATCAGCTTTGAGCTGCTCATCATCAATGCGTTGATTACCGCCCTTGGACTTTGCCTCCTTATTCAAACCGGTAAGAACCGCTATGATTGACTTGACCCTAATCCATCATGCAAGCAAAACGATGTTATCTGGAAGATGAATGTATTAACCCCTAAAAATAGAAAGAAAGAACAACCGTTATGAACCGACCGCAAACCAACAGTAAGCGTATTCTTGCCCTTGACATCCTGCGAGGAATTACCATCGCCGGCATGATTTTGGTGAATAATCCTGGCACATGGGGACACATCTATGCTCCCCTGCGTCATGCCGAGTGGAACGGATTGACACCAACCGACCTGGTATTTCCTTTCTTCATGTTCATCATGGGCATATCGACCTACATTTCATTGAAGAAATATAATTTTACTTACAGCCATGCCACACTTAGGAAAATCCTGCGGCGTACCTTGCTTATCTTTATCATCGGCATGGCTATCGACTGGTTCTCACACTTCTGCTACTACTGGGTTTCTCCTCCCGACGACCTGAGTTTTGGGCAGAACCTGTGGGCATCGGTAGGGATATTCGACCGCATACGTATCTTGGGCGTCATGCAGCGTTTGGCTTTGTGCTACTGCGCCGCATCCATTGTAGCTCTTATAATGAAGCATAGCCACATCCCTTACCTCATCGTTACGCTCCTTGTGGGCTACTTTGTTCTATTGATGTGCGGCAACGGCTTTGCCTACAACGAAAGTAACATCCTATCTATCGTAGACCGTGCCGTCCTTACCCCGGAACATATGTACAAAGATAATGGTATTGATCCCGAAGGCTTGCTGAGCACTATTCCCTCCATAGCCCACGTACTGCTGGGCTTTTGCGTAGGCCGTATGATGTTGGGCGACAAGAATACCGCCAGTCGCAGCCGCGAAGAAGTACTCCAATCACACCTTGTCAAACTGTTCCTGACAGGTACTATTCTTACTTTCAGTGGCTTGCTACTGAGCTACGGATGTCCTCTCAACAAGAAGGTATGGTCTCCCACCTTTGTACTCACTACCTGTGGACTGGCATCCAGTTTGCTGGCATTACTCATCTGGATTATAGACGTGAAGGGATATAGACACTGGAGCCTGTTCTTCGAGTCGTTTGGCGTAAATCCGCTGTTCATGTACGTGCTGAGCGACGTGCTTGGTATCCTGTTCGGAAGCATTTACCTACCCTGGGACGACGGAAGCATTTCCATCCATAGCCTGATCTACGACAAGATAACGCAACCGATTTTTGGTGATACCGTCGGCTCGCTGGTTTATGCGCTGCTATTTGTTGCTATTAACTGGTGCATCGGGTATCAATTGTACAAGAGGAAAATATACATTAAGATATAAATTTTATTACTATGATACTGATAGCGGACAGCGGATCTACCAAGACCGATTGGCGTTTAGTCGAGCATGGAGAAGTCTTCCAACAGATTTTTACGAAAGGTACCAACCCCTTTTTTCAGAGTGAAAGAGAGATTGGTAACGAGATAGCGACCGCTCTTCTGCCCCAGCTACAGGCCTGTGAACTGGATGCTGTCTACTTCTATGGTGCAGGATGCGCTTTTCCCGATAAAATAGAGACTGTTTGCCGAACCATTCTCCGACACCTGCACGTAAAGGGCGAGGTAGAGGTAAACACCGATATGCTGGCCGCCGCCCGCAGTCTGTGCGGACACCGTGCAGGTATCGCCTGCATTATGGGTACAGGATCCAACTCGTGCTACTACGATGGTGAGAAGATTGTGCAGAACGTGTCTCCTCTTGGCTTTATCTTAGGTGACGAAGGCAGCGGTGCTTGCTTGGGTAAGATGCTGGTAGGTGATATTTTGAAAAACCAGATGACGCCGGAATTGAAGGAGAAGTTCCTCCAACAATTCAACCTGACACCTGCCGACATCATCGACCGTGTCTATAGAAAGCCGTTCCCTAACCGTTTCTTGGCAAGCCTATCGCCTTTTCTGGCACAGAACCTTAGCGAACCTTGCGTACATAACCTCGTCCTGAATAGTTTCAAATCGTTCCTGAAGCGCAATGTCATGCAATATGATTACCCCAACCATGAAGTCCACTTCATCGGCTCCGTAGCCTACTACTACAAAGACGTGTTGGCACAAGCCGCCGATAAAATGGGCATTCGTTTGGGCACCATCCTTAAGAGTCCTATGGAAGGCCTCATCGCCTACCACTGTTAACTACGAACCGTGAATATAAAGAATATTGCATTCATCGAGATTTCCAGTAACAGCTTGGTCATGGAATACATCCGCTGCGAATTACCGCAAATCCGACTCCACCTCCAAATCCGGCTGCCCATTAACAAGACTTCGGCCGCTATCGCCTGCGACAGGCAAAACCAAACTTGTTCCAGGAACTGTATCTCAACGAGAAAGGCTTGCTGGCAGCCTCCATGCCGTGCAACTTCTAAAAGTTGTCTCAATCTTCGTCTTCCACCACCTCTACCAGATCGAGGTCAAAAGTGAGGGCCGAATAACCTGGAATATTTCCCGACGAGTTTCCGCCCGTGCCATATCCCGACTGATAAGGGATATACAGCATCCAGCGTTCGCCCGTTTTCATCAGCTGAAGAGCAGCCGTCCATCCGGCAATAACGCCACTAACTTCGAATTCATTGGGAGCATCGAACTTAGTCGGAGCCTTGCCCGTAGTGTTTAGCGTACCCTGTTCAAGGGCCGAGTAGCCCGTAAAGTTTCCGTTGAACAGGTCGCCCGTAATCAGTGTGCCGTAATAATAGACAGATACCGACTCGGTGTAGAGCGGACGACGTCCGTTAGGATTGGCTGTAATCTTCTTGCAATAGACATACTGGTCGCTCGATGTGGTGCCTGAAGTGGTGGCAATGGCAAACAGTCGACCGACCTCCACGGCAGCAGCTTTCTCCTCCGAGTCGATAATCAGGCCTCCCGTCTCGCGGGCGATAGAGTCAATGAAAGCCTCATTGCGGGCTTGCCAGTTGTCGTATTTACCGACCTCCTGCACTTCCTCGCACGAAGCAAAGAGCAGAGCAGTCAGCGACAATAGGGAACAGAGAATCTTACGTATTCTTTTCATGGATTTTCCATTTTTCATTTTCTATTCTCAATTTATCAGAGCGTTTTGAGCAGCGACGTGATGCTGACGCGGTCGGCAATCAGACGGTCGAGGTCGGTAATGGCCACACGCTCCTGCTTCATGGTGTCGCGATCGCGCAGGGTGACACATCCGTCTTCTAACGTCTGGTGATCGACAGTCACGCAGTAGGGTGTTCCGATGGCATCTTGACGACGGTAGCGCTTGCCGATGGAGTCTTTCTCGTCGTACTGGCAGTGGAAGTGGAACTTCAGCGTATCGATGATCTCGCGTGCCTTCTCAGGCAGACCGTCTTTTTTGACAAGCGGCATCACGGCCAGTTTCACAGGGGCTAAGGCAGCAGGCAGTTTCAGCACAACGCGGCTCTCGCCATTCTCCAGTTGCTCTTCCTGGTAGGAGGCAGACATAATGCTGAGGAACATGCGGTCGACGCCAATCGAAGTCTCGATGACATACGGTGTGTAGCTTTCGTTCGTTTCAGGATCGAAGTATTTGATGTTCTTCCCGGAGAACTTCTCGTGCTGAGAGAGGTCGAAGTTGGTTCGGCTATGGATACCTTCCACTTCCTTAAATCCGAAAGGCATCAGGAATTCGATATCGGTAGCAGCGTTGGCGTAGTGGGCCAGCTTCTCATGGTCATGGTAGCGGTAATGATCGTCGCCGAAGCCCAAGGCCTTGTGCCACTTCAGGCGGATTTCCTTCCACTTCTTGAACCACTCCAGCTCGGTGCCGGGCTTTACGAAGAATTGCATTTCCATCTGCTCGAATTCGCGCATGCGGAAGATGAACTGGCGTGCCACGATTTCGTTACGGAAGGCCTTACCGATCTGTGCAATACCGAAGGGAATTTTCATGCGGCCCGTCTTCTGTACGTTCAGGTAGTTGACGAAAATGCCCTGTGCCGTCTCGGGACGGAGATACACTTTCATGGAGCCATCGGCTGTAGAACCCATTTCGGTGGAGAACATCAGGTTGAACTGGCGTACCTCGGTCCAGTTCTTCGTGCCGCTGATGGGGCAAACGATTTCCTCGTCGAGGATGATCTGGCGTAGCTCGTTCAGGTCAGGACCGGCATTCATGGCATCGGAGTAGCGCTGGTGCAGGGCTTCGCGCTTCTGCCGGTGCTCCAGCACGCGAGCGTTGGTCGCACGGAACTGAGCTTCGTCGAAAGCGTCGCCATATTTCTTGGCAGCCTTGGTCACTTCCTTGTTGATTTTTTCGTCATACTTGGCTATCTGGTCCTCGATGAGTACGTCGGCGCGGTAGCGTTTCTTCGAGTCACGGTTGTCAATGAGGGGGTCATTGAATGCATCCACGTGTCCGCTGGCCTTCCAGATTGTGGGGTGCATGAAGATGGCCGAGTCGATGCCTACGATGTTCTCGTGGAGCAGCACCATGCTCTGCCACCAGTATTGCTTGATGTTGTTCTTTAGTTCCACACCGTTCTGTCCGTAGTCATATACGGCTCCCAGTCCGTCGTAGATTTCGCTGCTGGGAAACACAAAACCATACTCCTTGCAATGCGATACAAGTTTCTTAAAAATGTCTTCTTGTGCCATTTTCGTAAAAAATAGATTAATTTTATTCCTAAGTCTCAATAAAACGCCACAAAGATAAGGAAAGGTAAGAGTATAAAAAACAAGCTTGCCTGATTTTTATGCCGAACCATATTCTATCTTGTCCAAAGATAAGGGTTTATCTGATACATTGGGCCTTGAGGAATATTAAAAATACATAAGCCGCCAAATCCATAGAGAATCTCGCCAACGATTGTTGGCAATTCCGGCGGGCATACAAGCCGCTTTTCCTGAGATTTTTCATAATTTTCGATAAAATAAAGGGCGACTTGGTACCGCCCAATCAAAAAACGGTGTTTTTCATTTGCCCATGCGCTCGTCTTTTGCTATTTTTGCCTGCAACGAAAAATAGACAGCAACCGACCAAAAGAATATGAGCGAAGACTTTGACAAGACCCAAGAGGAACAGGATAACCTGCCCGAAGGCCGGGAGGGACATTCGGACTACAAACCCGCCGATACAAAAGACGAAAATGTGAAGCACCAACTGAGCGGTATGTACCAGAACTGGTTTCTGGACTATGCCTCATACGTGATACTGGAACGTGCCGTGCCCCACATCATGGACGGACTGAAACCTGTGCAGCGGCGCATCCTGCACTCTATGCGGCGCATGGAGGACGGGCGCTATAACAAGGTGGCCAACATCGTGGGACACACCATGCAGTTCCACCCCCACGGCGATGCCTCCATCGGTGACGCGCTGGTGCAGTTGGGGCAAAAAGACCTGCTCGTTGACTGCCAGGGCAACTGGGGAAACATTCTGACGGGCGACAGTGCTGCCGCTCCCCGTTACATTGAAGCCCGCCTCTCGAAGTTTGCCCTTGATGTGGTGTTCAATCCCAAGACCACAGAATGGAAGCTGTCCTACGACGGCCGCAATCGCGAGCCCGTTACCCTGCCCGTCAAATTCCCTTTACTGTTGGCCCAGGGTGTGGAAGGCATTGCCGTCGGTTTGTCGTCCAAGATCCTGCCTCACAATTTCAACGAGTTGTGCGATGCCGCCATCAGCTACCTTCATGGCGAAGGTTTTCGTCTCTACCCCGACTTCCAAACGGGAGGCAGCATTGACGTGTCGAAGTACAATGACGGTGAACGCGGCGGTTCGGTACGTGTCCGTTCGAAGATTGAGAAGGTGGACAACAAAACACTGGCCATCCGCGAAATCCCCTACGGCAAGACTGTGGCCAACGTGTGCGACTCCATCGTGAAAGCCAGCGAGAAAGGAAAAATCAAAATACGCAAGGTTGAAGACCTGACATCGGGAAGCGTCGAGATATTGGTACATCTGACGCCGGGCACCTCGTCGGACAAGACCATCGACGCCCTCTACGCCTTCACCGACTGCGAGGTAAGCATCTCGCCTAACTGCTGCGTTATAGATGAATGCAAGCCCCATTTCCTCACCGTGAGCGACGTGCTGTGCAAATCTGTGGATAATACGCGCGACCTGTTGCGCCGTGAACTGGAAATACACCGCGACGAGGTGCGCGAAAGCCTGCACTTCGCCTCGCTCGAAAAGATATTCATCGAAGAACGCATCTATAAGGACAAGGAATTTGAACAGGCCGAGAACATGGACGCCGCCTGCGAGCACATCGACCTGCGCCTGACGCCCTACTACCCGCAGTTCATCCGTGAAGTGACAAAGGATGACATTCTCCGCCTGATGGAAATCAAGATGGCCCGCATCCTGAAGTTTAATTCCGACAAGGCCGAAGAACAGATAGCCCGCATGAAGGCCGACATCGAGGAGACCGAACGACATTTGGCCAATCTGATGGAATACACCGTCGAATGGTTCCGTATGCTCAAAGAGAAGTACGGCAAAAACTTTCCCCGTCGCACGGAGCTGCGCAACTTTGACACCATCGACTCGACCAAGGTCATCGAGGCCAACGAGAAGCTCTACATCAACCGCGAAGAAGGCTTCATCGGTACCGGTCTGAAGAAGGATGAGTTTTTGGCCAACTGCTCAAACCTGGACGACGTCATTCTCTTCTTCCGCGATGGGCGTTACCTTATCACGCCTGTGGCCGACAAGAAGTTCGTGGGCAAGAACATCCTCTACGCCAACGTCTTCAAGAAGAACGATAAGCGTACTATCTACAACGTGTGCTACCGCGACGGCAAGAATGGAACGACCTACATCAAGCGCTTTGCCGTGACGTCCATTATCCGCGATCGTGAGTACGACGTCACCCAGGGCACGCCCGAATCGCGCATCATCTACTTCAGCGCCAACCCCAACGGCGAGGCCGAAATCATTAAGGTGACACTGAAGCCTAACCCGCGCATCCGCAAAATCATTTTCGAGGAAGACTTCAGCAAGATAAGCATCAAAGGGCGTCAGGCCATCGGCAATATCCTGACGCGCAACCCGGTCCACAAAATCACGCTGAAGCAGCGCGGCGGCTCTACGCTGGGTGGACGCAAAGTATGGTTCGACCGCGACGTGCTGCGCCTCAACTACGACGGTCGCGGCGAATACTTGGGTGAATATCAGAGCGACGAACTCGTCCTCGTGGTGCTGAACAACGGCGATTTCTACACCACCAACTTCGACGTGAACAACCACTACGAAGACGGTATCCGCATCATGGAAAAATTCGACTTCAACAAGGTATGGACTGCCGTGCTCTACGACGCCGACCAGCAGAACTATCCCTACATCAAACGTTTCTGCTTCGAGTCGAGCAGCCGCAAGCAGAACTACCTGGGTGACAACAAAAACAGCAAACTTATCCTGCTGACCGACGAATGCTATCCCCGTCTGGAAGTCGTATTCGGCGGGCATGACAGTTTCCGCGACCCGATGGTCATCGAGGCCGACGAGTTCATCGCCGTCAAGGGCTTCAAGGCCAAGGGTAAACGTCTGACGACTTATGACATTGACACTATCAACGAATTGGAGCCGACCCGTCAGCCCGAACTACAGTCCGTCGTTGAAGAACCCGAAGAAGAGCCCGATGACCTGGACTCCGATCAGGACAAGAGTGAAGGCGACATCTTGGATGAACTGACGGGACAAATGAAATTGTTCTGACGTATGAAAGGCTATTTGGACGAATTGAAATGACGAACCGTAAATTGATAGGAATCATGGCAGGTCTGCTCCTGACTGCCGGCAGCCTGACGGCACAGACACCCGCAGATTCCATTACGCTGAACGACCCCACCCGATACGTCACCCGCGCCACCCTTTACGGTGTGGGTGCAGCCAACATATACGATACCTACCTGTCGCCACAAGAATATCGGGGCATCGAGTTCCGCCTCTCCCGTGAAAGCATGCGCATGACCCGTTGGGCTGACGGCAACCTTTCCCGCCAAAGTTTCTTCCAGGGCTACGTGAATTACACGCACAACCACGTGGACAACAACAATACCCTCTCCGCGCTGCTCAACTGGAACTACGGCCTGCATTACCATTTCCGCCTGACCGACCACTTCCGTCTGCTGGCCGGCGGGTTGGCCGATCTGAACGGCGGCTTCGTCTACAACCTGCACAATGGCAACAATCCGGCTTCAGCCAGGGCCTACGTCAATCTCGATGCTTCTGTCATGGCCATTTGGGATCTGCGTATCAAGCGCTATCCCATCACCCTGCGCTATCAGGCCAATCTGCCTGTCATGGGCGTGATGTTCTCGCCCCACTACGGACAATCGTATTATGAAATCTTTTCGCTGGGGCATGCTGACGGCGTAGTGCGCTTCACTTCGCTCCACAACCAGCCTTCCTTGCGGCAGAAGCTCACCGCCTGCTTGCCCGTAGGGCGAACGAAAATGTGTTTGGCCTATGTGTGGGACGCCCAGCAGTCCAGCATCAACCACCTGCGCACCCACACCTATTCCCACGTCTTCATGGTAGGCTTCGTCAAAGAATTCTACCTGTTATCCAATAAGAAAAAGCATGCCTTATGAAAATATTCGCATTCTTCCGAAAATTCCTTATGCTGCAGGCTGCCCTTCTCATCCTGCTTTCGGGTTGCATCCGCGAAGAAGAATTCGACAATACTCCTTCGGGCAACTTTGAAGCCCTCTGGAAAATCATTGACGAGCAATATTGCTTCCTTGACTACAAGCAGATAGACTGGAATGCCATCCGCAATAAATACCGGCCGCTGATTACCCCCGATATGAGCGACGACGGCCTGTTTGAAGTGTTGGGCAACATGCTGGCCGAGTTGAAAGACGGACACGTCAACCTTTACTCCTCCTCGAACACCGCCCGTTATTGGGACTGGTACCTGAACTATCCGCGCAATTACGATGAAAGTCTTGTCGAACATTACTTAGGACGTGACTACCGCATCTCCTCTGGACTGAAATACAACATTTTGGACGATAACATCGGCTACATCTCCTACACTTCCTTCTCCGACGGCATCGGAGAAGGCAATCTGGACGAGACCCTCTCCTACTTAGCTGCCTGCAACGGCCTCATCATTGACGTGCGCAACAATGGAGGCGGAAACCTCACCTACTCCACCCGCTTCGCCGCCCGCTTCACCAACGAGCGCGTGTTGACGGGCTACATCCAGCACAAGACAGGCAAGGGGCACAACGACTTCTCTGAGCCGGAACCTATCTACGTCGATCCGTCGGATGGTGTACGCTGGCAGAAAAAGACCGTTGTGCTGACCAACCGCCACTCCTACAGTGCCACGAACGACTTCATCAACGCCATGCGCTACATGCCCAACGTCGTTCTGCTGGGCGATAAAAGCGGCGGCGGGTCGGGTCTTCCCTTCACTTCAGAGCTTCCCAATGGCTGGATCGTGCGTTTCTCAGCCAGTCCGCATCTCGATGCCGACAAACAGCATATCGAATTCGGCATCGATCCCGACATCAAGATGGATATGAACACCGTAGCTGCCTACGAACGCAGGATAGACACCTTCATCGAAGAGGCCCGAAGCCTGCTGCAAGTGAAGCCTTAATCGCCCAATAGAACCCCACCCGTTTCTGTCAGGCAAAATGTTGCCGGCATCCAATCAAGGGGGATTATCCAACTAAGAAAAGACTTTCCGACCCGTTTTTAATGGGAGGAAACAGATGTGTCGGCCGAAAGAAAGAATAAGCAGAGAACAGGGCTTGAGAAACTAAAGCCGGGAATAGTTGGAAGGACAAAAAATATTTTCTACCTTTGCCCTGCCGAATGAACAGCGCATCGTTGCGGGTGTGGCGTAATTGGCAGCCGCGCCAGACTTAGGATCTGGTGCCGCAAGGCGTGTAGGTTCGAGTCCTATCACCCGCACAAAAGGAAAAAAGAGGAAAAAAGCGACAGTCCGATATGCTTTTTTCCTCTTTTTTCATCCGCCATTACCCCTGTCAGGAAAAGGGCTGAAAACAAAAAAATCCGCCATAAGCGGACTTCTGCTCTTCGTCTTGGACTTGAACCAAGGACCCTCTGATTAACAGTCAGATGCTCTAACCGACTGAGCTAACGAAGAAAGTTGCATTTGAAGAGGCTCTTCGTCTTGGACTTGAACCAAGGACCCTCTGATTAACAGTCAGATGCTCTAACCGACTGAGCTAACGAAGAAGGTTGTTTTTTCTCAAATGCGGTGCAAAATTAATAGGATATTTTGAAATATACAATATCTTTGCAGAAAAATTTATCGGATGGAGAAAATGATTGGATCAGCCATCAGGCTGTAGGAGCCCGACTTACCCGCTGCCTGCCGGAAGGAAACAAAAAAAGAGATAAAGAACTTATGAACAAGAACATTGTATGGCAAAGATGAATATGAAAAAATTTTGTAAAGTACGTTGGATTGCCTTGTTGCTGCTGACGGTGGCCGGCGTAGCGTTTCTGGGCTTCAAGAACAGTGACAACCGCAGCTTTCTGTTGGCCAAGAATATTGACATCTTCAGTTCGATTGTAAAAGAGCTGGACTTGATATATGTAGATACGATTGATGCCGACAAAACAATCCGTGAGGGCATCGACGCCATGCTCTATTCGCTCGACCCCTATACGGTCTATTATCCAGAGGACGACCAAAGCGAACTGGAGCAAATGGTGAAGAACACGTATGGAGGCATCGGTTCCATCATTACGTGGAATACGAAGCTGAAACGTTCCATGATAGGCGAACCCTATGAAGGAATGCCGGCAGCCCAAGCCGGACTGAAGGCAGGCGATATCCTGATGGCCATCGACGGGCAGGACTTGGAGGGAAAGAACAACCAGGAAGTCAGCGAAATGCTCCGAGGCCAGGCAGGTACCGGTTTCAAGCTGACGGTACAGCGCCCTGGCGTGGAGAAACCGCTGGAGTTCGAACTGGTGCGCCGGGCCATCGAATTGCCCATCATACCCTATTATGCCAAACTGGAAAATAATGTAGGTTACATCAACCTCAGCACCTTCTCAGGTAAGCCTGCACGCGAGTTCAAGCAGGCTTTCCTCGACCTTAAAAAGCAAGGCATTACGTCGCTGGTCATCGACTTGCGCAACAACGGCGGCGGATTGCTGGACGAAGCGGTGGATATTGCCAACTACTTCTTGCCGCGTGGGAAGACGCTGGTAACCACCAGAGGCAAAATCGAACAAATCAACATGTCCTACAAGACACTGCGCGAACCCATTGATTTGGATATTCCCTTAGCCGTGTTGGTCAACAGCTCTACGGCATCGTCTTCAGAAATACTGGCCGGTTCATTGCAAGACTTGGATCGTGCCGTGATTGTAGGCGCACGCACCTTTGGCAAAGGTTTGGTGCAGACCACCCGTAACCTGCCTTATGGCGGCCGGATGAAGATTACCACCTCCAAATACTACATACCCAGCGGACGCTGCGTACAGGCCATCGACTACAAACAGCGCGATGCCGACGGCAGCGTGGGGCGTATCCCCGACAGTCTGACGACGGTTTTCCATACGGCAGCCGGACGCGAAGTGCGCGATGGCGGCGGTGTGACCCCCGACATACAGGTAGAGCAGGAGAAACTGCCCAATATCCTGTTCTATCTGGTGAACGACAACCTGATTTTCGACTATGCCACGCAGTATTGCCTGAAGCACGAAACCATTGCCGACGCACAACACTTCGAGCTGACCGACGCCGACTATGCCGACTTCAAGGAGATGGTGCGGAAGGCCGATTTCAAGTACGACCAACAGACGGAGAAAATCTTGAAAAACCTGAAGGAAATGGCCGAGTTCGAAGGCTACCTGAAGGATGCCTCCGGCGAATTTGAAGCATTGGAGAAGAAGCTCCGGCATAATCTGGATTACGATTTGGATTACTTCGCGAAAGATATACGGAACATGATATCCATCGAAATCCTGAAACGTTACTACTATCAGAAGGGCAGCATCATCCAGCAGCTGAAGGATGATCCCGACTTGAAAGAAGCGCTGAAGGTGTTGGGCGATACGGAGAAATATCACGCCCTGCTCCGTCCGAAGGCTGCGGCCGACTCGGTGGCGGAGAAGTAATGCCGCCTCCGTCTCCCTGAGCGAAGGGATAGCGCGGAAGCCGGAAAAACGGCTGGAGGCACATTAACGCGAGGAACTGAACCATTGAAAAATGCTGACAATTTGAGCCTGCATTCCGGCCCTTTTCCTCCCATTTGCCATCGCCCGAAAGAGGTGCTCAGACCCCCCGCCAGAAAGTGTTCTGAAGGGGGTCTAATCGATCCTCCGTATCGATCATCATCGATCTTCCGTATCGATCATCATCGATCCCCCGTATCGATTAACGTCGATCTTCCGTATCGACAGAAGCCGTTGTTCCGTATCGACAATGAGGGGTATTCGGGGTTGGTAATAAATATATACATTGTTTCCCTGCGCCGCACAAGGGGGAAAGCGGGCGGGGCAACCGGCTCGGAAGCTCTTTTAGGCTAAGATGTCCGCGAGGTTACTCCCAATCGCCATTGGCCTTGATGAGTCCGATAAGTTTCTCCACCGCCTCTTCTTCTGGAATGTTCTTCTCGATGCACTCCTTCTTCTTGTAAAGACTGATTTTGCCTCGTCCGGCACCCACGTAGCCATAGTCGGCATCGGCCATTTCGCCCGGACCGTTGACGATGCAGCCCATGATGCCTATCTTCAGTCCCTTCAGGTTCGACGTAGCGGCCTTGATGCGGGCGATGGTGCTTTGCAGGTCGTAGAGCGTGCGTCCGCAGCCGGGGCAGGAGATGTATTCGGTCTTGCTGGTGCGCAGGCGTCCGGCCTGCAGGATGGCGAAGGACGTAGCGTCCAGCGTGGTGGCGGGGATGTTGCCCTGATTGTAGAGGAAGATGCCGTCCGTCAGGCCGTCGAAGACGAGGGCGCCCATGTCGGCCGCCGCCTTGATTTGCAGGTTTTCCTTTTCCTCTTCGGCGTAATGCTGGAAGAAGACCACCGGATTGGACAGGCCCTCCTGCATCAGCTGGTGGACGAGCGCACGCTGTTCGCCCAGCCGGTTGGGATGGTTGCTCTGTGCCACGAGTACGATTTCGGGATGGTACTTCAGGCAGGCCAATGCCTCGTCGTTCAGCCCCATGTAGGTGATGAAGAGGAATTTCAGCGGGGCGTTGCAGCTGCTTACGAAAGGCAGTTGGTCGCCCTTGAAGGCGGGCCAGGTGTCGGGCTTTCCTTCCCATACGTCGGCGTCGACGATGTATTGCATGCCTTCCTGTGCCTCGTCGGGCAGCCGATGGCCGGTGTAGATATAGTCGGGCACAAACTGCGGGTCAGTCGTCAGGTCACCGTCCAGGCGGGCGGCAATGACGACGGGCAGGTTGTTGCCTCCGATGTTGCGTACAGCCGTGGTCTGCCGGCGCGAGGGTGCCGGGTAGTGGAATGTCGGAATGTTCGGGCCGGGGATGTAGGGATGGCCCTTGCGGCGCGTCACGTAGTCCACCAGCTTGCGGGCTACAGGTATCTCGGCTTCGGGAGCTTCGCTCAGCGATACGCGGATGGTGTCGCCCAGTCCGTCGGCCAGCAGGGCGCCGATGCCCAAAGCCGACTTGATGCGTCCGTCCTCGCCGTCGCCTGCCTCGGTCACACCTAAGTGCAGGGGGAAGTGCATGCCTTCCTTTTCCATGACGGCGGCCAGCAGGCGGACGGTCCGTACCATGACTACGGTGTTAGAGGCCTTGATGGAAATGACTACATCGGTGAAATGCTCGTCCACGCAGATGCGCAGGAACTCCATGCACGATTCGACCATGCCTTCGGGCGTGTCGCCGTAGCGCGATAGGATGCGGTCGGACAGCGAGCCGTGATTTACGCCGATGCGGATGGCCGTGTGGTTCTCCTTGCAGATGTTCAGGAAGGGGATGAAGCGGTCGCGTATCTTCTGCAACTCCTGTGCATACTCCTCATCGGTATATTCCAAATGCTTGAAAGTGCGGGCCGCATCCACATAGTTGCCGGGATTGATGCGTACCTTTTCGGCATAGAGGGCGGCCACGTCGGCCACACGCGGATTGAAGTGCACGTCGGCCACGAGAGGTGTCATGTAGCCGTCGCGGCGCAGGGCAGCGTTGATACTGCGCAGGTTTTCGGCTTCCTTCACGCCCTGTGTCGTAAGTCGTACATATTCTCCGCCCGCGTCGGCGATGCGTTTAGCCTGGGCTACGCAGGCATCGGTATCCTGAGTAGCGGTATTGGTCATGCTCTGTATGCGGATGGGGTTGTCGCCTCCCAGCGGAGTGTCGCCGATGTTGACTACAGATGTTTCCCTGCGGGAATAGTTGAATAAATCCATCATAAATGAAGAATGAAGAATAAAGCATGAAGAATGGGGGATGGACGACCGATTCTTCATGCCTGATTCTTCATTTATTAGTTCGTTTTGTACTCGTATTTCACGTTCTTCAGGTCTTCGTTGGCCTTGGTGATTTTCTTCTTCAGCCCTTCCTTGTAAGCGGCGAAGGCTTGTGCGAGGGCTGCATCGTTCAGCGAAAGGATTTGTACGGCCAGGATAGCGGCATTCATGGCACCGTCGATGGCTACCGTCGCTACAGGGATGCCGGGAGGCATTTGGATGATGGAATAGAGGGCATCCATGCCGTCGAGCACGGCGCCTTTGACGGGTACGCCGATGACAGGCAGGGGGGTATTGGCGGCGATAACGCCCGGAAGGGCGGCAGCCATACCGGCAGCGGCGATAATCACCTTGATGCCACGCTTGCAGGCATTCTTGGCAAACTCTTCTACGGCTTCGGGTGTACGGTGGGCCGAGAGTGCGTTCATTTCGAACGGAATGTGAAAGTCATTGAGCAGTTGGGCGGCTTTCTCCATTACAGGAAGGTCGGACGTGCTGCCCATGATGATGCTTACGATTGGAGTCATGATAAGTGGTTCGTGATTAATAGCCGGCGGTTAGTGATGTCGACGTACAATTTGCTGACCGTCACCCACTAACCGCCAACCGTTTATCTGTTATTATTCATTGACCAGTGCCTTGTAGGCTTCGGCGTCCAGCAGACTGTCGAAGTCGGCATCGGCGGAAGGTTTGATTTTGATGAGCCAGCCTTCGCCGTAGGGATCCTGGTTCACCAGTTCGGGCTGGTCGGCCAGGGCTGCGTTCTGCTCCAGCACTTCGCCTGTTACGGGGATGAAGAGGTCGGAGATGGTCTTCACTACTTCAATAGTGCCAAATGTTTCGCCGGCTTCCAGCGTCTCGCCTTCGGTCTGTATATCTACGAATACGATATCACCCAGTTGTTCCTGAGCATAATCGGTGATGCCTACATAGGCTACGTCGCCTTCCTGGCGGATCCATTCATGTTCTCTGGTGTACTTTACGTTGCTTGGAAAGTTCATGATTTTTTAATTTTAAAGGTTAAAGATATAAGTGTATTACTGATAATTGACATTTAGTAGGTGAACAACAGTTGGCGGAAAAAGAAGTAAAAGCTGTTGGCGATGGGATGAAGCACCATCAGCGAACAGATGAAGCCCACGGCAAATCCCCCCATTACTTCGCCTAACGTATGATGCCCCAGAATGATGCGTGCCGTGCCCAGCACACCGTCTATCAGGATGAAAAGGCAGATCCACCAGACCGGGTTATAGCCGAACAGAGCACTGAACGCCACCAGTCCGCCAATGACGGCACCGGCGCCGGCCATGTGTTCGCTCAGCTTCCATTTCAGGTTGACTACGATGCAGATAATCATCATGATAAGGGTCGCCAAAATGATGCCGCTCATGTACCATGGGATGTTCAGGCGATTCATCATCAACAGACAAAAGACGTAGGAGATTATCGTAAGGAAAAAGGGAACATAGCGTTTCTTGCGTTCGCCCAATTCCTGCGCACTGAAACCGTTGATTTTCTTGAAGATGAAGATAGCCAGAACGGGGATTACGATGGTAAAGCAGTAGACAATGCCCAGTACGATGAGTTTGTACTGAATGGGCATGATGCTCAGGTATGAGAATAAGAACAGTATCAGGAAAGCCAGAAAAGGTATGGAGAACGGCGTAAAGATGGCCGATACCATGCGAGCTATCCGAATAAGGGTCTTTTCTTCTATGAGTTTTACTTCCATCTTTCTTCGTTATGTCTATTTCCGCAGACGAGCCACGGGGATATTCAACTGCTGACGATACTTGGCTATGGTGCGGCGGGCTATCGGGTAGCCCTTGGCGGCCAATATCTCGGTCAGTTCGTCATCGGTGTAGGGGCTTTTCTTATCCTCGCTGTCAACGCACTCCTTTAGCACCTTCTTGATTTCGCGCACCGACATTTCTTCGCCGTCTCCTTTCGTATAGCCGTCGCTGAAGAAGAATTTTAGCGGGTAAATGCCATAGTTGGTCTGCACGTACTTGCTGTTGCTCACACGAGAGATGGTGGAGATGTCCAGCTTGGCTCGCTCGGCCACATCTTTCAGGACCATGGGGCGGAGCAGCGACTCGTCGCCCTCCTCGAAGAAAGGGCGTTGAAGGTCGATGATGGCCTGCATGGTGGTCTGCAACGTGTTCTGCCGTTGCTTCACGGCGTCGATGAAACCCTGTGCGGCATCCATCTTCTGCTTCAGGAAAAGCATGGCTTCTTTCGATTCCTTCGACTGGTTAGCCTTGTTCTTCGTATGTTCCTCCACCATTTCCGAGAAGTCGCGGCTGATGCGCAGTTCGGGCACATTGGGATTGTTCAGCGAGAAGTTGACGGTACCGTTATCTTCGGTTTCGACAATGAAGTCCGGTATAATCTGCTGCATGTTCTTCCCTACGGCTTCACCCAACGAGGCGCCGGGCCGGGGATTGAGTTTGCAGAGATCCTTGACGGCGCGGTCGAGTTCTTCTTCACTGATGCCGAGCTTCTGTTGTATCTTGTCCCAATGCTTACGAGTGAACTCTTCGTAGCAGTTGCTGATGATGGCAGTTTCCAACCGCAGCAAGCTGTCGTCGGCTTTGGCAGGCAACTGTTCCTGCTTGTGGTGCAGCTGGATGAGGAGACATTCGCGCAGGTTGCGTGCACCCAGTCCGGCGGGTTCGAAGTCCTGTATCACCTTGAGAGCCTCTTCCAATTGCTGGGGAGTGGCCTGAATGCCTGAGTAGATAGCCAGTTCATCGCTGATGCTGTCCAGCGACTTGCGCAGCAGGCCGTCGTCGTCGAGCGAGCCGATGAGGTATTCGGTCAGTTCGCGTTGATGGGGGGTAAGGTTTCGTTCGCCCATCTGCTCTTTCAGAGTCTCGTAGAAGGAGGTAGAATCGGAGAAAGGGATTTCTTCCGCCTGCTCGTCGCGGCTGCGGTTGTTCTCCTGTAGTTTGTAGTCGGGTATGTCGTCCTCGTTGAGATAGTCGCTCAGTGAGTCGTAGTCGGTGTTTCCGCCATCCTCTTCGCTGATGGTCGATTCTTCGGTCGTGCGTACATCCTCTTCTTCGTGGCTATCTTCGCGTCCTTCTTCAAGGGCGGGGTTCTCCAACAGTTCGGCCCGGACGCGGTCTTCCAGCTCTACGGAGGGAAGTTCCAGCAGTTTCACTACCAGAATCTGTTGGGGCGAGAGCGTCTGTACTTGCTGCTGCGCTTGGGTCTGTATCTGTCGGAAGTTTTGTGCCATATCTTTTCTTGAATGTTAGTGCAAAAATAGTGAAAGGTAAGCGCATAGGCAAATGAAAACGCAGTTTTTAATTTGCCTGTGCTGAACCATGCTCTATTTTGCAAAAAAAGATTATCGCATGATGTCCGTTAATATATAACCATTAGAAAAAGGGAAGAGCCATATCACATTCGATTAGAGTAAAGATATGGCTCTTTTTATATAATTTCTTTTCTTAAAATATTATGAGAGTTATTTGTTCGATTTCCGTCTATTGCAATTGCGGCATAGCATCTGACAATTATCCATGTCAGTCTTTCCGCCCTCGCTCCACGGGGTAATATGGTCGCCCTCCATTTCAGTAATGTCGTACTCTTTTCCACATATCGGGCAAATCCCGTGCTGCCGTTCATATACCGCCCGTTTGATACTATCGGGGAACGCCCGCAAGTTGAGGTTTCTTTCGTCCCTTGTCAGCACATAGTAGTAGATGCCTTTTTTGTTGGTAATTTCGTCGTCGCCCATCAATGTGGTGATTTCGCGCTCAAGTGCGTCAGTATCAAGTAGAGTGTCTTTGTATTTGTTGTATAACTCGCTCCAATTGATTCCGTACATTTCACGACGGTAGTGCGGGAACGTCGCTTCAATCCAATCAATTACACTTTGAAAATAGTTCCACAACTCTTTTGCATTGGTCACTTTTTGTGCTGCCATATTGCGCATATAACTCTCTAACCCTTTGTAGTTTCCGTCGTGCATCCATAGTAAGGCGAGTTCGAGCATCCCTTGTCTGTTCGTATCGTATCGAGGTTTGGCATATTTGCTGCCTATTTTGGTTGCGACACAATCGCGCTTGCTGAAATATCGTTTTGCGTCGGTCAGCCATTCGCTCGCATAGTTCGCATTCAGCAACTCTTGTTCAGTGAGTTTCAATCCTGCGATGTTGATAGTCCGAAACCATTGGAGTTTTTCGGTATAACTGCCCTCGCAGAAATAAACCATCAGTTCATATCCGAGAAATTTTTCGGTTTCTTCAATATCGTCTGCATAATTGTCGAATGTGAACTCTCCGTTTAGCCTTTCGTCATATACGGCAAACACGTTATTTACATAGTGGCAGATGCTCAAGATGCGCTGCTGACCGTCAAGCACTTCAAAAGTGCCGTCTTCGCGTTTTACCCAATACATGACGTTTAGCGGGAAGCCTTTGCGTATGGTGGCGATAACGGCTTTTTCCTGCTCTCTGTCGTAAACGAAATTGCGCTGGTATTTCGGACGTATATCCAAACGTCCGCCATAGCCGACAATGCCCTCTTCATCATTGTCTTTGTACCTCTCCACGAGTTCGCGGATTGAGATTTGGTGCAGTTCGATTTTCATATCATTTGTGATTTAGTGTTGAATTTTGCGAATCAATACACGGGCGTAAGTTATCCTGTTTCCAATGATTCCTTCATTACTTTTTATCATTCCAGCTATGGCAGTTGTCGAATGAGAATTCTTGCGTACTTGCTCAACCCACCCACTGCCGTATCTTTCGGATTGTTCATTAGTCCAGCTATCGGCATCGACGGACGAGTATTCTGAAGTAAGGCTGAATCTGCCCCCCCCCCCGCGTGCTATATACAAGGTCCTTTCCGTCCGTACCTTTCCTAAATTCGACTATCTCGAATTGTTTAGGATTGTACTTGTCAAGGAAAGTAATCGGCACACCCATTACTCCGTAGTAATCGCAGGGGATTTCATTTACTTTATCAACGTTAATTGCATCGTAATTGTCGAACTTTGGATATTCTTCAGGATTATACCGCTTGTAAAGTATCAGTTCTTCGTTGCGTTTGCTATGTTCAAGATTGGTAAACCAAATTGACGCTGACCTCCCTTTAACCACTCCATTGACAATTCTATATTTGCTCCCATTTTTACTATCTTTCAGCAATTCTTCCTGTTGCTCTTTGGGTATATCAAATAACATGTCCACACTCATTGGTTGGAATCCTACCCACATTCGGTTTTCCTTTATAAGCGGGAATATTTCCTTGTATGTAATCGCATTTTTATTGCCGATAATCAGAAATTTCTTGTCGTAGGCTATAAGCTGCGCTACATACTCACGAAACAAAGAAAACGGCGGATTGGTTACTACTATATCGGCTTGTTCCAATAGTTCGATGCATTCGGCACTGCGGAAATCCCCGTCGCCATGCAGGGGCTTTACGTCCACTTTGTCCCAGTCGGGCATACTTTTTCCGTCGTTGCCGTCGTAAATCAGATAAACTGCTTGCTCCGAAGTGTTCTGACTAAACAGGTCGGGACAATTATTCTTGTAACAGGTCGTAATGATTCGTTTCAGTCCTAAGATGTTAAAACTGAGGGCGAAATATTTGAAAAAATTGCTAATGCGCGGGTCGTCACAATTGCAGAGAACAGTTTTTCCGCGAAAGAATGATTTGTAATGGACTAATTCGTTTTCAATGTCGGTCAACTGGGTATAGAACTCATCGTTCTTTCCTTTTTTTGCTTGGTGGAGTTGTTTGTTCCCCCCCCCCTATTCGCAATTTACTAGTATTCATTCTATTACGTTTTTAATGTTATTTCACTACAAGATTCACGAGACAATTAAACGCTTCTTCCTCATCCCTGTGGTTGAGCTGGAAACAGAACTCGTCCACGTACCGCTGCATTATTTTACGGATACGTTATGAAAGATGCCGTACACGCCGCGTTTTAGGCTTATTGGGGTCGTTTTGGATTTTGATTAGATCCATACAAGCTTGTAAGTTAAGGTCTTCCGGTGTAATGCCTTCAGGTATCTTATAGTTGCTCCCCTTATAGGCAATGTAAGGGCCATAACGGCCGTTCATAATTTCAAGTTCGGGATCTTCGTCGAACTTCTTGATGTGGCGTTTGGCTTCAGCTTCTTGTTTCTCTTTAATGAGAGCTACAGCTTCATCCAATGTGATAGTCAGCGGGTCGGTACCTTTGGATAGGGAAGCGAACATGCTCTTCCACTGGGCATAGGGACCGTAGCGGCCACTACTTACTTTGATTTCAGCTCCTTCGTATTCGCCAAGTGTGCGAGGTAAACGGAAAAGCTTCAATGCCTCGTCCAGTGTAATGGTCTCAATGGACATGCCCTTCTCTAATCGGGAGAAGCGCGGTTTTTCGCCATCATCGGCACTGCCTATTTGTACTACGGGACCGAAACGGCCTATTTTTACAAATACAGGCTTGCCGCTTGCAGGATCCATACCCAGCAGACGTTCGCCTGCTTTATGTTCGTTTTTGGTAGCAAGTGTTTTCTCTACTGAGGGTTGGAACTTGCGATAGAAACGGTCGAGTACGGTAATCCATTTCGTTTCACCTTCAGCGATTTTATCGAACTGCTTTTCGACGGTGGCCGTGAAGTTATAGTCAAGGATATCGGGGAAGTACTCCGTGAGGAAATCGTTTACTACCATACCGATGTCGGTAGGGAGCAGTTTGGATTTCTCGGCACCGGTCAGTTCTGTGCGGGTACTTTCGGTTATATTCTTTCCTTTTCCCAAAGTCAGCACTTCGTATTTACGTTCTTTACCGGGTTTTTCGCCTTTCACTACATACTCTCGTTGCTGGATAGTAGAAATAGTAGGGGCGTAGGTGGACGGACGTCCGATGCCCAGCTCCTCAAGTTTGCGTACTAGACTGGCCTCGGTGTAGCGTGGCGGTTGGAGGGTAAAGCGTTCAGTAGCGGTCACAGTGCTATAGTCCAGTATCTGCCCTTGCGTGAGCGGAGGCAGCAGTCCTGCGATATCGTCGCTTTCGGCTTCATCATCATGTGATTCACGATATACACGTAGAAAGCCATCGAATTTGACAACTTCTCCTACTGCGGTAAATGTTTCGTTGATATTGCTGAGGCCAATAGTGACGGTAGTCTTTTCCAGTTCGGCGTCGGCCATTTGTGAGGCCAGTGTACGTTTCCATATCAGGTCGTAAAGACGGCGTTCCTGGGCGGTGCCCTCTATTTTGACATTCTTCATGTAGGTGGGGCGGATAGCTTCGTGAGCTTCCTGTGCCCCTTTGGTTTTAGTTGTGAAGTGTCGTGAGTGCAGATAGCGTTCACCCATCTTGGCAATGATGGTTTCGCGAGCGGCGTTGATGGCCAGTTCAGAGAGGTTGACCGAGTCGGTACGCATGTAGGTGATGTGTCCCGATTCGTAAAGGTTCTGTGCTATCATCATGGTCTGTGCCACAGAGAATCCCAGTTTGCGGGCCGCTTCCTGTTGAAGGGTCGAAGTGGTGAAGGGAGCGGCAGGACTCTTTTTCAGCGGGCGTGTAGCAATGTCTTGGATGGTAAAAGTGGCATCCTTGCAGATTTCGAGAAAATGACGTGCTTCTTCTTTGGTTTTGAAGCGGTGTTCCAGTTCCGCTTTCATTTCTACTAACTTACCGTCAGCATCGGGTACGGGGAAGATTGCTGTTACGCGGTAGGCAGCTTCGCTATGGAAAGCCTGGATTTCACGTTCGCGTTCAGCGATGAGGCGCACAGCTACCGACTGTACACGTCCGGCTGAAAGGGCAGGTTTTACTTTGCGCCATAGTACAGGCGAAAGTTCAAAGCCGACGATACGGTCCAAAATGCGTCGTGCCTGTTGGGCATCCACCAGATTCAAGTCGATTTGTCGCGGGTTCTCAATGGCACGCAAGATTGCGTTTTTGGTGATTTCGTGGAAGACAATGCGCCGTGTGCGTTCAGGTTTCAAGTTCAGTACTTCATACAAATGCCAGGCGATGGCTTCTCCTTCGCGGTCTTCATCGGAAGCCAGCCATACCGTTTCGGCTTTGGAGGCTTCTTCTTTTAGTTGCGCTACAAGTTTCTTTTTGTCCGCCGGTATTTCATATTGCGGTTCAAAATGGTTGTTTACGTCTATACTGAAATCTTTCTTCCGTAAGTCACGGATATGCCCGTAGCTGGACAAGACTTCAAAATCCTTTCCCAAGAATTTCCCAATGGTCTTGGCCTTGGCCGGTGACTCAACAATGACTAAATTCTTCTGCATAAAATCTTACTTTGTAGCGGATATATCCCACTGATTTTGTCCGCAAAAGTAGAAAAAAACAATTTTCCCTCCTTAATAATATAAAGAAAAAAACTAAAAACGAAAACTTACACCTCCCAAGAAGTTAATGCCTTGGGCCGGACAGCCTTCATAATATTGGTAGTCTTTGTTCAATAAATTGTTGAATCGGGCGTAGACGGCCATGTTTTCAAAGACATCGTAGTTGGCAGATACGTAAAGATTGCTGACGGCATCCGCACGTTTCCCTTCTACTTCGCTACGTCCGATATGTTGGTAGCCTAACGAGAAACGGAGCGCCGAAAGTGGAGATACATCGACTTGGGTATTGGCTTCCAAGGCAGGCTTGAAATCGAGAATGCAGCTTTCGCCATAAGCGTTTTGTCCCTTGTCAGGGGTACTCCAGCTGCGGTAGACAGCCGATACGTTGAAGCCGAACAGCTGCTTGTAGCTGTAAGTCATCTCACCGCCTGCATAGACGTTGCGTGCGTCAGCTTGTCCGAGGTCCAGTCTTGTTCGTAAAGGGCCGCCTATTAAAAAGTCACGGATAAGGAAAAGGTCATCTTTTAAATCCTGATAGCCTGCGTAGAGGTGGAACCACAAATCATTGACGGGGCCGGCTTTGAATCCAATGGCGGTGTTCAGCTGCTCGTAGGTAGCATCAAGCTGGTTTTGAAACTGTCCGTAAGGATTATAACTTTCCAGTTGGCGGAAATCGTTCTGCCGCTTGCCTCCTGTACCTTGTACGTAAAGCAGGTAGCTGTCCGAGAAGTTGTATTGTATTTGTACATCGGGGGCTATGCGGACTTCCTTGCCGAAGCCGATAGCAAAGTCAATATGTGCACCGAGTTTCAGTTTCCAGTCGTCATTTTGGAACTGATAGCTGGGGTTCAGTCCGATGGAGGTGCAATCCTCGAAATTGGCTTTCCGGTAGAATGCGTTATCCATGTTGAATGCGATATGGATAAGTTGTTCGTCCGAGATGTTCCCCGATACCTCGGCTTTGGTGCGTATCATGCTTTCGCCTGTATTTTCAGCAACAAGGTCATATTGGCGCTGGTAAAGGAGGAGATTGGTCTCGACGGCATAGTCCAACGAAAGATCCTTATTGCGGTTCTTGAATCCGAGGTGTATGTCACCGGAGGCGAACTTTTGTTTATTGGCATTCCATTCGGGCATGAAATTGAAGTTGCTTAAGCCGAAATGGCCGCTTAGATTTAAGTCCAGTGAACGAAAACGGTGCCGGTAGTCTATGCCCGCACGAGTGTGATAATAACGTGACTTCCATGTCTTTGTGTAGTCGTCCATATCCAATTTGCCGTTCATTCCGTCCATATCGAGATGTAGGTTCAGCCGATCGTCGTCTGAAAGGGTAAACAGGTAGTTGGCCAGCAAGTCGAGATTATTGTAATTGCCGTACCCCAGACGTGCATATCCTCCTTTGGCTTTCGTCAAGGGTTCAATGCCTGTATAAGGTTGCATGGTTGTTACGGGGATTTGTGCCGTCGGCATCGGTGTCTCGTTGTATTCCACTGCTTTCTTGGTCATAACCGGTACTTCTATCTGTGGAAGAACATTGATTTTCGAAGCGTCCATGATATTTGGATTGTATTCCTGCTCTACTACCACCGTGCGCACCAAGGCCGTATCCTGAGTCTGCTCCTGTGCTTGCAAGGTCAGAGGAAGTCCTATCAGGGCTGCTCCTCCGAGTATATATCGCATATTTTTCATATTCGTTTGTTATTTATGAGGAAAATCTTGTTATTCTTTCAGTTTAGCTAATCTTTCTTCAATCATTCCGGCGATGTCATCGTCTGCCTGGTAGTTCTGTTGCAGACTGAGGAGATATTGGCGTGCATCGAGTTTCTTGTCCATAGCTACATATACATCGGACAGGAGGATAAAGCTGCGTGCCAGCCAGTAGGCATGCGGAGTGCTCTGTTCAATGAAATCGAGTACTTCCTTCTCGGCTGCCGTGTAATCGCCGTTGTCATACAGTTGTTGGGCAAGCAGGTATTTGGCTTCGGCGCCATAGAGTGTGCGTGTGTCTTTAGCCAGTACCTGCAAGTCTTCGGTTGCCTTTTGTTGTGCCTTTTGGTTGAGGTAAGCCTTGGCTCGATAGTACAAAGCTTCGTTTTGCAGTTCGGGTGTCAGTTTGGTTTCCGACAGTAAGGCAGTGGCTGCATGGATGGTTTCTACGTCGTCTTTCAAGAGTACGCCGCAACGCAGTACGCCCGTAGTTCCCAACTGTCTGTATTCGGTAGTAGTAGCGCGAGCTTGCAGTTGCTTGTAATCGGCCAGCGCCAAGTCGTATTGCTGGCGGTTGAAGAGGATTTCGGCATGCATGGGCAAGACCTCTCCGGCATAAGGGCTGTTGGGGAATTCGAGTAGCTTGCCTGCATGCAGCAATACGGCTTCGTCGTCCTTCTGTTCTTTGCCGATAAGGCAGAGATAATAGTGGGCATTCAGGCAGAAAGCACCTTCAGGATAGCTTTGAATATAGCGTTCGAAGCTTGTCTTGGCGGATGCAATTTCGCCTTTCATATAAACCTTCTCGGCGGCGATGTAGGTCAGCGAGTCCTGTTCGCTGGCTTCAAAACGTATCTGGCCCGGCATCTGTGCGGCCAGGGCAGCATATTCGTCCACGCGATTGGCATCCACGTAGATGGTTTTCAGGTCGCGCATGGCCAAACGGGCTTCTTCACTGCCCGGATATTTCATGATGACGTGCTTGTAGGCTTCGATAGCCCGGTTGTAGTCTTCGTTTTGATAGTAGAGAAGGCCTATTTCAGCGGCAGCCTTGCGTGCGATAGGACTTTCGGGATATTTGGATAATAGCTCGCGGAAGGTTGCGATGGCCTGGGCGCTTTGATTGCTTTGTACATACGAACGTCCTTTTTCATATAACCCGTTGATGGCATAGGGTGAATTGGGATATTTCTGTGCCAGTTGGTCGAGCAGCGTTATCTTGCCGTTGTAGTCTTTTTGCAGACCGGCCACCAAAGCCAGTTGGTAGTAGGAATAGTCGCCCGAAGCCGTTCCCATGTTCTCGGCACGGGTATAGTAGCGGATGGCTTCATCGAAACGGCGTACATGGAGGCAGCAGTCGCCCAGACGGTTATAAGTGTCAGCCAAGGCTGCCGGATTTTGCCCTTTCTCCAGTTGGATGTAGCGATTGAAATAGCTTTCGGCATCGGTGTAGTTCTTGCGATGGAAAGCGATGTATCCTAAGTTGTAGTGGGCCAGTGCATACATCTCGTTGTTCGTGTCGGGATTGCAGTTCAGATAGCGGTTAAAGTCGTCGGCTGCTTGCTGCATTTGTCCCAGACGGTAGTAGGATTCGCCACGCCAATAGGCTGCTTTGCCTTGTTCTCTTTTGCCTTGCTGGCCGAAGAGGGCCGCATATTGGAAAGACTGGCCGAAGTAGTTGATTGCTTTCTGGAAGTCGGCATTGGCAAAGGCTTGTGTACCCAGTTGGAACAGGACGCGCACTTTTGCTTTCTGTATGGCCGAATTAGGTGATTTGATACGGTTGATGGACTTCAGGGCTGCTTCGTAGCTGCGTGTTTCCATATATACTTCAACTAAATAATCGCTCACCTTGTCAGCATAGGCCGATTGTGGAAAGTCATTCAGGAATTTCTCGAAAACGGTGACCGATTGGCCGAAGGCAGAATAGGATGTTTCGTGGATGCAGAGGGCATAATTGTAGGATGCCTGTTCTTTGACGGCTCTGTTGGCATCCGAAGCGGCAGCTTGTTCGAACGCCATGCGGGCTTTATTCTTTTCAGCCAATTTGAGATAGGCCAAGCCCATGTGCAGGTAAGCGTTCTGGCTCAGAGCATCTTTTTCCTGCGTGACGCGGGACAGCAATACGGGCACCTGGCTGTAGACGCCGCAATGATAGTTAGCCAGGCCATACATGTACAGGGCATCGCGACGGGTGGCGGCACCATCCTGTTCGAACGCCTGCATGGCTTCATGGTATTTCCCCATGTGGTAGCAGGCCGATCCGATGATGCGGTACATCTCTGCCGTATTCTCGTTGCCGGGGTAGGCGGAGAGATAGTTTTGGGCTACAATTTCCGCTTTGTCGTATTGTTTCTTTATCAGATAGATTTCTGCGATATAGTAGGGGGTCAGCGCTTTGTATTTGTCGTTGTCCTGCAAGGTGAGGAAGCCGTTCAGAGCCTCGTCGTAGCGTTGCTGGGTGTAGCGGATGTAAGACAGATAGTAGGTACAGTCTGTTTCATAGCGTGATCCGGTGTTTTTCAGCGTTTCGAACCAGATAGCCGCTTCCTTTACTTTCCCTGTCTCCAGATAACACATGGCCCTGCGGTATGTCATGTCGTCGCGTTCATGGTCTGCCAGCAGAGACAGATCGGAAGCGTTGAACAAGGCCAGCGCATTGTCATAGTCCTGTGAGAAGAAATAGTTGGACGCCATCAGTGCATAGATGCGGTTGGCATGGGGCGTATCGGGATGGTTGTCCAAGAAATCCCGTAGGAATTCATTGCTCCGTCCGTCTCTCATTTCATAGGCGGAACAGGCCAACATATATTCGGCTTCCAGTACTTCGCCTGTATGCGGCGGCTGAGAGCCTTCGGTTTCAGCTTTCTGTAAGAAAGCCCGCAAGGGAGTAATGGCAGCTGCATAGGCTTTTTCTTGGAACAAGGTCTTTCCTTCCTGATAATCCTGCTGCAAGGAGGCCGCTTTTTCGGTGTTCTGTGCCGCTACAACTAACGGAGCACAATACAGTGCTGCACAGAGTATGCGTGAGAATTTATGCTTCATGTCCTTTATATATGTAATAAGTGTATTCACAAAAGTACGTCTTTTGACCGGCATTTCTTTGCCCTGTTGATATTTTTTAGGATATTACACAAATCCTTTCAGGAATTTCTTTAATCCTTCTCTGATGGAGGCAAGTCCGAATTCCTCCGGTTGTAATTTCTCGAAGGGAACAAAGAAGGTATCTGCCGCATCGTCCATCGCCTGAAAATGGAGTGTGTCTTCTACCTGACAACGGAAGAACATGTCGAGCGTATGGACCGTGAAGCCTGAGTAAAGATACAGATTGGGCAGGGAGAACAGGTATCGTGCCTGCGTAACAGTCATACCGGTTTCCTCCAGTACTTCGCGCGCCACACCTTCTTCGGCCGTTTCATACAGGTCGACAAAGCCTCCGGGCAGGTCGAGTGTCCCTTTGGCGGGTTCCTTGGCACGCCGGCATACGAGCAGCTCGTGTCGGGTATTGACGATAAAGGCCACTGTAGCCGAGGACGGGTTGAAGTAGTAGACAAAGCCGCAATCGGGACATTGTTTGGACTTTCCGTTATGTATCCCGAAACGGGGAGAACCACATTTGGGACAATAGGCGAATTGGGAGAGAGGATGCTCAGTCATGCTCATCAAAGTATTTGGAATGTTGGTATTGCCTGCAAAGGTAAGCAATTAGTAAAATCTTAGGATATATTCTTTGGTAAATGTGTAGGAAACCGTTATTTTTGGTTGAATTTAAGGATTGAGATATGGATAATCTGAAATGGCTGACAGGAGAAGTCTGTCGGATAGCCCGGAAAGCCGGACATTTCTTGAAGGAAGAACGGAAGAATTTTCGTCGGGAAGTCGTGGAGCAGAAGAATGCCCATGACTATGTGTCGTATGTCGATAAGGAAGCCGAGCGACGGGTTGTGTCTGCGTTGCATGCATTAATGCCCGAAGCCGGTTTTATTGCCGAAGAGGGTTCGGCTGACTATCACAATGAACCGTTCTGCTGGGTGGTCGACCCGTTGGACGGTACGACGAACTATATTCACGACGTGGCGCCTTATTGTGTGAGTATCGCTTTGCGGAGTCGCGGCGAACTGCTGCTGGGCGTGGTCTATGAACCTGTGCGCGACGAATGTTTCTATGCCTGGAAGGATGGGGGAGCTTATCTGAACGGAGACCGGATTCGGGTATCCGATGTCGTTTCTTTAGACGATGCCTATGTCGTGGCCGAACTTCCCTACAATGCCCGGCTGTATGCCTCTACGGCGGAGCATCTGATGCAACGGCTTTACGGAAAGGCCGCCGCGATCCGTATGAACGGGTCGGCCGCCTTGGCACTCTGCTATGTGGCGGCAGGGCGATATGATGCTTGGTTGGAGGCTTTTATCGGGAAGTGGGACTTTTCGGCTGCCGCATTGATGATACAGGAGGCCGGAGGACGAGTGACAGATTTTAGAGGGTCTGCATCGTTCTTGGAAGGGCATCACATCGTAGCGACCAATGGCGCCTTACACGATACGTTCTTAGAAATTATTCAAGGATGTCTCCCCGAAGGGTTGTAAGGACAGAAGAAATGAAGACCGGCAGTTGGAAACTTTGGCTACAGGGGCTGGCACATCTGTTCTTTCCCCGTCGGTGTGTCGTCTGCGGAACGTGCTTGCACGAGGGTGAAGAAGTGATTTGCCTGCGCTGCAACATCGACATGCCCCGCACAAATTGGCACTTGGAGCGGGACAATCCGGTGGAGAAACTGTTTTGGGGAAAGATTCCGTTGGAGCGTGCCACCTCCTATTTCCTTTATCATAAGGGAAGTGATTTTCGGCATATTCTCCATCTGCTGAAATACGGTGGAAAGGCGGATATTGGCCGGACGATGGGACGTCTTGTGGCGGAAGAAATTGCCGGAAGCGGTTTTTTCGATGGGATAGATGCCATTGTACCGGTCCCTTTGCATCCCCGTAAGCAGCGGGCGAGGGGATATAATCAAAGTGAATGCTTAGCCTCCGGTATTGCGGATGTGACGGGAATCAAGCTGGATATACAGACGGTAAAGAGATGTGTGCATTCGCCGACACAGACTCGTAAGTCAGCTTACGAGCGGTGGGAGAATGTGGCAGGCATTTTTCAGACAGACCATCCCGAACGCTATACGGGCAAGCATATTCTGCTGGTGGACGATGTGCTGACTACCGGTTCTACGGTGACCGCCTGTGCCGATGCTTTCGCCGGCATTGAGGGCTTGCGCATCAGCATACTGACACTGGCGAAAGCTGCCATTTGATGTTGCATTCCATGCTTCCCCGTTGCTGTATTTTCTTGTACCCTGATGTTATATATCCTGAGGGTCTCATACAGTGCTTTCTCACCTCCTCATAAAGCACGGTATGAGAGGGTAAGGAAGCACTGTGTCAGCATCTCAGAAAGCACTGTGTTGCGGCAGCATCATTCGCCGCCTTCACTTCCGGGAGCGCCGCTGTCGCCACCCGACTTCACGTCGTCGTTCGTGATGGTGCGTGCGGCTTTCTTTACGCTGGCTTTCAGTTCACCGATGCGGTAGCTGACACTCAGTCCGAAGCGCATTTGCGGGTGCTTGTTCCAGCTGTCCTGGATAAATCCCTGTCCTTCGATGTGCGACTCAAACTTGTTATATTTCTTGAAGAAGTTGCTTGCAAAGGCCGATAGCGACAGGCGGCGGTTCATGAATGACTTGTTCAGGTTCAGGCTGTAGCTGAAGAAACTGCTTCCTTTACCTTGCAGCATGATCCACGGGGTTTGGCCAAAGACATTTACACTCAGACGCCAGTCGTATTTGAAAGTCTGCTGCGCGCCGCCATAGGCAAAGAGGTTCCATCCGTCGTTTTCCAGTCCGTTGGCTCCTTTCAGGTGCGTATAGCCGCCGAACAGGTTGGCATAGACACGGGTGTCTTTTGTGGCGTTCCAGTTGACATAGGCGCTCAGGTTGAGATTACGGCTTTTGCCGATGTTCTGATAGGTAGTGTAGAGCACGTCCTTGCCTGTTTTTTTGTCTTCCGAAAGGTCGGGAATATCATCTTCGGATACAAGGTTGGTGACAGACTGGATGCTGTTGTTCGTAAACGAATAGCGGGCGGATACGTTGATGTTGAACTTCGGCGTGAAGTTGCTATAACTTAAATCAAAGGCATGGCTCTTTTCACTGTCCAGTTCCGGGTTGCCCTGGCTGAGGCTGGACGGATTGCTGTCGTTCAGATAGGGATTCAGATACCAGATGCCGGGACGATAGATGCGCATGTTGTAGCCCAAACGAAGGTTGGACAGGTCGGTCAGCTCCCAGCCCAGTGAGGCGGAGGGTACCATGTTGTCGTAGTTCTTGCGGAAGTCATCGCCGCGTCCCAGGAGGTATTTCACGTCCTCGATGGTATGTTCGTATCGGAGGCCCAAACGTCCTGACAGTTTCTTCCACTTCAGGCCGTAGCCCAGATAGGCTGCGATGATGTCGTTCTGATGGCGGTAGTGCGTGCTGTACTCCTCGTCGAATACATAGTCCGAGTTGTTGGCTGCCGTCCGCAGGTAACGGTCGTTGTCTGAAGAGTTGTTGCGTAAGATATACTTTACGCCCGATTCGATGGTATGCAGCTTGCCAATGGGGGTTGTGTAGTCTGCCTGGAACGTGTGTTCGGTCGTATTCTGGCTTCCGTCATTGTGCTGGTCTTCCAGTCGGCGCAGGTAGCCGGCCCAGTCATCATGGCCATAGGCGATGTCGTATTCCGAATAGGAGTCCGATGTCTGCGGGCGTGTATTCACCTTATAAGAAAGGGTGAACATGCGTCCCTTTATGGTGGGGGAAAGACGTTGGTAATCAATTCCGCCGTCGATAGAATACCAGGACGATTTACTGCGGCTCCCAATGCCGTACTGGTAAAGCAGGTGGTTGTCCAAAGGTGAATTGCCGACATAATCGCTGCTGCCATGACTGTTATTTCCGCCTCCCCACAAACCGAATGAGGCGGAAATCAGGTTCAGTGAATCAATTTCGTAGCTGGCCTCCATGCTGCCCGATTGGAAAGAACCGCTGCCTTTGCTGCTGCCTTCATAGTCTAAATTGGCAACTTCCGCGCCGGTGTCCGTAGCCCGTTGCATTCCGCCTGAATAACTGCGTGGGTTGTCGTTGTGATTGTAATTGTAGCGGGCGCTCACGGTAAACTTGCCTTTCTGTACGGTACCGAACAGACCGCCGCCGGCACCCCGGTTGTTTACATTGCCGCTCAGCGTCACGGTATAGCCCTCGAATCCGCCGCCTTCGGTCACAATGTTCAGAATACCTCCTACACCTTCGGCATCGTACTTCGGACCCGGATTGGTGATGACTTCAATATGCTTGATCGTATTGGCGGGCATGCTTTTCAGCACTTCCGTCGGATTATTGCTCATCATGTTGTTGGGCTTTCCGTTTACGTAGACCTTGAACGAGCTGCTGCCATTTACCTGAATGTTGTCTTCTCCGTCTACGGTCACTAACGGCACCTTGCGGAGCATCTCGAGCAGGGAATTGGTTTCCGAGTCGGGGTCGTCTTTTACGTTGTATTCAATTTTGTCAATATCAGCTTTTACCAGCGGTTTCTGTGCTACGACTTCCACTTGGCCCAGTTCGTTGGAGGCATCAGTGATATACAACGTACCAAAATCCACCAGCTTCTGACCGGCTTTGACGGAAAATTCTTTCACAATGGGATTACGTCCTACAGACGTGATGGTCATAATGAAATGTCCGGTTCCCTTTACGTTTTCTTGAAAGCATCCTTTCATATCGGAAACCATCATTTTTACCGGTTTGTCGGGTGTCGATTTACGTGCTACACGAATGGTGGCATAAGGTTCTCCCTCCTGTGTCAGCGAGTCGAGCAGAATTCCTTTCAGCTGAAAAGAAGAGACAACTGCGTTCTGTGCTACTGCCAGCCCGGATATGAAAAGCATCCATAGCAGCACGGTAGTTTTTAAGTTCATGCGTTTTTTCCTAATTTATTTGACTGTTCTTGTTATCGTCTTATCAGTCGTTGCATGTGCCTTTAAATCACATACGGGCAGCAAAAATAATTGCTTTTATTGCGATTACGATAAATTTGTAGTTAAAAAAGGTCAATAGGGGATGGCTTCGCAGCATCCATTATCTGTGGTGGATGCCGCTTATACCAGATAGAAGAATAGAAGCAGAGACAGGTTTATGGCAATTACAATGCCGAAGCCTCGCAAGATCCAAGGACGGAGGGTGCTTTTCCGTCCGGCGAACCCCAACCCGTAGCACATGTTTACGATGATATTACTGATGATGGCCTGCATGCTGCAAGCTGTAATGACGACGGTGGCTACCCTGCCGGTGCCTTGCAGCAAGTTGAGAATAAAGGGAGTAATATCGCTGAAGCCGGAAATAAAGGAGAGCAGGTTCAGACCTTCGGTTCCGGCGTAAATCAAGGTGTAGTGGGTAGCCACTGTAAATACGACGAACAATACGGCGAAGATCAGTGCAACTTTGAATTCCAGCGGATTGCTGCTGTCTTCTTCCTCCACTCTGCCTATTACGGAAGCCGGCAGTCTGGAGTGTATATACCAGGCTACGCCGGCCGTGACTATTGCCATAATCAGGAGATAAGGGTAGATACAGGCTAATGTCTCACGGCTGAAGATGCCGATCAGTATCAGGAAGCGCAAAAACATCATGCTCACAGCCATTAGCATGGAAGCGGCATATTCAGGAGCCTCTTCCGCTGTAGCCGAACGGCTTTTACGCGCCAGCACGGAAATGGTGGCCGTACTGCTGTAAAGTCCGCCTATGATGCCGGAAACCAACAGACCGGACTGATGGAACACATATCGCCGCAACAGATAGGAAAGGTAAGAGATGCCCGAAACGACGACCGTTGCCAGCCAGATGCTGTAAGGTGCCAGGTCGATACCCGGTATCAGGTTCTCTTTGGGAAGCATGGGGAGGATGATGCCGCTGATAGCAAGAAACTTGGCCAAAGTCGTCATTTCATCGTTTTTCATGCGTTGGGCCAGCTCGGTGAAAGTATGCTTCAATTCGGTGAACAGCAATACCGTTACGACAACCATTACATAAAACCAGGAAGGCTGGGTCGCTACGATAGGAGCCAGGCAGTAGGTTATCAAGGCAATGACAATGGTTGTCACACCGAACACGCGGTAGCGTGTCTGCTTTACATAATAGTTTAGAGCCAATAGCAGCCCCAATATCATACCTCCGCCCATGAACAGCCGATAGTCCGTAGGGTCAAGAATGTAGAGCAAGTAGCCCAGAATGCCGATGAAGGTGAATGTACGGTCGGTTCCGAAGAGTGTAGTCTCGCCCTCGCGCTTCAGGCTTATTCTTCGTTGTGAAAGCCCGATGAGCAGAGAGAAAAGGGTTACCAGAACGAAATTAACCAATTCCCCGGGTAAGTATTGATATAGTTTTCCCATAAACGGCCTTGTGTCCCTGTAGTCTCTTTGGCAGGGGGAATTTAAATGGATAATGTATGCAGGCCCTTTCCGGCACTACCATTGTGTATAGGGGTGTTTCATCAGTTGTGAATTATAGTAGCGGATGTCACCCGTTACCTCTTGTCCGATAAAATCCGGTTTCTCAAAAGTCTCATCTTCCGAGGCCAGTTCTACTTCTGCGATAACCAGTCCTGCGTTGTCACCGTAGAATTCGTCTACTTCGAAGACATGGTTTCCGCTCTGTACCAAGTAGCGCGTCTTGTCAATAACTCCCGGCTCACAGAGTTTCATCAGTTCCTGTGCTTCGTCGAGCGGTATTTCCTTTTCCCATTCATATCGGCTCATGCCTGTAGCATCCGATGCTCCTTTGATGGTGAGATAACCTTGGGTTCCACGAATTCTGACGCGTACAGTCCGTCCTCTTGCACTACAGATGTACCCCTGCACAATGCGGCTGTGGGCGTAGGCTTGCGCTTTGTATTCTCCTTCAACCAAGAATTTGCGTTCTATTTCCTGTCCCATTTATGCCAGATAAGTAAAGGCAACAAACATCAGGACGGCTATAATTACGGCTGCCACTCCTAAACCGATCATTACCTTTCTGCCTTGTTGCTCTTCTTTGCGAGTGTGCATCATTTTCTTTTCTTTCTTGCCCATAATACTGTCTCATTTAAAGTTCAACGTCGAACAAAGTAAGTGAGAATTTGGGAAGAAAGCAAGCGAAACGGGAATATTTTTTCAAGAACGCATTTATTTGGATTGACACTCTTGTTGTTTTGCTTGTTTGTCGATTATCATCCGTTGGGCGAAGAACCTGCTGCCTGATGCAGGTAGGGTTTTGAATGTCGAAATAGCATCCCGTCCACGTTATTTTATATTCGGGGTGTTTATATCAATGAACATTTTAATGCGGGCAAGGTATTCGCGTAAGGTATTCTTTATACGGTTGCGACGGATTGGAGACGGCTCAGCATTATAGCCTACGGCATGAAGTCCATAGTGATCTGCAAGGTATATAGCTCGTTCATTGTGATATTTCTGCGAAATCAGGGTCACGCTGTCAAGTCCATAAACCTTCTTTGCTTTGACTATGGAATGGAGTGTGCGCGTACCTTCATAGTCAAGGATTATTCTATCGGTTGGAATACCTTTCGCCATAAGAGAGTCTCGAATGGCTGTCGGCTCGTCACAGCCGTTCTTTTGAGATTGAGTATAATTGCCGCCGCTGGCTATGATGAAATGAATTTTACCGGCTTTATACAATTCGTCTGCCGCTTTAATGCGATTGTCAAAATAGAAATTATGTGCGCCTTCGGGCGTAATTGGAGAGGTGGCAAGGAGTAATCCGTAACAGTTGTGAGGGATAGAAACAACATCGTCATAGGTTCTGCCGTAGGCATTGCCAACCACAATAAAGTGGCATGTAAGGATTGTTACGATAAGTAAGATATAAATTGAAATTGCAATCCTCAGGAACCGCTTGAATAATCTTTTCATTCTTAGTTTAACGTGAGTTCGAAATAAAAGCTGACTTGTTCATTTGATTATTAGGAATATAGCGGCAAAAGCATTAAACTTATAGTGCTGAATTATAAGACTTGAACGATTACCGCTATATTTCCAGAGCCTAAAGTTACAGAGATTTATTGTTTGGCCGATGATTTTTGCAAGAAATATGCGTTGTAACCAAAGTTAAAAGCAACATGAGGAGTTTACTGACGGGCATTTCCGACAGGATTTTTCTCAGAAAAAGCCTTGATTGAAACCGTCAGTAATGGGCAACCGGTTATTTTCTAATTATATTCGAGCTCACGTTAATTACTTACTACCGATATGTTTTGAAGCATTAAAACCTACATTTTTCAGCGTTTTATTTAGCTATTCAAAATCTTTCGCTAACTTTGCAACAATTTCAGAGGCCTTAATGCGTTAAGGCACTGGAAGGACATATTTAACGAAAGGTGTTATTGAGATTATCTTCTATAATCAAATCTCGCAAATTTGAAATGGAACGAAGATGGTAGCAATAGCACCCCGCTATTTGATATATACCTACCTTATGTTTATAAGGCTTTTAGATATTGTCAAATTGGTGTGGGTAGCTGTTGTTTTATTCGTTCCATAGGCAATGCGAGAGCCTGATTATAGGATAAAGCAGATATAGTTCCCACACTTTATTTTTTATCCGCTTTCTTCGGGGAATTGGGAAGCCTAAACTTAAATATATGCTTTCATTTTTTAAAGATGTGCTTTTAGGTTTGATCAAAGGCTTGTGCAACGTGATTGCATTCGGCATCCATTGGACTTTAGGGATACTACTCTTTCTACTATTATGGAAAAACGATATTCTCTCTACTATTAGGGATGATAAAGAGAGAGTAATCCAATTAGTTACTGCAATAAATATTAAATCTTGTTTGAAACCATTAGTAGGGCTATTATCTTCATTATTAATAAAGCCATTATTTATATTATACATACTCCTAGTGTTTAACTGGGAGTCTTTAGGAGTGGAAATTACGACAATTAAAGGTAATTGGCAATCAGAAAAACTTAATGATGGCAGCTACAATACGATTCGATTATCAAATAACGGAGATTTTGATTCTTATCGAATGGTTACAGACACAACCTATTCAAAATATGTTCATGGTACATGGTTGAATAAAGGCGATACAATATCATTATATTCACAAGGCAAAGATAGAGAAGACCTTATTATCATACAACTGTCAACGGATAAAATGACAGTTAAAGTCGGATATGATTATTTCATAATGACAAGAAAATATATTATAGACCCAGTCTATTATGAATTCTTTGAACACTATAATTTAGATGGATTCCATGAATCCTTTAAATTCTATGAACTCGTTGAACTTAAAGGAGAAGGTATTTGGTATTGGATCGATAAGGGAGTAGGTTGGCTATGTGGGCTATGGTTTGCTATGATAATTATTGCTATCTCCGCATTCATAATAATAAGAATACGGATATGTAAAAAGCAGCACAGAGATACGTACAACCACAAATGATACAAATCACACAGATACGAGTACAACCATTTACACTTTTACATGGGAATAGTTTTTTGAAACTATAACTAATACAAAAAGCCAACCCACCCCATTACGGATAAGTTGGCTTTTTCAGTTCTAAAACATTACATTTAAGTTAAGGTGAAAGCCTGTTTGCCTCTATAAAGCATCGTTTTATTCCTCGTAAAGCATTGCTTTTTTCGGGTGAAAGCGATTTATATTGTTTCGTAATCCCTGTTTCTGCCGCATGATAGATTTTGTTTATGATGCAATAGAAAAATCCGATAGACTTGGATGATAGGCATTTGGAGTCTTTTTCCTACATTTGCAGCATAAGAGACCAACAGAACGGAATATTAACCCTTTTAAAAACTGAATGATTATGACTAAGAGTATCAAAGGAACCCGCACAGAGAAGAATCTGGTGACTTCGTTTGCCGGCGAATCGCAGGCACGCATGCGCTACACTTACTTTGCCGGTGTGGCCAAGAAGGAAGGTTACGAACAGATTGCCGCCATCTTTATGGAGACAGCCGATCAGGAGAAAGAGCACGCCAAGCGTATGTTCAAGTGGCTCGAAGGCGGTATGGTAGAGATTACGGCCAGCTATCCCGCAGGGGTTATCGGCACGACGCTCGAAAATCTTCAGGCGGCTGCTGCCGGCGAACACGAAGAGTGGTCGCTTGACTACCCCAAGTTTGCCGACATGGCCGACGAGGAAGGCTTCCCCGAAATCGCTTTGATGTACCGCAACATTGCCATCGCCGAGAAGGGACACGAAGAGCGTTATCAGGCTTTTGTAAACAACATCCAGAACAATGCCGTATTTGCCAGGGAAGGCGAAGTGGTGTGGCAGTGCCGCAACTGCGGATTTATCTATGTGGGCGAGAAGGCTCCTGAGCTGTGCCCTGCATGCCAGCATCCGCAGGCTTACTTTGAAGTGAAGAAAGAAAACTGGTAAGATTCGGACGTTCATCCATTCTATAAGTAAAGACCCATTGGCCGTGTCGGGCGGACGTTGCCAATGGGTTTTACTTTTGTGTCGATAGAGCCGGCGTGTTATCGTGATGTTTCTTGTAAGATGGAAGGCCTGTTATGGCTCGTCGATGGATGTCATAAGACCGATTTTGTGTCGGCCTCGTCGGCATGATGCGGATAGTCGATGGTGTAGTGCAGCCCTCGGCTTTCCTTGCGATCCATGGCCTGCTTTGTGATGAGGTAGCCTACGTTGATCATGTTGCGCAGTTCGCACAGCTCGCGCGTGGCTTTGCAGCGCTTGAAGAGGCGTTCGGTCTCTTCGTAAAGGATGTCCAAGCGGTTCCAGGCGCGGGTCAGGCGCACGTTGCTGCGCACGATGCCCACATACGACTCCATAATCTGGTTCACTTCCTTCATGCTCTGCGTGATGAGTACGCGTTCCTCGCCCGTGATGGTGCCTTCGTCGTTCCATTCGGGAATGTCGTCGTTGAAGTCGTAACGCTCCAGCACGCTCAGGGCATGCTTGGCGGCTGCGTCGGCATAGACTACGGCTTCGATGAGCGAGTTCGAGGCTAAACGGTTGCCGCCGTGCAGGCCCGTGCACGAACATTCGCCGATGGCGTAGAGGCGGCGGATGCTGCTCTGCCCGTCAAGGTCCACTTTGATGCCTCCGCACAGGTAGTGGGCGGCGGGCGCTACGGGGATGTAGTCTTTCGTAATGTCGATGCCGATACTGAGACACTTCTGGTAGATGTTGGGGAAGTGGCGCTTTGTCTCTTCGGGGTCTTTGTGGGTGACATCCAGGTAGACATGATCCTCCCCCCGGAGCTTCATTTCGTTGTCGATGGCACGGGCCACGATGTCGCGCGGAGCAAGCGATAGGCGCGGGTCGTACTTCTGCATAAACTCCTTACCGTCCATTGTGCGGAGCACGCCGCCGTAGCCTCGCATGGCTTCGGTGATGAGAAACGAGGGGCGGTCGCCCGGATGGTAGAGGGCGGTGGGGTGGAACTGGATGAACTCCATGTCCTTTACCGCTCCTTTGGCGCGGTAGACCATGGCGATACCGTCGCCCGTAGCCACCAGCGGATTGGTGGTGTGGCGGTAAACGGCCTCGCAGCCTCCCGTAGATATGACGGTTATCCTGGAGAGGAAGGTGTCTACTTCGCCCGTAGCCTCGTTCAGCACATAGGCGCCATAGCACTTGATGCCCGGTGTGTAGCGCGTCACGATGATGCCCAGATGGTGTTGTGTGATGATTTCCACCGCATAGTGTTCGGTGAATATGGTGATGTTGGGATGCCGTTTCACAGCTTTGATGAGCGAAGTCTGTATCTCGGCTCCCGTGTTGTCTTTGTGGTGCAGGATGCGGAACTCCGAGTGTCCGCCTTCCTTGTGCAGGTCGAAAGTCCCGTCTTCCTTCTTATCGAAGTTCACACCCCACTTGATGAGTTCCTTGATTTGTGCGGGAGCGTTGCGTACCACCTTCTCTACGGCGGCGCGGTCGTTGATCCAGTCACCGGCTATCATGGTGTCTTCGATATGCTTCTCGAAGTTGTCTACGGCCAGATTGGTCACCGACGCGATGCCTCCCTGCGCAAAATAGGTGTTGGCTTCTTCCATTCCGGCCTTACAGATGAGGGCTACCGTCCCCTTTTCCGCCACTTTCAGGGCGAAGCTCATACCGGCTATTCCAGAGCCGATGACGAGGAAATCGAACTTTCTTACCATAACGATGTGTATTAGCTGGATGCAAAACTACAAAATAACTGCGTTGCTTGTGCGTTTTGCTGTCGAAAATCCATATCTTTACCGCAAAAAAAGAGAAATGACAGACCGAGTCTTCCATGCCCGCATCGGTGCGGCCCAGTATCTAGCCCTGTTTCTGTTTACCTTCATGCTGGTCTATTGCCTGTGGGTGAAATACATTCTGATAGCCGTGTTGTGGAGCATTCTGTTGTTCCATTTCATTGAAAAAGTCATTCATACCACCTATACGCTGACTGCCGACGGGCGGCTGCTCATTTACAAGGGACGTTTTTCCCGCAGTCGTGAACGTCCGTTGGCCGAGGTGATGTCGGTGGAACGGCGTTCGTCCATGCAGATGGCGGGCCGTGTGTTGGTGCGCTATGTGCGGGTGTACTATAAGGATGGCAGGCATGATGTCCTCCGGCCCGCCAATGAAGAAGATTTCGTGCGGCTCCTGGAGAAGCGGCGGAATGAATTGGTTTCTTAATGTTGTTTTGCCATGAACTTTTCTTTTAAATAAGAAAAGGGAAGAACATTTGAGGTTTTGCTGACGTAGGCTTGTGTCGGATCGGACAGAAGAGAAGGGGCATTCATTCTGTAGATGAGCAAGTAAGAGTTCTGCTGTCCCTGGCATACGGGCATAAAAAAAGGAGTACCGCTGTACTCCAACCTTTGTTAACCTTAAAATCTAATACTATGAAAAACACGTTGCAAAGGTACGGACTTTTGGGAAACCTGCAAATTCTGCAAGAAAAAACGTGTGTTATATAACATGTTTTATGAATAGACACTATTTTGTTAAGGGTTGCTAAGGTTTTGAAGCTCGTGGATGCTTGTTTTCTAAAAAAGATTTATCTTTGTTTCTGTTTAATTGTTAAGTCGAATCCTCATGAACGAAGAGATTGTCCCTACCCCGATGATGAAGCAGTTTCTCGAACTCAAGGCGAAACATCCCGACGCCGTGATGCTGTTTCGCTGCGGAGACTTCTATGAAACCTATTCGACCGATGCCGTTGTGGCTTCCGAAATCTTGGGCATCACGCTGACCAAGCGTGCCAACGGCAAGGGGAAGACCGTCGAAATGGCCGGATTTCCTTATCATGCGCTCGACACGTACCTGCCCAAACTCATCCGTGCAGGCAAGCGTGTGGCCATCTGCGATCAGCTGGAAGACCCTAAGCTCACCAAGAAATTAGTGAAGCGCGGTATCACAGAGCTGGTGACGCCCGGTGTCAGCATAAACGACAACATGCTGAACTACCGGGAGAATAACTTCCTGGCCGCCGTGCATTTCGGCAAGGGAGCCTGCGGCGTGGCTTTCCTTGACATTTCGACGGGGGAGTTTTTGACGGCGGAAGGGCCGTTTGATTACGTCGACAAGTTGCTCAATAACTTCGGCCCCAAGGAAGTACTCTTCGAGCGGGGCAAGCGACCGATGTTCGAAAGCAATTTTGGCAGCAAGTTCTTTACGTTCGAATTGGACGACTGGGTGTTCACCGAGATAACGGCTCGCGAGAAGTTGCTGAAGCATTTCGAGGTGAAGAACCTGAAAGGGTTCGGCGTGGAGCATCTGAAGAACGGTATCATCGCCTCAGGAGCCATCCTGCAATACCTCGTCATAACGCAGCACACGCAGATAGGCCACATCACGTCGCTGGCCCGTATCGAGGAAGATAAATACGTCCGATTGGACAAGTTCACCGTGCGCAGCCTCGAACTGATGGGTTCGATGAACGACGGAGGCAGTTCGCTACTCAGCGTTATCGACAAAACCATCTGCCCTATGGGCGCCCGCCTGATGAAGCGTTGGCTGCTGTTCCCGTTGAAGGACATGCGTCCCGTCAACGATCGCTTGGATGTAGTAGAATACTTCTTCCGCAAGCCGGACTTCCGTGACCTGGTGGAAGAGCAGCTGCATCGCATCGGTGACCTGGAGCGCATCTTGTCGAAGGTGGCTGTGGGCCGCGTCAATCCCCGCGAGTTGGTGGCGCTGAAAGTAGCCTTGCAGGCCGTCGAACCCATTAAGCAAGCCTGTCTTGAGGCCGACAATGCCAGCCTGAACCGCATCGGCGAGCAGCTCAACGTCTGCCAGTCCATCCGCGACCGCATTGACCGTGAAATCAACAATGACCCGCCGCTGCTGGTCAACAAGGGAGACGTCATCAGATCCGGTGTCAGCTCCGAACTCGATAAACTGCGCCAGATAGCCTATAGCGGCAAGGACTACCTGCTCCAGCTCCAGCAGCGCGAAAGTGAACTGACGGGCATACCGAGCCTGAAGATAGGTTACAACAGCCTCTTCGGCTACTACATCGAGGTGCGCAACGTCCATAAGGAGAAAGTTCCTAAGGAGTGGATACGCAAACAGACGCTGGTCAACGCCGAACGCTATATCATCCAGGAACTGAAGGAATACGAGGAGAAAATAATCGGTGCGGAAAGCGAGATACTGGCGCTCGAAATGCAGCTCTACAACGAACTGGTACAGGCCTTGAGCGAGTTCATCCCTGCCATCCAAATCAATGCCAACCAGGTGGCCCGCCTCGACTGCCTCCTGTCGTTCGCTACGGCCGCGCGCGAAAACAACTACATCCGCCCCGTCCTTTCGGACGACGATGTGCTCGACATCCGCCAGGGACGCCATCCCGTCATCGAGAAGCAGCTCCCCATTGGCGAGAAGTATGTGGCCAACGATGTGATGCTTGACAGCCGGACGCAGCAGATCATCGTCATCACCGGTCCCAATATGGCGGGTAAGTCGGCCCTGCTCCGTCAGACGGCTCTCATCACTCTCATGGCGCAGATAGGCTGCTTCGTGCCTGCCGAGAGTGCACATATCGGGCTGGTGGACAAGATATTTACCCGTGTGGGCGCGAGCGATAACATCTCCGTAGGCGAGTCGACCTTCATGGTAGAGATGAACGAGGCCTCCGATATTCTGAACAACCTGTCGCCGCGCAGCCTCGTGCTCTTCGACGAGCTGGGGCGCGGCACGTCGACCTACGACGGCATTTCCATCGCCTGGGCCATTTTGGAGTATATCCACGAACATCCCAGAGCCAAGGCACGCACCCTCTTTGCCACGCACTATCACGAACTGAACGAGATGGAGAAGAGCTTCGGACGCATCAAGAACTACAATGTGGCGGTGAAGGAAGTGGACGGCAAAGTCATCTTCCTGCGCAAGCTGGAGCGGGGCGGCAGTGCGCATTCTTTCGGTATTCACGTAGCCAGGCTGGCAGGTATGCCCAAGAGCATCGTGAAGCGCGCCGACGAAATCCTGAAGCAACTGGAGCGCGAGAACCGTCAGACGGGTACCGTCACGGGTAAGACCATCACCGAAGGACCGTCGTCGGCCGGCGGCATGCAGCTCAGTTTCTTCCAGTTGGACGATCCCGTGCTGTGCCAGATACGCGACGAGATTCTGAACCTCGACGTCGACAACCTGACACCGATTGAGGCGCTGAACAAGCTGAATGACATCAAGCGGATAGTGAAAGGGAAATAATCGGGGCAAGGCTTGTTTTCTTGGCTTAAAAAGCCTTAACTTTGCAGCGAGAAATGAATGAAACAGAATAGATTAAAAGGAGAATAGTACGAAACGGATATTAAAGAGTGAATAAAGTATAAGTATTTGCATTTGTTTCTTGTATAGAAAAAACGACCCGAACAAATCCAAAAGAGACAAAATGTGGATACACCCGGATGGGGTGTGTTCTGTCGGTTTGCCTTGGTTTGGATTCAGGTGATTTGGTCGTTACCTTCTATACGCCGGGCAAGCAGCGAACACCCCTTTTCTGTATCGGTACTTTTCTTCCCGTAGGACAAACCGTTAAATAAAAAAGAGTATGACATAGAATAAAATAACTTTTCATTATATTGCCCCGCCGGCGTTTCTTGTGTTAGAAAAAACGACCAATTTTATCTGAACGAATCCGAAGAAATAGTGCAGGTCAGTACACCCCGTTTTGATTTATTGTGGATGGGCGTGTCCTTTACTGTGTGTATTTCCTCATTACGAAATGGCAGTAGGGACATGCTTTTTAGTTTCTTTTTTTAATCACAATTTAATCAAAACAAATTTATGGGTAAAAACGATTTGCGCTCACAGGCGCTGGATTTGTTGCGCTTTCCGTTGGCGGTGGTAGTGCTGACGATTCACACTTTCTCGTCGGAAGGGCTTGAACTGCGTGGGCAGGAACTGACGTTCGCAGACCATTCGCTTTTCATGGAAATCAACCGTTGGATTGATGCTTTTCTACGGGGGCAGAGTGTCCCGATTTATTATTTCATTTCGGGTTTCGTCTTTTTTTTAGGGGTGGAGATGACGAAGGAGACCTATCTCCGCAAGTTCAAAAACCGGGTGAAGTCGCTCGTCATTCCTTATGTCATTTGGAACGTACTGGCTTTAGTGCTGCTGATAGCTATTACCTTCAATCCGCTTTTCAGCCGATATACGTCAGGGCTTGGCTTCACGTTTTCGTGGCGGGACTTGCTCTCCTGTTTTTGGGTATGTGACATGCTGCCGTCCGAAGGTATGTTCCAGGTAAATGCCCCTCTTTGGTTCGTGCGCGACCTGATTGTCATTGTGTTGTGCACCCCTTTGCTGCATGTGCTTATCAAGCGCCTGGGACGTTATTTTATCTGCTTGCTGGGACTTTTCTGGTTTGTCGTGCCTCATTTGCACCTTAATTTGCTGGGTTTTGAGCATGCACTTTTCTTCTTCTGCTGGGGAGCCTATATGAGTATCAACCGTAAGGACATGTTGCAAGTGTTCGGACGGTATTTCAAGGTTTCCGTCTTTCTCTATCTGCTGCTGGGTGTGCTCCACATGGTGGCGGCGCATGATTGGCCGGAAGCACAGGAAGTCATCAAGCAACTGAATGTTCTGGCGGGACTGGTCTTTGCCTATAATGTTGCAGCCTGGCTGCTGAAACGGGGTATCTGTAAGGTAAATCCTTTCTTGGCATCGGCGAGTTTCTTTGTGTATGTGGCACATAGCTTGGTAGTGGGCCGGCTGCTGAAACTGCTGTTCATCACCTTCGCTCCCGCGACGGATTGGTCTTTGCTGCTGGTGTACACTTCGGCTGTTGTCCTGACGGTGTTCTTATTGCTGGGCACGTTCTATGTGATGCGCCGCTACACGCCCCGCCTGCTGAAGGTGGTGGCAGGCAGGAAGTGAACGAAGCGGGTCGCTATCTCCTGCGCCCGTAGAGGAACATGAAATAAAGCCCGATAAGAACGAAAGGCACACTGAGCCACTGCCCCATGTTCAGCGTCATGCTTTCCTCGAAGTCCACCTGGTTCTCCTTGAGGAACTCGATGAAGAAGCGGAAGATGAAAATCTCCGTCAGGCAAAGCCCGAAGAAGAAGCCGCGAGGATAGGGCAGGGACGCTGCCGGTGCATCGGACTTGGCGGCCTTGCTGAAGTCGGTGCGCGGTGGTGCGGCGGAAGCCTGTTTCTGTCCGCGCCTGTACAGCCACACCATGCCGAGGAAGAAGATGAAGTAGGCCAATGCCTCGTAGAACTGGGCCGGATGGCGGGGTACCATGTCCACACGCTCGAAGACGAAGGCCCAGGGAACATCCGTCGGGCGGCCGATAATCTCGGAGTTCATCAGATTGGCCAGACGGATGCAGCAGGCAGTCAGGGGAGTGGCTACGGCAATCATGTCGAGCACGTCCATGTAGTGCATCTTCGTCTTGCGGCAGTAGAGCCAGAGGGCGAAGATGAGGCCCAGCGTGCCGCCGTGACTGGCAAGCCCTTCGTAGCCCGTAAACTTCCAGCCGCCGTTCGGGAGGAACTTCACGGGAAGAATCATTTCCCAGAAATGATGCAGGTAATAGTCGGGCTGGTAGAACAGGCAGTGCCCCAGGCGGGCACCGATGAGGACGCCGAAGAAGCAATAGAAGAACAGCGGTTCGAACTTGTCGCCGGCGATGCGGCGGTCGCGGTATTCCCTCTGCACGATGAAGTAGGCAAAAGCCAGGCCGACGACCCACAGCAGGCCATAGTAACGGATGGAGATGCCGAAAAGGTTGAACAGTTCGGGGTCGGGGTTCCAGTGAATGTTGAGTAACGGTAGCATGACGTTTCTTCCTTGATTTTAAAGTAATCGTTGTCTTGTGTCCTTATACGTTGAAGCGGAAGTGCATGATGTCGCCGTCCTGCACCACGTAGTCCTTGCCTTCGACGCTGAGCTTGCCGGCTTCGCGCACGGCCGCTTCGGAACCGTACCTGATGTAGTCGTCGTACTTGATAACCTCGGCGCGGATGAAACCCTTCTCGAAGTCGGTGTGGATGATGCCGGCACACTGCGGCGCCTTCCAGCCCTTGCGGTAGGTCCAGGCCTTGACTTCCATTTCGCCGGCGGTGATGAACGTTTCCAGGTCGAGCAGGCTGTAGATGGCCTTGATGAGGCGGTTGCAGCCGCTTTCCTTCAGGCCGAGGTCTTCGAGGAACATCTGCTTCTCCTCGTAGGTTTCCAGTTCGGCAATGTCGGCTTCGGTCTGGGCGGAGATGAACATCAGCCGGGCATCTTCACCCTCGACGGACTTGCGCACCTGCTCCACGTAGGCGTTTCCGGTGGCGGCGGAGGCGTCGTCGACGTTGCACACGTAGAGCACGGGCTTGGTGGTGAGCAGAAACATCTGCCTGGCGCAGGCCTCTTCGTCCTCGTTCTGCGGGACGACGGTCCGCGCGCTTTTGCCCTGCTCCAGTGCTGCCTTGTAGCGGAGCAGCAGTTCGTATTCCAGCCGGGCGTTCTTGTCGCCGCCCACTTTGGCTGCCTTTTCTACGCGCTTGATGCGGTTTTCCACCGTTTCGAGGTCTTTCAGCTGGAGTTCGGTGTCGATGATTTCCTTGTCGCGCACGGGGTCGACGGAGCCGTCCACATGGACGATGTTACCGTTGTCGAAGCAGCGCAGCACGTGGATGATGGCATCGCACTCGCGGATATTGCCCAGGAACTGGTTGCCCAAGCCTTCGCCTTTGCTGGCGCCCTTGACCAGTCCGGCAATGTCGACGATGTCGCACACGGCAGGGACGATGCGGCCCGGATGGACGATTTCGGCCAGTCGGGTCAGCCGTTCGTCGGGCACGGACACCTGCCCCATCTGCGCGTCGATGGTACAGAACGGAAAGTTGGCTGCCTGCGCCTTCGCACTGGACAGGCAGTTGAAGAGGGTGGATTTTCCCACGTTGGGAAGGCCCACGATACCTGCTTTTAATGCCATAGTCTATTCTATATTATATTCAACCTAACAGGCTGCAAAGATAGCTCTTTTATTTTTCTATTCCCCGAAGGTTCGGTGAAAAATGCCTCACGAATGTGTGCCCCGGTCGGCCGTCCGCTCTTTCCGTTGATTGTTTTTCCCTGTTTCGCGCGGCGGCATCCCCGACGGACGTTAGGCGGCACCGGAAGGTTGCTGTATATATTTATTACCGGTACGGAATAACGGCTTCTGTCGACTAAGTTAATCGACGATGATCGCTTAAGTTAATCGACGATGATCGCTTAAGTTAGTCGATGATGATCGCTTAAGTTAATCGACAATGATCGCTTAACTTAATCGACTGAACCCCCTTCAGAACACCTTCTGGCGGGGTCCGAACACCTTTTTTTAGCGATGGCAAAAGGTAGGAAAAGGACCGGAAAGCAGGCCCTTTTTGTCAGTATTTTTCAGTCAGTCCCCGCATTGCCTTGCTTTCGGATGCCGGCAGCCTGCGCCTTCGCACCGGACAGGCCGTCGGGAGAGGGTGGGTTTCCCCGCGTCGGGAAGGGCCGCAATGCCCCGCTTTTAGTGCCATAACTCTTTTCTTTTATCGTTTTTTACTATTTTTGCGCGACAACATCCCTTTGAGCGTTGTATTGTATCGGAATTTGGTTAACTTTGCAGCGTTTTTCCCCACGTTGCCCGTTGCGGCAAAAGAAGGAAAGACGAGTTTTGTGAACATATTACGAAAGCGTTTTGGCTTTATCCGAGTTCTAAAAATCGCCAAATTTTAACTCAACAGGATAAACAATACAGACGCTCGTGCTATTCAGTACGCATGCCCTTTCTGCGGGTGTGCGCATACGTCTGGCGTGGGATGTTGTTGTTTTATTGTTGAGTGGGTGTTTGGCGATACCTTAGAACTGATAAACAAAAATTCCCACGTCTTTCGCGTATTTATGGGCGCTGTCTTTGGGAATTGGGCAGCAAATAAATCGCTGATATTGTGCTTTTCAATTCGATTGAATTCCTGGTTTTCCTGCCTGCGGTCTTCCTGCTCTATTGGTTCGTGTTCAGGCAACTGAAGTGGCAGAACTTTTTCCTGGTGGTGGTCAGTTATGTGTTTTATGGTTGGTGGGACGGACGTTTTCTCATCCTGATTGCGCTTACCACCTTGTTCAGTTATTGCAGCGGAAGGCTGATAGAAGCCTTCGAAGGCAAACGAAGGCGGCAGAAGGCTGTGAGCGTTGCCAACATCGTGCTCAACCTTTCCATTCTCGGTGTGTTCAAATACTACAACTTCTTTGCCGAAAACCTGGCCGCCCTGCTCCGCAGCCTGGGAGTGGAAGCGGACGGGGTGACGCTGGACATCCTGCTGCCGGTGGGCATCAGTTTCTACACCTTTCAGGCGTTGAGCTACAGCATTGATGTCTACCGGAAGAAACTGCCTGCCTGCCGGGACATCGTGGCTTTCTTTGCCTACGTCAGTTTCTTTCCCCAGCTGGTGGCGGGGCCTATCGAACGCGCCACCAACCTCCTGCCGCAGTTCTATCGCCCGCGTTCGTTCGATTATGCGCAGGCCGTGGACGGCTGCCGGCAGATGTTGTGGGGATTCTTCAAGAAGGTGGTGGTGGCGGATAATTGCGCTGCCGCCGTCAACCTGATTTGGGACAGCTATACCGAACAGTCGGGCTTCACGCTGCTGACAGGCGGCATCCTCTTTACGTTCCAGATATACGGCGACTTCTCCGGCTATTCGGACATCGCCATCGGCACGGCACGCCTGTTCGGCATCGACCTGATGCGCAACTTCAACTTCCCTTACTTTTCGAGGAACATAGCGGAGTTCTGGCGACGCTGGCACATCTCGCTCACCACGTGGTTCCGCGATTACATCTACATTCCGCTGGGCGGCAGCCGCTGCGCCCGCCGCAAGGTCATGGCGAACACGATGATTATCTTCTTGGTGAGCGGGTTGTGGCACGGCGCCAACTGGACGTTTGTCGTGTGGGGCGCCTATCATGCCTTGCTGTTCTTCCCGCTTATGCTGCTGGGGACGAACCGGAAGTACACCGGCGCGGTGGCGGCAGGGCGGCGGATGCCTTCCGTCGGGGAGCTGGGGCAGATGCTTCTCACGTTCCTGCTCGTCGTGGCGGGGTGGATTGTCTTCCGCGCCGAGAGTATCGGGCAGGCGTGGGACTACCTGAACAGGATGTGTTCGCCGTCGCTGTTCCAGCTTTCGATGGCGTATGGCAAGCGGGCCGGGCTTTATGCGGCGGTTCTGCTGGCGGTGGAGTGGCTGCAACGCGACAAGCAGCATGCGTTGCAGATAGACGGCGCGGTGAAAGCGCCCGCGTTGCGCTGGTGCGTTTATTATATGTTGGTTCTGTCGGTGCTTTTCTTGAAAGGTATGCAGGCGGAGTTTATTTACTTTCAATTTTAAAGGAGAATTATGAAGAAGTTTTTGTTGCGTATCGTGTGCATCGGCATCCCTCTGTTGGCGGTGCTGGTGTTGTTTGAATGGTCGCTGCGCCGTATTCCCAACCCGTATGTGTTCAAGGACGAACTGATAGCCCGCAAGGCCGGGGCGATAAAGACGCTGGTCATAGGGAGTTCGGTGGCCGACTACGGCATTTTTCCGGCTTATCTGGGCGATAGTGCTTACAGCCTGGCGATAAGCGGAGAGTGGGTGAAGTATAACGAAGCCTCCCTGATGCGTTTCATCGACGACATGCCCCGCCTGAAGACGATACTTTGGGGTGTCTGCTTCCAGATGTTGTGGAAGGATGATGATTATACCGGAATATTTATCGGGGAAGGGGCAGGAGAATTATTATCAAAAGCGGAGCAGCGCATCTATCGCGGCATTTCGTCGGGTAACCGCAATCCGCTTTATGACATCGAGTGCATCCAGAACTTTCCGGTAAGTTTTGAAAAATGGAAGAAGTACTACCTGCTGCATCAGCCGACGGTGTGCATCGACAGTCTGGGTTTCGATTATACGTTTGCCTTGTCGGAACGCAAATCCGGTTGGAAAGATTGGAAAGCGGCTGTTTCGGGTCATTCGGTGACGGATGTGAACGACAAAGTGTGTCGGGAGGTCTACCGGCTGAACTGCGAGCGGATGCTTCGCGTGGCAAAGGCCTGCCGGGAGCGGGGTGTGCGTCTCTGTCTGGTGGTGCCGCCCGTGCACGAACTCTATTATACGCATGTGGGCGATGAACAGTTGCGGCTGATGTACGCCGCGATGGATGAAGTGCGCCGGCAGTGCGACAACGTGGTGTGCATGGACTACTTCAGAGACACGCGCTTTGCGGACGACGATTTCTACGACGTGAACCATTTGTCCGACGTAGGCGCCCGGAAGTTTACGCGCATCCTTGCCGAGGATCTTCCGCGCCGGCTGCCTTGACCGGAGCCTGCGGTTTGTGTATATATTTATTACCGCTCCCGAATACCCCTCTCTGTCGATACGGAACAACGGCTTCTGTCGATACGGAAGATCGACGTTGATCGATACGGGGGATCGATTAGACCCCCTTCAGAACACCTTCTGGCGGGGGTCCGAAGCCCTCTTTTTAGCGAAAGCAAATGGGAGGAAAACGGCCGGAAAGCAGGCCTGTTTTGTCAGTATTTTTCAGTCAGTCCAATCCCCGCGTTAATGCGCCTCCAGCCAGTTGGTTCCCCAGCCGCAGTCGGCCTTGAGAGGGACGCGCATGCGGTAGGCGTTCTCCATTTCCTCGATGACGATTTGCTGCACGAGTTCTTTTTCGGCCGTCGGGACGCTGAAGTTCAGTTCGTCGTGGACTTGCAGAATCATCTTTGCCTTCAGGCCGTTGCTTTGGAAGCGCCGGTGGATGCGGGCCATCGCCACTTTGATGATGTCGGCGGCGCTGCCCTGGATGGGTGCGTTGATGGCGTTTCGTTCGGCATAGCCGCGCACGACGGCGTTGTGCGAGTTGATGTCGGGCAGGAAGCGCTTGCGGTGGAAGACGGTTTCCACGTAGCCTTGTTCGCGGGCCACGTCGATGCTGCGGTCCATGTAGGCCTTTACGCGGGGATAGGTGGCGAAGTAGCCGTCTATCAGGTCTTTGGCTTCCTGACGGGAGACGTTCATGCGTTCGGCCAGCCCGAAGACCGAGATGCCGTAGATGATGCCGAAGTTCGCCGTCTTGGCCTTGCGGCGCATGTCGGGAGTGACGTCGCCGATGCTTGTCTTGTATATCTTGGCGGCGGTGGCGGCATGGATGTCGTGCCCCTCGACGAAGGCTTCTATCATGTCGGGGTCTTCGCTGAGATGGGCCATGATGCGCAGCTCTATCTGCGAATAGTCGGCCGAGAAGAATTCGCAGCCGTCGTCGGGAATGAAGGCCTTGCGGATTTCCTTGCCGTCCTCGTCACGGATGGGAATGTTCTGCAGGTTGGGGTTGCTTGAGCTGAGGCGGCCGGTGGCAGTGACGGCCTGGTTGAACGAGGTGTGGATGCGTCCTGTCCGAGGGTTGATGAGCAGGGGCAGGGCTTCGACGTAGGTGCCCAGTAACTTCTTCAGGCCCCGGTGTTCCAGTATCTTGCCCACGATGTCGTGTTTGCCGCGCAGGCTTTCGAGCACTTCCTCGGAGGTGACGTATTGGCCGGTTTTGGTCTTCTTGGGCTTTTCCGCCAGCTTGAGATTGTCGAAGAGCACTTCGCCCACCTGTCTGGGCGAGGCGATGTTGAAGGCTCCGCCTGCCAGTGCGTAGATCTCTTCCTCGATTTGCCGGGTGCGGGCGTTGAAGTGCGAGGCCGACTGCTTCAGGGCTTCGGTGTCCAGACGCACGCCGTTGCTCTCGATGTTCACGAGGACGGGGACAAGCGGCATTTCTATTTCGTGGAAGAGGTGCTCCACGCCTTGCGCCTTGAGTTCTTTCTCAAGTACGTTTTTCAGCTTCAGGGTGACGTCGGCGTCTTCGCAGGCGTAGCGGTAGACGTCGGCGGGGGCGAGGTCGCGCATGCTCTTCTGTCCTTTGCCTCGCGGGCCGATGAGTTGGTCGATGTGGATGGTGCGGTAGTGCAGGTAGATTTCGGCCAGATAGTCCATGTTGTGTCGCAGTTCGGGCTGGAGCACGTAGTGGGCGAGCATGGTGTCGAAGAGCGGGCCTTGCACACGGACGCCGTAGTTCTGAAGAACAATCATGTCGTACTTGATGTTCTGTCCGACCTTGAGTGACTTGGGGTTCTCGTAGAGCGAGCGAAGCTCGTTTACAATGTTGAGAGCTTCTTGCCGGTCGACCGGAACGGGAACGTACCACGCCCGGTTTTCGGCGTCGCTGAAGCTCATGCCCACCAATTCGGCCTCCATCGGCTCGGTGCCTGTCGTTTCCGTATCTATTGAGAGAATTTCCGTTGTCAATAACTTTTGAAGAAAAGCGTGCCTTTTCTCTTCTGTATCAACAAGTTGATAGTCCGTCTCGATTGTTTCTAAGCTGCTGAGAATCGAATTTTCGGCGCCGCCCGCCCCCTCGCCCGCAAACAACGCAAACAAATCGCCTTGAGCGGCGGTCTTCGGAGCGGCTTCCTCCGTAGTGGACGGCCGGGCGAAGAGTGTGCCGGCAAATGGGTCGGCCGAAGCGGAGGGTAAGGGAGTGGGGGCTTCGTCTTTCTTGAACACGCGGTCGATGAGAGTGCGGAATTCCAGTTCTTCGAAAATCCGTCGCAATGTCTCCTTGTCGGGTTCTTTGCGGAGGAGGGCCTGCATGTCGAGTCCGATGGGGACGTCGGTCTTGATGGTGGCCAGAAACTTGGAAAAGGCAATCTGCTCTTTGTTCGTTTCGACCTTCGTCTTCAGGGTGCCATTCAACTGATCGGTATTGGCCAGCAGGTTCTCGATGCTGCCGAACCGGGCGATAAGCTTCTGTGCCGTTTTCTCGCCCACTCCCGGACAGCCGGGGATGTTGTCCGATGCGTCGCCCATCAGGCCCAGCATGTCGATGACTTGTCGGGCAGACCGGATGTCGAACTTCGCCTTGACTTCCTCCGTACCCATCACTTCGAAGCCGCCCGTGTGCTTGGGGCGGTACATGAAGACGTGTTCGCCCACCAGCTGGCCGTAGTCCTTGTCGGGCGTCATCATGTAGGTGGTGATGCCCTGCCGTCCGGCTTCGGTGGCCAGTGTGCCTATCACGTCGTCGGCCTCGTAGCCCGGCACTTCGAGGATGGGGATGCGGTAGGCGCGGATAATGTCCTTTATAATAGGTACGGAGAAGCGGATTGTTTCGGGCGTTTCTTCACGCTGGGACTTGTACTGCTCGTAGGCCTCGTGGCGAAAGGTAGGCCCGGCCGGGTCGAAGGCCACGCCGATGTGTGTAGGGTTCTCTTTCTTGAGCACTTCTTCGAGGGTGTTGACGAAGCCTAAGATGGCTGAGGTATTCTGTCCTTTCGAGTTGATTCGCGGGTTCTTGATGAGTGCATAATAGGCGCGGTAGATGAGCGCGTATGCGTCGAGCAGGAAAAGTCTATCGGTTGAATTCATACTTTTAATTCTTTAGGTAGGGTAAAAGTACAAAAAAATATTAGATTAACCGTTTTATTCGTATTTTTGTGCCCAAATATTGCTTCATGGAACGATCGTCAGTCATACAAGCTCCTATTTCGGCTGAGCTGGAAGACTTCAGACAACTGTTTGCCTGTTCGCTTTCCAGCTCCAATCCGTTGCTCAATCATGTCGTTGAGTACATTCGGCAGCGGAACGGGAAGATGATGCGTCCTATGCTGGTGTTGCTTTCAGCCAAACTTTACGGTGCTGTTTCTCCGGCGGCCTTTCATGCGGCTGTGGCGCTTGAACTGCTCCACAATGCCAGTCTGGTACACGACGATGTGGTGGACGAAAGCGGCGAGCGGCGCGGACAGCTTTCGGTGAACGCTGTGTTCAACAACAAGGTAGCTGTGCTCACGGGCGATTATCTGCTGGCTACGGCCCTCGTACAGGTTGCCTTGACGCACAATCACGACATCGTCGACGTGGTTTCTGCCTTAGGGCAGGACTTGGCCGACGGCGAACTGCTCCAGCTCTCCAACGTAGAGAACACCGATTTCTCCGAGTCCGTCTATTTTGAGATTATCCGTAAGAAGACAGCGATGCTCTTTGCTGCCTGCACCAAGTGCGGTGCCCTGTCGGCCGGAGCCTCTGCCGGAGACGTGGAAAAGGCGCGCCTTTTTGGAGAATACATCGGTCTCTGTTTCCAGATTAAGGATGACATTTTCGATTACTACGAAGACAAGCAGATCGGAAAGCCTACAGGCAACGACATGCACGAAGGTAAGCTGACCCTCCCTGCACTCTATGCGCTCAACGCTACGGGCAGCGAAGAGGCCCGCGCCATTGCCCTGCGGGTGAAGTCGGGTACTGCATCTGTCGATGAAATCGGCCGTTTGGTGGCTTTCACCAAAGAAAACGGCGGCATCGGGTATGCCGAAAGAGTGATGTGTGACTATCGGGAAAAGGCCTTTGCCTTGCTTCCCGCTACGGCCGATGCCGCTGTCCGCCGGTCGTTGGAGGCTTATCTCAACTATGTGGTGGAAAGACAGAAATAAAGCGTTGTCGTAAGGATAAGAGTAAAAGGCCGTTTTTCGAGGAAGAAAGCGGCCTTTTCTTTCGTGTTTCCGGGTCTGTTTAGAAGAACTTCGTTTCCTTTCCCAGTATGTCGCTCAGCAGCAGATTGGCCAAGCGGCTGGTTCCCAAGCGGAACAGCGTGTTGTTCAGCCACTCTTCGCCCAGTATTTCTTTCACGATGGAGTAGTAGACGAGGGCGTCGTTCACCGTGTTAATGCCTCCGGCAGGCTTGAAGCCGACCTTGTTACCCGTCTCTTCGTAATATTCTTTGATAGCCTGGCACATCACGTAGGCGGCTTCGGGCGTGGCGGCAGGCTGCTGCTTTCCGGTAGAGGTCTTGATGAAGTCGGCACCGGCATACATGGATAAAATCGAAGCTTTTTTGATGTTTGAGGCCGTGCGGAGGGCGCCTGTCTCAAGGATGACCTTCAGGTGCTTGTCTTTACAGGTTTCCTTCAGCTCCTGTATCTCGTCGCATACGCTCTCATAATCGCCCACGAGGAACTTGCCTACGGAGAGAACGACGTCTATCTCGTCGGCTCCGTCCATAACGGCCATGGCGGTTTCGGCTATCTTTACTTCCGTAAACGTCTGCGAGGAAGGAAATCCGCCCGACACGCAGGCTATCTTCACGTTTTCCACTTCGAGTGTGTCCCTTACGATTTCGGCGAAGTTGGGATAGACGCAGATGGCGGCCACGTTTTTCATATCGGGGAATTCTTCGTCGAAACGGTTCACATTCTGGGTGAAGCGCATCACGCTCTCGTCGCTGTCTGTGGTGTTCAGCGTGGTGAGATCGATGCAGTGGAAGAGGAATTTCTTGACTTCGGGCGTATTGTTTTCGGCTACTTTCTGTTCGGTGATGGCCTTCACTTGTGCGGCTATGTTCGCATCGTCGAGGCTGGTGTTATATTTGGCCAGCGCTTCGTCATATTTGCTTCGGGTAGGTTCTTTACTTTCCATGTTCCTTCAGTTTAGGGTTGTTGATATGTCTGTCTTGATCTCGTTTCGTTTTCTTTTCGATGCTGCGTCGGAAGGCGTCGGTCAGGTCGATGCCTGTCTGGTTGGCGATGCAGAGCAACACCCAGAAGATGTCGGCTATCTCTTCGTCCAAATTGTCCTTTTCACCGGATTTGAACGACTGGTCGCCGTATTTGCGGGCCATGACGCGGGCCAATTCACCCACTTCCTCGGTCAGTATGGCCATATTGGTCAGTTCGCTGAAGTAGCGAACGCCATACGTCTTGATCCAGTTGTCCACCTGCCTCTGTGCTTCTTCCAGTGTCATATTGCTGCATTTTGGGGGTTTATTCCTTGTTCTTGGTGTCGATGCAGATGGTGACGGGGCCGTCGTTCAACAACTCCACCTTCATGTCGGCGCCGAATTCTCCCGTGCTTATTCCCTTGCCCAGTACGGCCGAAAGGTTCTGGCAGAACCGTTCGTAGAGGGGAATTGAAATCTCCGGTTTGGCGGCACGGATGTACGACGGGCGGTTTCCTTTCCTCGTCGAGGCATGCAGAGTGAACTGGCTGATGACGAGAATGTCGCCTCCCGCATCGAGGATGGAGCGGTTCATTATGCCGTTTTCATCGTTGAAGATGCGCAGGTTTACAATCTTCTTGCAGAGCCAGTCGATGTCTTCCTGGCCGTCGGCTTCTTCGATGCCTACGAGTATCATCATGCCTTGGCCGATGGTGGCTTTGCAATGTCCGTTGATGCTCACCGAAGCGTGTGCAGTGCGTTGTATCACTACTCTCATGTCTTTTTCTTGTTTTACCGCTGACAAAGATACGAATATTTTGCAAGGATGCTATTTTCGCAGGCTGTTTTTTGGCTGGGCGGGCTATTCCGCCTCTGTTCCGTCCTTTTGCCTGCCAAAATGTTCCTGCAGGATGCGTGCTTTGGCTTCGCCTACAACGACGGCCCATTCCTGTGGCGTGGCTTCGCGGAGTCGCTTCATGCTCTTGAATTCCTTCAACAGGGCATTTTTGCTCTTTTCACCGATTCCTTTTATCTCGTCCAACTCCGAGATGGTCTGCCGCTTGCTGCGCTTATCGCGGTGAAAGGTGATGGCGTAGCGATGTACTTCGTCCTGTATGCGGGTCAGCAGATTGAATAGAGGCGTACCTTGCTTCAGCCCGATGCTTTGGGGCGGGAAGCCGAAAAGCAGTTCATTCGTGCGGTGGCGGTTGTCCTTGGCCAGCCCCGCGATGGGAATATCCAGTCCCAATTCGTCCACGACTTCTTTTACAGCGCCCATTTGTCCCTTTCCACCGTCGGTGATGATGAGGTCGGGCAGGTGTGTATTCTCTTCGATTGCCCGTTTGTATCGCCTCCATACGACTTCTTTCATCGAGGCATAGTCGTCGGGGCCTTCTACGGTTTTGATGTTGTATTTGCGATAGTCTTTTTTCGACGGCTTCCCCTTGACGAAGACCACACATCCGGCCACAGGGTCGGAACCCTGGATGTTCGAGTTGTCAAAGCACTCGATGCGCAGGGGCAGGTGGTTCAGATGTAGTTGTTGTTGGATTTCCTTCAGCAGGCGCGTGATGCGTTGTTCTGGATTTAGTTTCTCCTGTTGTTTCAGGCGATCCACCTTGTATTGCTTCACGTTCTGGATGGACAGGTCGAGCAGCTTCTTCTTGTCGCCTCGTTGGGGGATGGTGAAGGTCACGTCTTTCAATTCCATGTTCAGTTCGAAGGGTACGATGATTTCGCGTGACTGGCTTTTGTAGCGTTCGCGCATTTCGATGATGCCCAGCTGGAGCAGTTCTTCCTTGCTTTCTTCGAGCCGCTTCTTATATTCGAAGGTGAAGGCTTGGTTGATGACGCCGTTCGTGATGTGCAGATAATTGATGAAAGCGGTCTTTTCATCGGCATCTTCCTCGATGGAGAAGACGTCAATATTGTGGAGTACATTGCTGACTACTTCCGAGCGTGAGCGGTAGTTCTCTATCAACAAGTATTTTTCCTTTACCTTCTGTGCTTCCTCGAATTTCATCGCGGCGGCCAGATCCTGCATCCGTTGGTAGAGCATCTGCTCCACGTCGCGTGTGTTTCCTTTCAGAATTTCTTTGATTTCACCGATGTTTTTCAGGTATTCCTCTTGGCTTTGCTTGCCGATGCAGGGGCCGGCGCAGTTCTTGATGTGATACTCCAAGCAGATATTGAACTTGCCGGCGCGTATGTTTTCCGGGCTTAGATGAAGGTTGCAGGTGCGGATGGGATAGAGATGCTTGATGAGATCGAGAACGGCATACATGGACGGCAGATGGCTATAGGGGCCATAATAGGTTGAACCGTTGCGGATAATGCGGCGTGTTTTGAAGATGCGCGGGAAGTATTCGTTCTGGATGCAGATGCTGGGGTAGGTTTTGTCGTCCTTTAACAGGACATTGTAGCGCGGTTTGTATTTCTTGATGAGGTTGTTCTCCAGCAGTAGTGCGTCTTCCTCCGTGTTGACCACGATGTAACGGATGTCGGCAATCTTGCTCACCAATATCCTTGTCTTGCCGGAATCGTGTTCGCGGTTGAAGTATGAAGAAACTCTTCTTTTCAGGTTTTTTGCCTTTCCAACGTAGATAATGGTTCCTTCATCATTCAAATATTGGTAGATGCCGGGGCTTTCGGGCAGGTTCAGCACGATGCCTTTCAGGTAGTTGTTAAGTTTCAGTTCAGAGCCTTTGTCCATGAGAAGTCGGGGTTAAGGTAGGAAAAGAGGAGGGGCGCAGGCAGGATGTTGGAGTACATAGACCTGCCTGTACCCGATGAAATCAGAGAGAAAGTACGCTTTCGACGTCGATGTCTTTATCGAATACATCCTTGCCGTGCAGGTCTTTCAGCTCAATGATGAAGTTTACGTAGATTTTTTTAGGGTTCATCTGCTTCACCAGCTTGCAGGCTGCGGCCATGGTTCCTCCGGTAGCCAGCAGGTCGTCGTGCAGCAGGATGACGTCGTTTTCATCAATAGCGTCCTTATGCATCTGCACCTTATCCTTTCCGTATTCTTTCTCATAGCTTTCCTCGATGGTTTCGGCAGGGAGTTTGCCGGGCTTGCGTATAGGGACGAAGCCTGCACCCAGGCGAGTGGCGAGGATAGGCCCCATGATAAAGCCGCGCGATTCGATGCCCACGACCTTCGTGATTCCTTTATCCTTATACATCTCATACAGCGTGTTCGAAAGTTCCTGCAGGGCGGCAGAATTCTTGAACAAGGTGGTTACGTCGTAGAACAGAATACCTGGTATGGGGAAGTCAGGTATCTCGCGAATGTTTTTCTTAAGAATTTCTTTGTTCATAATCGCTCGTTTTATTAGGTTATTTTTTGTTTCACGTGGAACATAAGCCCCGTCAGCGGCCACAAAGTACCAGCAGCACGTTGATGTCGCTGGGAGATACGCCGGGAATACGGCTGGCTTGTGCGATGGTTTCAGGGTCAATCTTCATCAGTTTCTGCCGTGCCTCAGTGGAGAGAGACTGCAAGGAATTGTAGTCGAACTTTCCTTTGATTTTGATACTCTCCAAGCGAGCCAACTTGTCGGCAATCATGCGCTCGCGGCCAATGTAGCCGTCGTACTTGATGAGGATTTCAGTAGCCTCTAAGATTTCGTCACGACGCTCGGTTACTTTGTCCAACTCGCAGTGAAAGGCGCTGATGTGTTCGGCAATGTTGGCGATGGTTACCTGTGGGCGGTTGATGAGATCAATCAGTTTGCAGCCCTGACAGATCGGGGTGGTGCCTAATGCTTTGAGTATGGGATTGATAAGCGCCGGCTTGAGAGAGTAGCTGCGGGCGAAGTTCAAAATGCGGTTCACGGCCTCGCGCTTGCTGGTCAGCAGGTCGTAGCGGTGGCGTGTAGCCAACCCCAAGTGGTAGGCGCGTTCGGTCAGACGCATGTCGGCGTTGTCCATGCGGAGCAGGATGCGGTATTCGGCGCGCGAGGTGAACATGCGGTAGGGCTCGTCGACGCCTTTCGTTACCAGGTCGTCGATGAGTACACCGATATATGCTTCGTCACGTGCTAAGGTGAAGGGCTCGCCGCCGTGACAGTTGATGTGTGCATTGATGCCCGCGATGATGCCCTGTCCGGCAGCTTCCTCGTAGCCTGTAGTGCCGTTCACCTGTCCGGCCAGGAAAAGATTCTTGATTTTCTTCGTTTCCAGCGTATGTTTCAGCTGCGTGGGGTCGAAGTAATCGTACTCGATGGCGTAGCCGGGGCGGTAGACCACTAAGTCGCGGAAGGCGGGAATCTTCTTCAAGGCTTCCAACTGAATATCCATCGGCATGGATGACGAGAAGCCGTTCAGGTAAAGTTCCTGTGTGCTTTCGCCTTCAGGTTCTAAAAAGAGCTGGTGCTGCGGCTTGTCGGGGAAGGTGACGATTTTCGTCTCGATGCTGGGGCAATAGCGCGGCCCGATACTCTGGATTTGTCCGTTGAAGAGGGGTGAATCGGACAGGCCTCGGCGTAGCACTTCGTGAACTTCTTCGTTGGTGTAGCACGTCCAGCAGGATAGTTGGCGTAACTGTCGGGTGGGGGTGTCCAAGAAAGAAAACTTGTGGAAATCCACCTCGCCTTTTTGTACTTCCATCTCTTCGTAGTGGACGCTGCGGCCGTCGATACGCACGGGCGTGCCGGTCTTCATGCGGCCGTAGACAATACCGTGAGCGGCAATGGATTCGGTCAGTTCGTAAGAAGCAGGTTCGGCCATGCGTCCGCCGGGCAGCATGGTGCGGCCCACGTGCATCAGGCCGTTCAGGAAGGTGCCTGCGGTGACGATGATACAGTGCGCGCGGAATGTTACGCCCCACACCGTCTTTACGCCCCTGACTTCGCCATCCTCTATGAGCAGACGTTGCACGGTGTCCTGCCAGATGTGCAGATGGGGCGTGTTCTCCAGCACTTCGCGCCAGGCCCAGATGAACTTGGCACGGTCGCACTGCGCGCGGGGACTCCACATGGCAGGGCCTTTCGAACGGTTGAGCAGGCGGAACTGGATGGCGGTACGGTCCGTCACTAAGCCCATGTGTCCGCCCAAGGCGTCAATTTCGCGGACGATCTGTCCCTTGGCGATGCCGCCCACGGCGGGGTTACAGCTCATCTGCCCGATTTTGTTCATGTCCATGGTGATGAGACATGTCTCCGAACCCAAGCCTGCTGCTGCTGCAGCGGCTTCGCATCCGGCGTGTCCGGCACCTATCACGATTATGTCGTAGTTGAATACCATTGCTCTCCATTTCTTCGCTTTCGTTGGCAAAGGTACAAAAAAAAGGAGGCGAAGTACTTTTTTTAATGAAGAATTGAGAATTATCCATTACAACGGCTACCTCGTCCTCACCGTTCGAGATTATGTTGCCCACAATGTCTGCATAGACGTTTATGACACTGTTCAGACCGACAATGAAGACCAGTAACGTGTCTGTGGTTTGGATGATGACGTAAGCATTCGCCAGCTGTGCAATCTCTTCGTAAAGAATAGATCTAAGGAGGTTCTATCAGTAATTGCCTACACAACTTACAAATGGAATGAACCATCTGTGTTTATTATTTTGTATGGAAGTTATTTCTCTGTTTCTGAATCTTTTTATTTTCTTGGATGATCCTGTAAGTCTGATTCTCTATTTGCAAAATGTTATTATTTTATAAATTTGTTCGTTGGATATTTTAAAGTATTATTAAGTTTATTATATTCGCGCAATTTATAAGATTGCTTAATGATCTTCAATGTTAAATTAAAAAAACTATTTTATTTATGGGTAGTAATATTTCACGTCCCCCGCCTATGATTGTTATTCTCTTTTATATTTTATAGAATAGACTTATAAGAGAAAGAATTACTTTATTATGTTTATAAATTAACTTCTTAAATTAATATATGAGAAAATGAACAATTCCAATACCATTAAAAAAGCTGAAAAATTTATTGCATTATTCCTGTTCGGAATCTGCTGCGCAATCCCAGTAGTTCTAAACGGACAAATAATAAAGCAAGTGACAGGTATTATTGCCGATATAAACGGAGAATCTATTATAGGTGCTAGCGTTATGATTAAGGGTACATCTCGCGGAGTTACTACGGATCTTGACGGTCGTTATGTATTGCAGAACGTGGAAAACAATGCTGTTTTGAAGATTTCTTATTTAGGTTATAAAACTGAAGAAATAAAAATAGAAGGTCGTCGTAATATCAATATTACTTTGTATGAAGATTCTAAAAGTTTGACAGAAGTCGTTGTTATCGGTTATGGTGCCCAAAAAAAAGAATCATTGGCAAGCTCGGTTACAGTGATAGACAGCAAACCCTTAGCTTTGGCGTCAACGCGTAACTTGACCAATGCATTGGCTGGTCAACTTCCTGGTTTGATAGCGGTTCAACGTTCTGGTGAACCTGGCTATGACAGTTCTGAGTTTTGGATTCGTGGTGTTAGCTCGTTCAGTGGTGGCACTACTCCTTTGATCCTAGTTGACGGAGTACCTCGTTCTATGCAGGATATAGAAGCGGATGAAATAGAAACCTTTACATTGTTGAAGGATGCGGCTGCGACGGCAGTATATGGTGCCGAGGGTGCAAACGGTGTAATCCTTATCACCACTAAACGTGGTTCGGCAGACAAACCCCATATCTCCTTCCGTGCCGAGGCAACAATGTTAACCCCGACTCGCCTGCCTGAATTTATGAATGCCGAACAGACTTTGCAGCTTTATAATGAGGCTTTGCGTAACGAAGGTTCTCCAGAAGCTTATAATCCTTCTTTATATGCTGCAGGTGCCGACCGTGATCTTTATCCCGACACGGACTGGTTAGATTATATGTTGCGCGACCATACTTATAATATGCGTTATACCCTGAATGTCCGTGGTGGTTCTAATAAAGCCCGATATTTCGTATCTGGTGCCTTTTATCAAGAAAACGGTATCTTCAAGGAGGGTGATAATAATGAATATAACAATAATATCGGTGTGAAGCGTTACAACTTGCGTAGCAACATCGATTTCGATGTTACTGAGTCGACGATGGTAAAAGTCGATGTCAGTGGGCAATATCTGCAAACCAATTATCCGGGAGTTGGTACATCCACTATCTTCCAACAAATGTGCCGTACTCCGAGTTTCATTATGCCTCCTATATATTCGGATGGTACTATTGCTGGACATCCTCGCCCTTCTGCAAACCGTGTAAATCCTTATAACTCTTTGATGAATTCCGGTTATGCTAAAGAATGGCGTACTTCTATCCAGTCGAAGGTAGAATTGAATCAGAAACTGGACTTTATTACCAAAGGATTGAAATTCAAAGCTTTGGTCAGCTTTGATGCGGATATGACTTATACAGCCAAGCGTACGAAGACACCGAGCCAGTATGTTGCGACTGGTCGCGACGAAAACGGTAAACTTATTTTTAAGGAAGTTGTTCAGGGTAGCGATGCTCTTACGGAGAGTTTGGGAAGTAGTTCTAATAAAAAGATTTATTTCGAATCTTCGCTCAACTATAACCGTACATTTGCCCAAAAACATGAGATGGGTGCCATGTTGTTGTATATGCAAAAGGAAACGCAATATCATAATAATGCTTTGCCTTATAGAAAACAGGGAATAGTGGGACGTGCCACTTACGGTTACGACGGTCGTTATTTCATAGAGGGAACTTTCGGTTATACGGGTAGTGAAACCTTTGCTTCCGGTCATCGCTTCGGTTTCTTTCCTGCTGTTGGAGCGGCTTGGTATATCAGCAATGAACATTTTTATCCAGATGCGTTACGGAATATTGTCAATAAATTAAAGTTCAGAGTGTCATATGGTAAAACAGGTAACGATGATACAGGTGGTGCAAGGTTTTTATATCGTGAAACTTTGACACAAAATGCGGGCAGTTATAATTTAGGATTTGGTAGTACGGGTGCTACAGGAGGTATCGGAAACGGTATTGTAGAGGGTCGTTTTGCTGCTCCTTATTTGAGTTGGGAGATTGAAGACAAACAGAATTATGCATTGGAATTAGGCTTATTTGGCAATCGTGTAGATCTGCAGGTAGAATATTTTAACAATCGTCGACATAATATTTTGTTACAACGTCGTACAGTATCCAATGTTACGGGTTTCCAGCAAATGCCTTGGCAAAATTATGGTATTGTAAAAAACCAAGGTCTGGATGGAAATCTTGTGTTGAACCAGAAAATCAGTGATGTAAATATGAGTGCACGTTTTAATCTGACTTATGCTCATAATGAGATTGTAGAATACGATCAGGTAAAACAGGCTTATCCTTGGATGGAACTGAAAGGTACCAGCCTGAACAGCTGGAATCTTTACATTGCTGACGGGCTATATACGGAAAGTGATTTTGTCATAACAGGTGAAGGTGCTGATCGTACGTACACTCTTCGAGAAGGAGTTCCTAACGGAATTGTCAGTGGGGTCAAACCAGGTGATATCAAGTACAAGGACTTGAACGGCGACGGAATGATTAACAGTTATGATCAGGTTCAGGATGTGGGTAATCCCAGTGCACCTGAATTAATGTACGGCTTTGGGTTGAATGTAGAATGGAAGGGATGGTATGCCGGTGTATTCTTTCAGGGGGCGGGAAAGACCTCTACGGTATTAGGTGCCAACAGTCCACAAGCATTCTTCCCGTTTGTTTGGGGAATAGAAGAATCTGCTGTCCGTTCAGTGGTAGCTGACCACTGGTCGGAAGAAAATCCGAACCCCAATGCAATGTTCCCACGTTTGCATTCCGGTCAATTTGAGAACAATACAGCTGCCAGTACTTATTGGTTGCGTGATGCCAGTTTTCTTCGTTTCAAAAATATGGAGGTTGGATATAATTTCCCGAAATCATGGTTGTCCAAGCTCAACATTCAGGCACTGCGTATTTATCTAACGGGCAACAATCTGTGTGTATGGGATGATATCAAGATGTGGGATCCTGAACTGGGTAATTCAAATGGCGGTTTCGCATATCCTTTAAACCGTTCGTTCACTTTCGGTGTTGACTTTACATTTTAATTTCTAATCTATTAAAAAATAGCAGATATGAAAATATTGAACTATATAATGGGTTCCCTTCTTTTGGTCGGGACGGCTTTTGTTTCTTCTTCGTGTTCCGATTATCTGGATGTTTCAGATGATTTGGCCGCAGAATTGACTCTGGAACAGGTATTTAATAATGTGGGTCAAACAAAACGTTTCCATCGATATATCTATTCGGCGATTCCTGATGTTTCGAATATTATGATTAATGGTACTTATGCAGGTCTGACCGGTTTGGATAATCCGTGGCCTACGTTATCTGACGAGTTAAAGGCTTCGCAGAATAATACGAAAACGGTTCCTTCTACAGGTTATTCAGCTGCCAATGCCGCATTCTCCCGTTGGTCCTTGTATAATCAGATCCGTCAGGCTGGGATTTTCATCAGGGATGCTCATGCAATTACTACGGGTGAAGAAACGGGTGCAGTTATTACAGAAGAAGAATTGGCTACTCTGAAGAATGAGGCCAGGTTTTTGAGAGCTTATTATCACTTCTTGCTTTTTGAACTTTATGGCCCCATTCCAATTATGGGTGATGACAATATTGCCGATCCGTCTTCGAGTGACTTGGATTATTATCGTGCTCCAATCGATGAAGTTGTGTCGTTCATTGATTCTGAGTTAAGGGCCTGTTTGCCTTTGTTACCACATCTTGAGACCAGTAATGAACGTGTGGCAGCTCCTACCAAAGTCGCAGCTTATGCAATTTTGGCCAAGTTGCATGTCTATGCTGCCAGTCCTTTGTTCAACGGAGGTTATAAGGCAGCTATGGAACTGAGGGATAATAGAGATATACAGTTGTTTCCTGCCCAGGACAAAACAAAATGGCAAAAGGCAGTCAGTGCTTTGGAGGAACTTTTCGCTTATTTGGAATCCCAAAATCGTAACGAGTTATTTATTGTGAGAAATTCTGATGGTACTATTAATGCGGAAGAGTCTCTTTATCAGATCAATTTTGTATTTACAAATAATCAGAATACGGAGGCCTTGTGGTATACGTCTAAAAACTCGTGGGGCGGGGTAACTGGTGAAGGTCGAGAACGCCGTTGTACACCACGCGATGTATACCAAGGCTTTAGTGGTATTGGAATTGTACAAGAGATGATTGATGACTATTTTATGGCCGATGGGCATACAATTGACGAGTCTCCCCTCTATGACAAAAGCAGGGAGTATGAATTGGATGCGAATAATATTGCCAATATGTACAAAAACCGTGAACCCCGCTTCTATAATGATGTGACTTATTCAGGTATTATTTGGCAAAATACGGCTGAAAATGGTAATCCTAAAAAGATTTATTTCTATAAGGGTAGTGGAGATGACAATTCAAAGGCGGATAACTGTTATACGGGATATTTGCTGTATAAGGGGCTTTGTCATGATCTGTTGGGTACTGGCAATTATCCGAGAAATCAATATCGTCCGGGTATCCTGTTCCGCTTGGCTGACTTTTATCTGTTATATGCAGAAGCCTTGAATGAAGTGAATCCCAGTGATCCTAAAATATTAGAGTATGTTGACAAAATTCGTGAACGTGCCGGTATTCCTAAGTTACAGGAAATAAAACCGGAAATAAGAGGTAACTATGAAGCTCAGTTCGAGGCTATTCGTCACGAACGTCGTGTTGAACTCTTTGCAGAAGGACAGCGCTATTTTGATGTGCGCCGTTGGATGCTCGCTGATAAAGACGGTGACTGTCGTCAAGGCGGTGCCTTTACAGGTATGGATATGAATGCAGATAATCCACAGGATTTTATGAACCGTGTGACTTTCGAGACTCGTCTGTTTGAAGAGAGAATGTATTTATATCCGTTGCCAGAATCGGAAGTGAACAAGTCGAAGAAACTTGTACAGAATCCAGGTTGGTAATTTAACAGAATGGTATAAGACCGTTTCGGAACGACTTGTGTCGTAGTAGCCTTGAGGCGTGAACGACGTGGAAAATATCGATAATAGAACAACTGAATCGATATTTTCGGCGTCGTTCTGTATTACGTCCTCGAACCATATTATCGTATTATCTCTTGAACACCTTATAAACATAAGAATACGATTGTTCATCCAATTTCCCACAGACAATTGCAACATCAATATTTTTCATCCCGTCCTATAGCTTCATTCAGTTTTCCGTCAGCACATAACCGTTCCACCCAAGTAGCATCTTTTAGATACTTTTCGCTCTTCAGTAGCTTTTTCAGCGACTTTTCTGTATGAATAAAACATGGTTTTAAATATGAATCTAACACTCAAAATAAGGGTGTTTCTCAATGCCTTCTGCAATTTTTACATTTAGATGCTACATGTTCCTATTCCTATTTAAAACAAGCCCTTTCCCGACAAGAAACGCCATTACCACCGCGATTCAACCCTGTCAAAGCTTCAAACTGCATCTTGCCTGTAACGAGAAGGGTGGGTACACGCTGCTATTCATTGGGCTTTATCGGGGTCTTCCTATTTGGAGAGACATTTGGGCAAGTCACGGTTTCCCTTCTGTAGCTGTCAACATTACGCCTAAGACTAACCATTTTTCAGCATTCCTGTCCACGAAGAAGCCGGCAGGCACACGCCAACGACGTGCTTTCATGCCTGCTGACGATGCACTTCCTGACACCTTGACAAAGCACTGCATGGCACCCTGACGAAGAGCTTCGTTACACCCTCATGAAACACTGCATGGGAACCCGGAAAAAGGCGGCTCGGTTCTCTCCCGAAACTGTCCCGTTTTTGCCCGGAACATCGGTGTTTTCCTTCAAAAGATACGACCTGTTGCATCACATCGACAAGAAAAAAGGTCTCCGTTTTCCGCCTTCACGGTTTCACGGGCCTGCAAACGCCTGTCAACGAGCGAGATAGTGTGAAAGATGGGGTGAAGGCGTGAAAGTTCTTTCACGGAGAATGAGAGTACCGCAGAACATTTGTGTGCGATGCTCCGAACGGCCTGTTTCCTGCTTTCACCGCAACCCGCTTACAATCAGCCCGTTCCGGTGAAACTTCACCGGGGCAAATCCCCTGTTTCCGGTGAAAGATATAAAAGACGCTAAAGAAAGCCCCAGACGCCCCACAGGATGAGGAACAGGATGATGAGGAACAGGATGATGTTGGCTGTCTTTCAGTGGTCGATGTGGTCGATATGAAGAACTCACTGATGAGTATTGCCGACAAGATTTTGCTCAAGAAAAGAGCTTTGATTGAAACGGTCAATGACGAACTGAAGAACATTGCACAGATAGAACACTCTGGACATCAGTCATTCGGTAACTTTATAGCCAACTCCTTGTCAGCCATCGCTGCATACTGCTTTTTTGAAAAAAGCCTGCCATTGAAGCGAACTTTATCAAGGACGGACAACTCTCTATTTTTTGATTTTATATCGAACTCACGTAATTTATGCTTATTTTTGAAAACAGAATACAGATATAAGAAAAACTTACAACCGAATCCTGTTTCCATTTACACAAAATTGTGGGCAGTGTCCCTTTATACTTCCTCTTCCGTCTTTAATTTTTCTGCAAATTCCTGGGAGATGCTGTTGTTCAGGCTGCGGCACGACTCTGCGGCGAAGGCGATGCCGTAGTCCATCACGCGGTTCCAGCGGGCCTCATCCAGGTCGTTCAGTTCGTCGTAGCGGATGTCCAGCTTCAGCAGGCCGTAGATGATGCCGGCGTTGAAGTTGCCGCCCGCGCCGACGGTGCTGACGGTTTCGACCGCCGGAATGGAATAACCCTTGCTGACGCGGGCCGTGCGCAGGGCGACGTCCTTGTGTCTGGCGGTACAGATGAAGTTGCGGCAGTAGAATTTGATTTTGTCCGTGTAGATTTTGTCCACATCCTGCAGGTCGTACATGTAGAAGAAATCGTCGACCGAACCGCGGACGATGTCGGCGTATTCCAGGTTCTCGATGATGGTGGGAGCCAGTTTGATGGCCTCTTCCTTGTACGTGGAGCGGAAGTTGGGGTCGTAGTAGACGATGGCTTTCTTGGCGCGTGCCATGTCCAGCAGTTCCACGATTTTGTCGCGCAGCACGGGGTTCAGGGCGTAGTGGGAACCGAGGATGACGATGTCGTCTTCGTTTACTTCGGGCAACGCCACGTCGAGCCGTTGGCGGGGATAGTCTTTGTAAAAGAGGTATGCGGCGTCGTTCTGTTCGTTGAGGAAGGCGAGCGATACGGGCGACTTGCCTTCGGGGAAGACGTTGATGTGTTCTGTGGATATGCCGTTGTCGCGCATGAACCGGAGGATGATGTTGCCTACCCGGTCGTTGCCCGTCTCGCTGATGAAGCGGATGGGAACGCCCGCACGGCTCAGTGACACGAGCCCGTTGAATACCGAACCGCCGGGTACGGCCGCTGTGGGCTGTCCGTCGCGGAAGAGAATGTCGAGAATGGTTTCTCCGATGCCGATTACTTTTCGCATAGTGAATGATGTTTTTTGCTCGCGGCGAGGAAGCCTCCCGCTTTGCGGGTGCAAATATCTGCAATTTTCCATAAACCGCAATAAGTTTTGTTGTATTTTTGCGGGCGCGAAATGTAAGAAATCCGACCGATGAAGAAGATTGAAACCGGAGAACCGGAATATCACGTGCATACGTTGGCCAACGGCCTGCGTATCATCCACAAGCCTTTGCGTTCGCGGGTGGCTTATTGTGGATTTGCCGTCGATGCCGGCACGCGCGACGAGGCCGAAGAGGAGCAGGGCATGGCCCACTTTGTGGAGCATCTTATTTTCAAGGGCACGCAGAAACGCCGGGCGTGGCACATTCTGAACCGCATGGAGAACGTGGGCGGCGAACTGAACGCCTATACCAACAAGGAGGAGACGGTGGTCTACTCCGCCTTTCTCGTGGAGCACTTCGCCCGCGCCTTCGAGCTGCTGGCCGACATCGTCTTCCACTCCACCTTTCCGCAGCGCGAAATCGAGAAGGAAACGGAGGTCATCATCGACGAAATACAGTCCTACGAGGACAATCCCGCCGAGCTGATTTTCGACGACTTCGAGGATTTGATTTTCCGGGGGCACCCGCTGGGGCATAACATTTTGGGGCGGCCCGAATACCTGCGCACGTTCCACACCGGGGAGGCGATGACCTTCGCCCGCCGCTGTTACCGGCCGGAGAACATGGTGTTCTTCGTCCTCGGCGGCGTGGAGTTCCGGCGCGTGGTGCGTCTGGCCGAGAAGCTGGTGGGCGATCTGACCGGCAGTCCGGCAGACACCACCGTTGCCACCCGCCGCACACCGCCGCCGCCCTATGTTCCCAAACATCTCGTGCTGGACAAGGAGACGAGCCAGGCGCACGTCATGCTGGGCGCCCGAGGCTACAACGCCTACGACCATCGCCGCACGGCCCTCTACCTGCTGAACAACCTCTTGGGCGGGCCGGGCATGAACAGCCGGTTGAACGTCTCGCTGCGCGAACGCCGGGGATTGGTCTACAACGTGGAGTCGAACCTGACGGCCTACACTGACACGGGCACGTTCTGCATTTACTTCGGCTGCGACCGTGCCGACACAGACCTCTGCCTCAACTTGGTGTACAGGGAACTGAAGCGCCTTCGCGACCGCCGTCTGACCGCCTCGCAGCTGGCCGCCGCCCGGAAACAGCTGATAGGCCAGATAGGCGTGGCGTCGGACAACAACGAGAACATCGCCTTAGACATGGCGAAGACATTTCTCCACTACAACCGTTACGAGTCGCAGGAGGCCGTCTGCCGTCGCGTCGCCGAGCTTACGGCGGACGAACTGTTGACTGTGGCGGGCGAGATGCTGGAAAAAGACTATCTTTCCGTATTGATTTACAAGTGACGGATGGGGCTTTCGCGGTTTGCGAAACCTTCCTGCGCTGTGCAGGACGTTTTCGCGGTTTGCGAAAGTTCCCTGCGTTGTGCAGGACGTTTTCGCGGTTTGCGAAAGTTCCCTGCGTTGTGCAGGACGTTTTCGCAGTTTGCGAAAGTTTCCTGCGTTGTGCAGGACGAAATCCCGGTTCGGGGACGTCAGTCTTCTTTCGGTTTGTCGAGTCGCTTCATGCTAAATTCACAGCCGCAGTAGCGTTGGTTGTAGAAGGCATATTCCTTGAGCAGCCGGTTGCGCCGCTCCTGTAATCCGCCCTTTCGCCAGTTCTGCTCCCAGAACAGGGTGCCGGGGTAGCGGGCGGCGGCGCGTCGTCCCGCCTCGTTGATTTGCTCCAGACTCTTCCAGCGCGACGAGGCCAGGGTGGTGGTGAACAGTGTGAAGCCGTTCCCGGCGGCATAGCGGGCCGTCTCCGTCAGGCGCAGGGTGAAGCAGCGCAGGCAGCGCGGGCCGCGTTCGGGCTCTTCTTCCAGTCCCGCCATTTGCGCTTTCCAGTGTTCATAGTCGTAGTCGGCATCGACAAAATCGAGCCCCTGCGCGGTGACGAAACGGACGGCTTCGCTCTTGCGCATCTCGTACTCCGTCCGGGGGTAGATGTTGGGATTGCAGTAGAACACGGTGGGGCGCAGTCCGTTGGCCAGCATACATTCGATGATGGCCGACGAACAGGGGGCGCAGCACGAGTGGAGCAGGACGCGGGTGTCGCCGTTGGGTGTCTGGAGATGGAGCATGTCCGGTGATTGGAGAGTTTCCGATTTTTTTATTTATAGATTGATTTGGCAATTCCCATTTCCAGTCCGCGCAGTTCGGCCAGTCCGCGCAGGCGGCCGATGCACGAGTAGCCGGGGTTGGTCTTCTTGCGCAGGTCGTCCACCATCTGATGTCCGTGGTCGGGCCGCATGGGGATGGAGACGCCTCGGCGCTGTTGCAGTTCGAGAAAGGCCTTCATCACGCCGTACATGTCGACATCGCCCTCCAGATGGTTGGCCTCGTGGAAGTTCCCTTCGGCGTCGCGTTGCGTGGAGCGCAGATGTACGAAGTTGATGCGGTCGGCGAAGCGGGTCATCATGGCGGCGCAGTCGTTGGCGCTGCTGACACCCAGCGAGCCGGTGCACAGGCAGAGGCCGTTGCTCGGATTGGGCACGGCGTCGATCAGCGCCTGGAAGTCTTCGGCACAGCTCATGATGCGCGGCAGGCCCAGGATGGACATGGGCGGGTCGTCGGGGTGGATGACTAACTTCACGCCCGCTTCGTCGGCTGTGGGGCAGATTTCGCTCAGAAAGTAGATGAGGTTTTGGCGCAGGCGTTCGGGCGTGATGTCCTTGTAGCGGTCCAGTTCGTGCTGAAACTGCTCCAGCGTGAAGCTCTCTTCCGAGCCGGGCAGCCCGGCTATCATGTTGCGGACGAGCTTCTGTTTGTCTTCGCCGGTCATCTGTTCGAAGCGGGCTTTGGCTTTGGCCTTGTCTTCGTCGGTATAGTCGGCTTCGGCGCTGGGGCGCTTCAGCAGGAAGAGATCGAAGGCGATGAAGGCGGCACGCTCGAAGCGCAGGGCGCGGCTGCCGTCGGGCAATTCGTAGGCCAAGTCGGTGCGCGTCCAGTCGAGCACGGGCATGAAGTTGTAGGTGACGATGTGCACGCCGCATCGGGCCAGGTTGCGCAGGCTTTCCTTGTAGTTGTCGATGTAGCGCCGGAAGTCGCCCGTTTGCGTCTTGATGTGTTCATGCACGGGCACGCTTTCGACGACAGACCATGTGAGGCCTGCCTCCTCGATCATCTGCTTGCGTTTCATGATTTCTTCTACCGTCCACACCTCGCCGTTGGGGATGTGGTGCAGGGCATTGACTACGCCGGTGGCTCCTGCCTGCCTGATGTCCCACAGACTGACGGGGTCGTTCGGCCCGTACCAGCGCCAGGTTTGTTCACAAAGTATCATAAGCGTATCGTTTTTATTACATGGCAAATACATTAAATCCGCCGTCTACTACGGCTACGGTACCCGTCACAAAGCTTGAGGCGTCGCTGATGAGGTACTGGATGGTTCCGCACAGTTCTTCCGGGCGTCCCATGCGGCCGAAGGGAGTCTGGCGGATGACGTCCTGTCCGCGCTGCGTCCACGAACCGTCCGCGTTGGTCAGCAACGTGCGGTTCTGTTCGGTCAGGAAGAAGCCCGGTGCAATGGCGTTCACGCGGATGCCTTCACCGAATTTCTTGGCCACTTCGGTAGCCATGAAAGCGGTATAGTTGGAGATGCCGGCTTTGGCGGCGGCATAGCCTGCTACGCGGGTCATGGGGCGGAAAGCCGCCATGCTGGAGAAGTTGACGATGGCGCCCTTCTTCTGTTCTACCATCGGTTTCAGAAAAACTTGCGTGGGCAGTACGGTGCCGGTCAGGTTCAGTTCGAGCACGCGCTGGAATTCCTCGATCTTCAGGTCGAAGAAGGTACCGTCCGGGCCGATTGTAGCTCCCGGCATATTGCCTCCGGCCGCATTCAGCAGGGCGTCTACACGTCCGTAAGCCTTCAGAATGTCCGCCAGATTTTGTTCCAGTTTGTTGCGATCCATCACGTCGGTAGTCAGGAACAGGGCTTCTCCGCCCTTTGCCTTGATCTCCGCTGCGAGGGCATTGCCGACTTCGGCTTTGCGGCCAAGGATAACTACTTTGGCGCCTTCTTCGGCCAAATGGGCTGCAATGGCTTTGCCCAGTACGCCGGTTCCTCCGGTGATGACTACGACTCTGTCTTTGATGTCAAATAAGTTCTTCATAATAAATATAGAGTTTAAATGAATGAATGCGGAATTTTTCCTCGGTGGCTGGCCTGCAATACCGTCAGGCTTTCGGGGCCCATGTTGAACAGCAGGTCTACGATGCTCAGGTTGGGCAGGAAGCCCAACCGTTCCTGGAACACCTGGTAATAGGGCTGCGGGCAGAAGTCGGGGTCTTCCGTGAGGAAGTTTTTCTTAGGGTGGATGCGTTCGCGGAAGTCGTCTTCATCGGGGGCGAAGGTAGTCTTGTAGTCTGTGGTGCGTTCCATCTGTGGCTCCAGTCCGATGAGCGAGCAGACCAGTCGGCACAGGTTTTCGTTGAAGTCGGTCAGGAAGTCGTACTTCTGTTCGTAGAAGGGCCGGAAGTCGTCCTTGTAGTATTCGAAGAAGGGCGTGTGGTTGTAGGCCGACTCTAAGGCATTCCAGTGCAGGTGTCGCCAGTTGCCGTGGTCGGAGATGCGGATGTCCTTCATGGCGCATTTCAATGTGTCGGGCTTGAGGATGGGAACCGAGAGCGCCAGCGGGCCGTCCGGGGCGGCAATGGTGCAGCGGTTGCGGTAGGTCTGCTTCATGTAGTGGTCGCATTCCTCCACGTAGATGCGTTTGTAGGCCAGCAACTTGGTGTAGTATTCCACCGGAGCCAGATAGGCCGAAGAGAGGTATATTGTTCCCTTTTCCATCGTTTTTCGTTTTTATCGCACCGCTTTCCCTATCCTATCCCAACGCATACCGTTTTCCTTGTCGCGCGAGAACCAGATGAAAGAAGCCCGTCCGATGATGTGGTCTTCGGGCACGAAGCCGAAGAGACGTGAGTCCGACACGTTGGCCGCATTGTTCGAGGCCACCCAGTAGTAATCCTTCGTGAAGACGCAGTGCTGCACGGGGCGGCCGTCCACGTAAAGGGTATCGTTCCGTATCTCGGCGTTGCGGTGTTCGTGCAGCACCAGCGTGTTGCACAGCAGCACGCGGTTCCACGAATAGACGCGCACGGCGCGGCCCTTTTTCGGCACGATGAGGGCGCGATCCTTTTGCAGGGAGTCGGGGCGTGTGGCCGGTTGTATCCAGCAGTGCCCGTAGAGGGCTTGCTCCAGCAGGTAGTATTCGTAGCGGCTGAAGCTGCGCAGGTAGTGGAGCGAGTCTTCGCCCATCCGTTCGGTACGGCGGATGGAAAGCGTGGCAAGCAGCGTGTCCAGCTGCCGTTCCTTGCTCTTGGGATAGGCATAGACGAATTTCTGGTCGGGGCCATACTGTTCGCAGGGCAGGGCGGTGAAGAAGGAATCCACCAGCAGCGTGTCGCCCGGCAGGCCGATGCAGCGGCTGATGAAGGCCCTGCGCCGGCCGATGTCTGCATGGTGGTTGGCGGGGTCGTTGAAGACAATAATATCTTCTTTCCTGACGTCGCAGCTGCCCCAGCGGTGATAGCCCCACAGGTTCATAAAAGGCAGGCGCAGACCGTAGCTCCACTTGTTCACCAAGATGCGTTCGCCTTGGTAGAGCGAGTTCTCCATACCGGCCGAGGGAATCAGGTAGGATGTGGCCACACACGAGCGGAGCAGCATCACGATGAGCGCTACTCCCGCTACAGTCCCTATGATTTTTCCCGCTTTCTTCATGGAGCCTGTCCTCCGTTCAACTTAGCCGACCCACTTGAACAGGCGGCTCCAGCGTATCTTGCCGTCCAGCCAGCCTCGGTCTTTGTTCAGCGAAAGCCATACGACGAGCGGCTTGCCTACTACGTGGTCTTCGGGCACGAAGCCCCAGTAACGCGAGTCGGCCGAGTTGTGGCGGTTGTCGCCCATCATCCAGTAGTAATCCATTTGGAACGTATAGGTGTCGGTCTTCTGTCCGTTGATGTAAAGACCGTCGGCGCGGCGCTCCAGCTTGTTGCCTTCGTAGACCGTGATGCAGCGTTCGTAGATGGGCAGGTTGTCATCCGTCAGGGTGATGGTCGCTCCTTTGGCGGGTATCCAGATGGGGCCGTAGTTGTTGCGATCCCATTTAGTGTAAAGGTTCTGCGGGTACATCTGTCCGGCAAAGCTTTCGGGCTCCATGACGATGCGGCTGATGAGCTTCTTGTTTCCTTCGAGAGCCTGGCGCATGGCCTGCGTCAGCGGCAGGTGGTAGACAGGTGTCAGACGGCCCTGCGCGTTGAGGCAGTCGAAGCCCATGGCTTTCAGTTCGGCTTCCCAGTCCGGGTCGTTGTTCATCAGCCATTGGTCGTCCTTGCTGATGCCCAGTTCGCGGAAGAGGTTTTCGGGGATGAGCGGGCCGGTGGTCTGCACGAAGTAATTGAATTGCAGGCCTTCGGGGTTCTCGATGGCCTGTCCGTCGATGTATACCTGTCCGCCTTTGATTTGAAGCGTGTCGCCCGGAAGGCCCACGCAGCGCTTTACGTAGTTTTCGCGGCGGTCTACGGGGCGGGTGATGACCTTGCCGTACATCTGCGGGTTGGACAGGATGAGGTTACGGCCTGCCGCATAGTACAGGTCGTAGACGGCCCGTTGCTGTTGGCGTGTCAGGCTGTCCATGTCGACTTGTTTCGGATAGACACGCTGTCCTTCGCTATAGGCCAGGCTGTAGAAGTCGGTCTGCTGGAAGTTGGTGGCTACGGTGTCGCCCGCAGGGAAGTTGAACACCACGATGTCGTTCAGCTTCACCCGTCCGAAACCCGGCACACGCTTATATTTCCATTGCGGCCATTCGATGTACGACTTGCAGTTGAACACGGGCAGCGTGTGCTGGGTCAGGGGCATGGAGAGCGGCGTGTTGGGTACGCGCGGCCCGTAGCTCACCTTGCTTACGTACAGGAAGTCGCCCACGAGCAGCGATTTCTCCAATGACGATGACGGTATCTGGTAGTTTTGGAAGAGGTAGATGTTGACGAAGTAGACGGCTACTAAGGCGAATACGATGGCGTCCACCCAGCTCATGACACTGTGCACGGCAGCGTTCTCGGACTTCCTCCACCAGTTCCAGGGTATCTTCTTGGTGATGTAGATGTCATAGATGAGAGGCACGGCCACCAGTCCCCACCAGCTCCTGACCCACAGGAGGAAGAGCAGATAGAGCAGTGTGACGATGCTGAACTTGATCCATTGTTTGCGTGATACTTGTTTCATGGCTTGTTATGTTTGTTCATTTCAGAAACGGGAATAAGTCGTTCATCCCCAGGAAGCCTTCGTGTGTGGCGGTATATTCGGCGGCCAGTACGGCGCCCAGGGCGAAGCCGCTGCGGTTCTTGGCGTCGTGGGTGATGGTGATGCTGTCGGCTTCGGAGTCGTAGCGGATGCTGTGGATGCCCGGTACTTCGCCCTCGCGGATAGAGCTGACGGGCAGTTCGTCGGCAGCGCAGGCAGTGGTGCCCGTCACGGTGCCGTCGGGTGCCCGGAGTGTACCCTTCACCCAGCATGACTTGCGGTCAAGGTTTTCGAGGATACTTTCGGCCAGGGTGATGGCGGTACCGCTCGGGGCATCCAGTTTGTGGATGTGATGCGTCTCGCTCATGCTGACGTCATAGCCGGGGAACTGGTTCATAATCTTGGCTAAATACTTGTTGACGGCCGAGAAGATGGTCACGCCTAAGCTGAAGTTGCTCGACCAGAACAGCGTTCGTCCACCCTCGGTGCAGAGGCGGCGCACTTCCTCACCGTGTTCTTCTAACCAGCCCGTGCTGCCCGATACGAGCTTCACGCCCGCCTCGAATGCCTTTATGTAGTTGCCGTAGGCAGCCTTGGGATTGGTGAACTCGATGGCCACGTCGGCCGAGCGGAAGGCTTCAGACCGGAAGTCTTCCTGATTGTCGATGTCGATGATGCAGACGATTTCGTGTCCGCGGCTGCGGGCAATGCGTTCTATTTCCTTGCCCATCTTGCCATAACCGATAAGTGCTATTTTCATTGTTCGCAGTTTTCTTATTCTATGAATGTGTGCAAATATAGGACTTTTCTGACACAAACGGTCTTAATTATCGACTTGTTAACAATAGCGTTTATGGGAGGCGTGCTCATTAATAAGTTGTAAAAGAGTCTTTGGATGAAAAGATATTCCTAAAAGGATCGTGTATTATGTTTGGAAGAAACATGAGAGATTAAAAAAGATGGTATTTAGCGCATTTAAGCTGTCCTGAGTCTTTGTTATGATAGAATGATACCTTACTGATTTGAAGAGATATTTATCTTTCTTTGTGTTAACGGAGTTGGAGGGAAAGGGAAAAGAAGTTACTTTTGTAGCGGTTGACGATGAGTGGTTAGATCTGCGCTCACCGTTCTCCACTAACCGATACTAATTATGGAACACCTCTTACATTACCTTTGGAAACACAAAATCTTTCCTTTGCAGGAACTGCGTACCACCGACGGACAATGCGTGGAAGTCATCGACCCCGGACTGCCCAATACCAATGCAGGTCCCGATTTTTTCAACGCCAAATTGAAGCTGGACGGCGTGCTCTGGGTGGGCAACGTGGAGCTGCACGACCGTTCTTCTCACTGGCAAAAGCATGGACATCAATCGGATGAGGCTTACAACAACGTTATTTTGCACGTGGTGGGTGAGGCCGATTGTCCCGTCTGCCGCCGCAACGGTGAACCCATTCCCCAGCTCGTTCTGACTTGTCCCGACTATGTGGGTCGTCGTTACGATGAACTGCGCCGTTCGGAAATCCATCCTTCCTGCTATCCCATCCTGTCCTCTTTGCCCAAACTTACAATCCACTCCTGGCTTTCCGCCTTACAGGCCGAACGTTTCGGGCGGAAGGCTCAAGATATTCGCACTCGTCTTGATGCTTTCGGCAACCATTGGGAGGACGTGTTCTTCGTCACACTGGCACGTAACTATGGCTTCGGGCTGAACAGCGACGCCTTTGAGGCCTGGGCGCGGCTCGTTCCTTTCCGTGCTGTGGACAAGCATCGCGACAACCTCTTCCAGGTGGAAGCTTTTTTTCTTGGTATGGCCGGCCTGCTGGACGAGGAACAGCCCGACTACGGCGACTATTACCTTCGCCTTCAGAAAGAATTCCACTACCTGCGGCAAAAGTTCAGTTTGCCTGCTCCGTTAGATCCGTCCCGCTGGAGGCTTCTGCGGCAGCGTCCCGGTGGTTTTCCTTATGTCCGTTTGGCTCAGTTGGCAGACCTTTACCATCGCGGACAGACACTGTTCTCGCGAGTGATGGAGGCCCGCACAGCCGACGAACTGCGCGAAATGCTGGCCGTAGGCACTTCTTCCTATTGGGAGGAGCATTTCACCTTCGGCAAGGCTTCCGTCCACCGGCCCAAGCGGATGGGGCGGGGCGCACTCGACCTGGTTATCATCAACACTGTCGTTCCTTTCCTCTACGCCTATGGGCAGCACAGACAGGAAGAAAGCCTTTGTGAACGGGCCACGATGTTGCTGGAGACACTGAAGGCCGAGAACAATTACATCACACGGATGTGGAGCGGGGCCGGTCTGCCCGTTTCGACTGCTGCCGACTCGCAGGCTCTTATTCAGCTTCAGAAAGAGTATTGCGACCGTAAGGACTGCTTGCGCTGCCGTTTTGGTTACGAGTATTTGAAGCGAAAAGGAAGCCGATAACTGTTTTGTATATATGTTGTACGATTGGGTCTATTGGCCTGCCGGAGATGTTGTTTCTTCGTAGTCGAATGGAGAAGACATTGTGATGTGTCGGGATACCAGCCTTTGTTTGCAGGTGTCCTGACACAATATTTTATGACGGTCTGACACAGTGCTTCGTTAGGTTGTCAGAAAGCACTGTATCAGGGGATCATGAAGTGTAGTGTCAGGATGTAATGATGCGCTTTTGTCAAAAAAACGCTGTAAGCCGGCTCTTTCTCCTTTCCGGCTGTGTGAAATGAAGCGGAGGAGCTTGTCAATCCTCCACGATACATGTCAATGGATAGCGGTTGCCACGTACACGGTTCAGGAACGCTTTGGCCGATCCGAAGTTGAGGTACAGGTCGAGACGGATTGGCAGGTGGTTCTTGTCGTCTGAGATAAAGAACGTGATAACTTCTTTCTCTTTTTCCTTATTGCCGTCCTTTACATATTCTACAAACGAGAACACCAGACAGCGGTACGTCGTATCGTTGCTGGCTTTGACGTTTTCTTTTCCTCGGTAAATCAATGTTTGTTCCTCTACTTTTCGGCCCGTTGCCATAGGGAAATGTATCTTTTGCCCTATTTTATAATCTTGGGGGTCGTAGGAACGTGCCTGTGCCAGTATGCTCAACATGTCGAAGATGCAGCGGCTGTCGCTGTAAGACATGGTATCGACGTGTCCGTCCGCCCATGTGCGGCTTTGTCTGACATGCGATAAGCCGTCTTTGTAGCTGAACCAAGCCTCGTCTACCGTGTAGCGTTTGCCTTCTTCGGAGCCTTTGCGGAAGTATAAAGGTTCGAGGCGGTCGCTGACATAACAGGTCAGCGTGTCGCGCATCTTGAAAAAGAAATCAACCCGTTTGCTGCTGCCCGACAGGAGGTTGAAGCGGAAAGCCGGTTTCCGGTGATAGGTGGTTGCGTTGGTTGTCAGACTGGCCGTGCCGGCTTTGACCCAGATGAACTTCCAATTGAAATGAAGGTCGTACATCACTTGTTCGCCCGATTGGAAGGCTTTGTTTTCTGTCGGGCATTGTGCATTCAGGGGGAGTGTGGCGAGCAGGCATACGATCCCTGCCGTTAACAATCCCGTCAGTCTGTTTCTTCGTTTTATTCTTATCGGCAGTTTCATTTTTACATTTGATTTTTTCGGTTATCGGTTATTGTTGTTTTTGCCTTTTTTCTTCTTACTTTCTTCAGGCTTCTGTTTTTTGAGTTCTAATGGTTTCTGCTGATCCAACGGTCTGTCGAACAGGTTCCAAGTCTGCTGAAGCTCGAAATTGGCTTTCAGTTCCAATAGCTGGAAGTAGTAGCAGACCATCTCAGGTTGCAGATGCTCTTTCAGGCTTCCGGTGTCCCACTGTCCGTTTTTGTTTGTGTCGAAGACCAAGCGTGCGCCATATTTCCCCGGTGTCAGATAATAGAAATCGGCCTTTCCATCGACGACGGACACGGTACGTATTACGTTGTCTTGCGCATCGACCAGTTCGACAAAGGCCGTCGAATCGGCGCCTGTAATGTCGAAAAGAATGGTTCCGTATTCTTCGAGGGTCTTGACTTTGAATTCCTGCTTAACCTTGTTCGTCGTCAGCCCGTAGAGCCCCTGGATGGCAGCCGAGTCTATTGCAAACTGATAGCTCTCTCCCAGTGCGAAGTTGGCAAAGATATTGTAGACTTTTATGTCCAGCGAGTCCCGTTGGAAGTCGAAGGGAATGTCCTCCCACAAAGTGTCTACTTTTTGTTGCAGGTGGAAAGCCGCGGTATCGATCCTTGCCAAAGGCTCCTGAAAGGTCAGAGTGAGATAGTCGTACACGTCCATCGACGACGGGGCGTAGACTTCCATAGGCAGGAATTCGACCGGCAGGACAGGTTCTTCCGGCTCGATGGCATTGCCGTCGGCATCGCGCTTCTTCTTTTTCTTGGCTTCTTTGCGCAGTTCTTCCAGCTTCTTTTCGTCCTGTTCCTGCTTTTGTTTCTGCTGTTTCTCGTAGGTCAGCTTCGATTGCAGGCGCAAGGTATCTGTACGCGGCACTAATTGGCCTAACGAGTCGGTCTCCAGATAGGTTACTTCCGCTTGCAGGGTATCCCGCCGATAGAGCAGGGAGTCCTTTATCCAGTAGTGGATTGTATCGTTGCGGCCGGTCGTCTGTTCGATGGCAAAGGCGTCGTGCTCGTCGAAGTCGATGCCTTTCAGCAGCGGCAGGCTGTCGGCCGGCGCCGTGAAGTAGAGGGAGAACTTCCGGGGAGTCAAACGCTCGCTTTTGGCCAAACGCTGGTTGTAGGAGATTGCTTTGAAACTGCGCAGCAGGATGTCGTCCGGCAGGTAGTGCGTGTACTGGCGTTCGACGATGGTGTCGATGGTCAGGGAGTCTATCCATGTCGTGTCCTGTCGCATTCGGAATTCGTAGTGTGGACGTACCAGCGAGTCCTGCCACGCTGTCTGTTCGGCCGGCTGCGAATAGAAGTAGTTTTGGTCGGCATCCTGCAAGGCATAGATGTGATACGTGCCCGGTGCCACTCCGCGAATGGAGAAGTGTCCGCGGCTATCCGTGCGGCCCACGCGCTCGAAAGGCAGGGAAGTGAAGGCCGTATCGGACAGGTTCGAGTAGAGCCCTACCAGTATGCCCTTTATCGGCTCCAGGTTGGAGGCGTTGAGTACGGTACCCGACACGGCCATCGTGTCCAGTTGCGCACCGGTAGAGAATGTGAAAGTGAACTGTTCCAGCGGGTTGCTTTCGTTGTTGTCCTGAATGGCGTCGCCAAAATCTATCGTATATGTGACATCCGCCTTCATCGTGTCCTGAAAGTTGACTATCACTTTCTTGCCGCTTGTCTTGATTTCGGGCTGCTGGATTTGGGGCGGGGAGATGACGACCTTCTCGCCGGCTTTGTCCAGCTTGATGTATTCGTCGAAGGCGATGCTTACGCGGTCGCGTTTATAGTTCAGCTGTCCGGGGTTGGGTGTGCTCTGCACAAAGACGGGGGGAGCTTCATCAATGGGTCCTCCTTCGATACGCCCGATGCTGGCGCATGAGTACAGTATGATGCCCAATACGATGAAGACAGGCAGGCGCTGCATGCGTCCTGTGTCCGGTTCGATGTGCAGATGTCTTTTTAGTCTGTTCATATCCGTAGAGTCTTGCATCTGAAGACCTGCGCAAAGATACAACATCTATTTGTACGGGGAACGGGATGCTCGTTTTTTTTAGATTTTTTGAAGAACCGTGTTCCTGCCGAAGAGCAGTCCCGTCCCTTACCGGTTGCACCCTTACAACCGGGCATCTGTCGGCTTCTATTCGGCAATGTACAAATTGATGGCTATAATTTAATCAAATCGCAACAGACCGAAAAAATAAGGGCAATGGAAGTCTGGTTTCGGTAAATCTATGGGGTTCCAAGAAAGGAAATGGGGCGTTTGTAGTTTGTCGCCGCATTTATAGAAATTGGCACGTACCGATTTCCCGTCTAAAGATTGGATATGATGTAGAAAGAATGCAGAGAATGGGATTATCAATGCAACTTCCCAGCTGCATTCCCCTATTCGTTCTTCAAAATGATCTTTACCCAAAGAGGACCATCGTGACACTTGATTTAAGACCTCTTGGGGAGCATGCCGGCGGTTGGCACGTGTTGCACCGGCACCTATCAACAAGGTGCCGGTGCAATTACACTCCACGTTATAATAAATATCATCACCGCCGGGCATGGAGAAAAACTCCACGCAGGCATCTTCCCAGACGGGGCCATTGTCGTGTCCCGCTACGGCGCGTACCGATTCTTCCGTTACCTGGTAGTGGAGCAATATGGCATTGCCGGTATAGGCAATGCCATATTCTACTTGCGGACGATAAGGGTAACTGTCCTTCCAATTTACATTGGCAATAGACTGATATGTAATGTGCTCTTGCTTGAAGAGAGCAGGAATTTCTTCTACCGATATTGCATCGACATTTATTTTTCTTACAGTCAAATCTTTCATGCCTTTATCTTGATAAGAGTTACCATGCGCATTGAATGACATAAGCATCAGCAAGCCGAAAATCGGTCGGCTGAAATGACTTATCTTCATTAGATGCAAGAAGCGATAAAGTCTTTCATGGCCGCAGTATGCTCTTCTGCACTCTGCAACAGCTTGAATTGGGCTTTTGTACGTACCAGATTGTGTTCGGGATACTGTATCTTGTAATAGGTGTCACCATTAATGTAATCTGCCAAGAAGCGTACACATTGCATGTAAGGGAACAAGGCCGCAGCGTAGGGCAGGTTCTCTATTTCGATGGGAAGCAGGAAATCTTTGGCCGATTCCAAATAACCTTTGGTGAAGGCTTTGAAAATTTCCATGTTGAAGTTTACGTTGTCCAAGTTCTTGTCATCCTCAAGTCCGGTATTGGCTGCCGAGCGGAGGAAATCTCCGTAGTCAGAGAATATGAAAGAGGGCATTACAGTATCCAGGTCGATTACGCAGAGTACGGAGCCGTCTTCGTCAAACATCATGTTATTTACTTTGGTATCACAGTGGCAAACGCGCTTAGGAAGTTTTCCTTCACGATACAGACGTTCGGCTTTGCACATTTCTTCTGCTCTGCGTTCTATTTCGTCCAGATAATGCTGCACTTCTTTTACTCTTCCTGCGGCATCGGCAGCTACGGCATCGTGAAGTTGTTTGAGACGGAATTCCATATTGTGGAAATCGGGGATTGTTTCGCCCAATGTGTCGGGAATGTCGGCAAGCATGGCTTGGAAATTACCGAATGCCTTTCCTGCATAATATGAATATTCAGGATTTACAGTCTCGTATGTTTTGGCGCGGGGGATAAAAATCATGATACGCCAGTAGTTTTCACCATCGAACCAATAAGTTTTTCCATTGTCTGCAGGTAGGAATTGCAATACTTTTCGTTCAATATCGGATTCCCCTTTTTCCTGTAGTTTCGTTCGGATGTGTCGTGTTACAGCTTCGATGTTTGCCTGTAACATGTCTACATTCTGAAAGATTGCATGATTGATGCGCTGCAATACGTAGTCGGGGTTGTTGTTCTCGGTTATGACTTTATAAGTGTCATTAATTAAGCCTGAGCCTAACGGCTTGATTTCACGAACGGCATCTGCCAGCTGAAAGTGAGATACAATAGATAAAAGGTCTTTCATGATTAAAATGATTAAATAAATAAATTAATACTGATGAATGGCCAAAAATAGGCATTTAAATAGACATAACCGAAAAAACGGAAATAAAAAAGAGAAAGATGGCATAAAAACTTTGTATTGATGAGAATGGTATGCTTTGGATTGGTACCGGATATGCGGACTTATAGATTGGAGAAAGATAATCTATACGGTTGGCGTGCTGAAGTGGATAGTTGGCAATGAAAACAAGTATATTGTGATAGAATAAAAGAACTACCCAAGAATACGCCTCGTGTCGTAACCTTGAGTAGTTCTTATTCTTTTTATGGTTTTAATCATGCGTGCGCCTTAAGGGCTTATTTCGCAATAATTAAGTAGTAGTTCTTTTTACCGCGTTGAACCAACAGGTATTTGTCATCCAGCAGGTCGGCTGTGGTAATTACTTGGTCGAAAGCCGTGAGTTTTTCTTTATTCAGTGATACGCCACCTCCTTGAACCAGTTTGCGCATTTCGCCTTTCGAAGCGAATACAGCTGCATTTTCGACGAATAAGTCTACGGCTTTCACTCCAGAAGTCAGTGTATTGCGTGATACTTCGAATTGTGGAACGCCTTCGAATACGGAAAGCAGTGTTTGTTCGTCTAATTTCTTCAGAGCTTCGGATGTCCCGCCACCAAAAAGTATGTTCGAAGCTTCTACGGCTGCGTTGAAGTCTTCTTCGGAGTGTACCATAATAGTTACTTCCTTGGCCAGACGTTTCTGAAGAACGCGCAGGTGTGGAGCAGCTTCATGTTCGGCAGTGAGTGCCTCTACTTCTTCTTTACTTAGAGCTGTGAAGATCTTGATATAACGCTTAGCATCTTCGTCGCTTACATTCAACCAGAATTGATAGAATTTGTATGGAGAAGTATAATGAGGATCAAGCCAGATATTGCCGCTTTCGGTCTTACCAAATTTACCACCGTCTGCTTTGGTAATCAGTGGACAAGTTAAAGCGTAAACTTCACCTCCGTTTGTGCGACGGATTAATTCGGCGCCTGTTGTGATATTACCCCATTGGTCGCTACCTCCCATTTGGAGTTTACAGCCCTTGGTCTCGTATAGGTGGAGGAAATCGTATCCTTGTAACAACTGATAGGTGAATTCAGTGAACGAAAGGCCGTCGCGGGCTTCACCGTTCAGACGTTTTTTCACGCTGTCTTTTGCCATCATATAATTGACGGTAATGTGTTTACCTACTTCGCGGGCGAAATCCAGAAAACTATAATCCTTCATCCAGTCATAGTTGTTTACCAGCTCGGCATGATTGGGAGCATCAGAGTCAAAATCCAAGAATTTGCTCAACTGCTTTTTCATACCTTCCATGTTGTGGCGCAGGGTTTCTTCTGTCAACAGATTACGTTCAGCTGACTTGCCGGAAGGGTCACCAATCATACCTGTTGCGCCGCCAATCAATGCCAAAGGCTTGTGCCCGCAACGCTGAAAGTGACGCAGAATCATGACACTGCACAAGTGCCCGATGTGCAAGGAGTCGGCTGTAGGATCAAAACCAATGTAAGCAGTTACTTGTTCCTTGGCCAGCAGTTCTTCCGTGCCCGGCATCATATCGTGGAGCATGCCACGCCATCTTAATTCTTCTACAAAATTCATCGAATGATTGATTGTTTAATGATTTGATATATAGTTATACCTGCCGCAAAAGTACGACCTTTCTTTGAAGAAACAAAACTTAATGTTTAAAAAAGACACGTCGTATATTGGCGGAAACTGTTTCCATGATTTCTTTGTCGGTTATGCCGCGAAGAAGCGCAGCTTTTTTGTATAAGTCTGCGATAGGTACGTTACTTTCGTCCGTTTCCAGTAACAGACGGTTGGCTGGTGTCTGTTTCAGAGCTTCTTCTTGATAGTTGGCACCGAAGGAAAGATATAGACCATGACGCACAAGTTCAAGAGCTAATTGTACCTTACCACGAAAACCATGGATAATCCAGGGCTCGCGAGGTGACAATTCTTTTTTCAGGGTCAGTAATTCTGCTGTGGACTTTACCAGATGGAGAATTAAGGGTTTGTCGACTGCTTCAGCTACAAGAGCTTGATAGCGTAATGTTTCCATTTGTTGAGGTAAAGGAGTCTTTATGAGCCTGTCTAATCCGGTTTCGCCTATTGCCAGCACTTGCGGATGATATACCAACGACTCGAACTTTGTCTTAGATACGGTTTCCTTCCAGTCGCAATCATTCAGGCTCCAGGGGTGGATGCCTACGGAGTACCAGTTGTCTTTCTGGGGGTAGAAAGCGTTGGGGCGGCAGCAGACAATGGCTTCGCCCGGTACGGATGGAAACTGATGGGTATGGATGTCTATGGGATAAGGTTGCATGGGATGAACTGTTTAGGGGACGGGATCGTAACCCGAACCACCCCACGGATGGCAGCGGAGGATTCGTTTGATAGCTAAGTAGAGTCCTTTAATCGGGCCGTGTTTCTTTAGTGCTTCTACGGCATATTGAGAACAGGTGGGTGTGAAACGGCAAGATGGAGGAAGCAGCGGTGATATGCACCGTTGATAGAAGTAAATGGGGAGTAATAGTAGGTATGTCAATAATTTCCAAATCATTCAGCAGACGGGGCCATCTGTTCGACCGAAATTTCTTCAACGATGCGTGCCAGGGCGGTTTTCATTTTTTCTTCCACCAATGTAGAATCCATCAGCTCGTCGGCCAGGTAAATGAAAGCGATGGCTAATCTGTACTCCTTTTTGTTCAATGCATCTGAATCGAGCAGTATTGGTTTGTTCATGCGGTAAGCCTCACGTATCTGACGTTTTACGCGATTCCGTTTAACTGCTCGTTTGAAGCGGCGTTTGGATACGCTGATCAGAATGGATGCCTGCACATCAAGTTCTTCTACCGGTAGCCATACTACCCGTAAAGGAAAAATAGAGAAGGAACGCGAGCCTCCCGCGAACATCTTCTCTATTATTTTTTTCTTGTTCAGCCTTTCGGGCTTTCGCAATCTGTTCACTTATTCCTTATTGTTCTCCTTAATAAACATGTCAAGAGCCACCGTCATTGAAGGGGCTTTTACACTGGGAGCTTCCAAGTCGAGACGTAGTCCGGCATCGCGTACAGCCTGTGCTGTCGTAGAACCAAAAGTACCTATCTTAATATCTTTCTGCTCAAAGTTAGGGAAATTTTTTTGCAGAGAGGATACTCCTGCAGGACTGAAGAACACCAACATGTCGTAGTCGAATGTTTCACCCGGTTGGAAGTCATTGCTTACCGTGCGGTACATAATGGCTTCACTATGTTGAATTTTGTTCTTGTCCAATGTGTTCTTGATGTCGTCAGTATGTACATCCGACATGGGTACCAAATAATTTTCCGTTTTGTGCTTCAGTATGGCTGGCAACAAGTCGTCAAACTTGCCGGTCTGGCCAAAAAATATCTTACGCTTCCGGTATTGTACATACTTCTGGATATAGAGTGCGATAGACTCGGTTAAGCAGAAGTATTTCATAGTTTCCGGGATCGTAACACGCAGTTCTGCGCACAAATGGAAGAAATGGTCGATGGCGTGGCGGGATGTAAAAACCACAGCAGTATGGTCTAAGATCGAGATCTTCTGTTGTCTGAACTCTTTTGCAGAAATGCTCTCCACTTTAATGAACGGACGAAAGTCTATTTTTACTCCGTACTTTTCGGCTATATTGTAGTATGGAGACTTCTCTGAGGCCGGTTTCGGCTGCGATACAAGCACTTTTTTAATTTTCAACGTCCTAAAATTTTATTATCAAATAATCGTTTAGTTGTATCAGCCCGCTGTATAACATAATGCAAGGGCTGATTTCAAGGGCACAAAAGTATAAAATTAAAAAGAAACTGCCGAACAAATTGTGACAAAAAAGCTTTATCCATTTGTATAACATCAATATTTTAACCAAACCAAGTAGGGAAAGACCGATTATAACATAATTTTGCAGACTGAGATTGAGATAGATTGCCATAAGGATGGAGAGAAAAAGTCCGAAGCCCATATAATATAAGAGAGTGGAATAGGATGTCATCCAGAAATCGACTGTCCCTTTGTCAAAGAAAATCCATCCAAGCATAGAATAGACAGACCATTTTAGAAAGAAATATAATATGCAACCAGCTATGTAGCTGAATAGAAGGAATGAGGACGGTGTCGTGCGGACTATTTCAGGGTAGAGGTCGCTGAAGCAGATGAATAGGTAAATGCCGGCCAGTACGCAAGTTTGGAGGATTAGTATCAGTAGAAAGCGGGTGTCTGTTCCTGATGATATTGCAAAGATGCTGGATCGTTCGCGGTGCATAATGAAGTCTTTGCCTAACTGGAGCAGGAATTTACGGTTGCGGGAGAGCATGTAGGATGATAACAGGAAGCAGCACAGCAGCAACAGCGCGATAGTGTCGTCACGTCCTGGCAGATAAGGCAAGGGAATACCCTGTTCTGAGATGGATAGGGCCTGGAACAGCGGTGAAAACATCATAGGGTAGTGAATTTACGGAAGGAAACGTTCCAGATGGGAGTGGTCTGTATTTGTGTTACGGCCTCTTCAGGTGTATGGGCTACACACCAGATGTCCATGTGGCGGGCACCTATGAAATGCTCTTCGGCCGCGCGAGCGAACATTTCGAGTAGCGGGCCGTAGTAGTCTTTTACGTTCAGAATAACGATGGGGTTCAGATAGAGGCCCAGTTGTTTCCAGGTAATCACCTCGAGTAGTTCTTCCAATGTGCCACATCCACCGGGTAGGGCGATAATGGCATCGCTCAGGGCTGCCATTTTCTGTTTGCGCTCGTGCATGGTGTCGACTTTTATCAGTTCGCTCAATCCTGTATGATGCCAGTTCTGCTCTACCATAAAACGGGGAATGACGCCTGTCACCTGCCCTCCAGCCGCCAATGCTGCATCGGAAACAGCTGCCATCAGTCCCATATTTCCGGCTCCGTTGACTACACGGATACCATTCCGGGCCAGCAAGGTTCCCAATTTACGGGCTGTTTCAAAATATATAGAATCGATTTTCGTACTCGACGCACTATAGACACAGACTGCATTAATCTTATTCATCATGATGACACGGATTGGTTTTGCAGGCAAAGGTACATGATTTCGGTCAGAAAAGTACACTTAGGAACAAAAAAACGAGAGTGCGCCCCTCCTTTGACACACCCTCGGAAAGAACAAATACCGCTTGATTATAATCCGAAAGCGACTTTTACCTTATCTACATAGTCAAGCTTTTCCCAGGTGAAAAGTTCTACCGTAACATCCTTGTTGCCTTCGTAACAACTGCAGAAATGTTTGGTTACAATTTGGGGCTCACGACCCATGTGTCCGTAAGCCGCAGTTTCCTGATAAATGGGGTTACGCAATTTCAGACGATCCTCGATAGCCTTGGGACGGAGGTCGAAAATTTCGTCAATCTTGCGAGCTATCTCGCCGTCGCTCATATTCACATGGCTGCGTCCGTAGGTGTTGACGTAGATGTTGATGGGGCGTGCCACACCGATGGCATAGCTAACCTGTACCAGGATTTCATCAGCCACACCGGCTGCAACGAGGTTCTTGGCAATGTGACGGGCAGCATAAGCAGCCGAGCGGTCTACCTTTGAAGGATCCTTGCCAGAGAAAGCACCACCACCGTGTGCGCCCTTTCCGCCATAGGTATCAACAATAATCTTGCGCCCTGTCAGACCGGTATCGCCATGCGGGCCTCCGATTACGAACTTACCGGTAGGATTGACGTGATAGGTGATGTGGTCGTTGAACAGAGCAAGTACCTTCGGGGCATGGATAGAAGCGATGACACGAGGCATCAATACTTCGATTACATCTTTGCGGATGATGGCCAGCATTTCTTCGTCGGCCTTCAGCTGGGCGGCCTCCGTATCATCGGCCGGCTGGATAAAGTCGTCGTGTTGCGTAGAAACGACGATGGTATCAATGCGTACAGGTGTCCCATTGTCGTCGTATTCGATGGTCACTTGGCTTTTGGCATCGGGACGCAGGTAGGTCATCTGCTTGCCTTCGCGACGAATGTCGGCCAACACCTGAAGGATGCGGTGTGCCAAGTCGAGCGAGAGCGGCATGTAGTTTTCTGTCTCGTTGGTGGCATAGCCGAACATCATACCTTGGTCGCCTGCACCTTGCTCCATTGGATCCTGACGTTCCACACCACGATTGATGTCGGGACTCTGCTCGTGGATGGTACTCAGCACACCGCACGAGTTGCTTTCGAACATATATTCGCCTTTTGTGTAGCCAATCTTCCTGATGACTTCACGTGCAATGAGTTGGAGGTCTACGTAAGCCTTCGTCTTCACTTCACCGGCTAGTACTACCTGTCCGGTTGTTACCAGTGTTTCACAAGCTACCTTCGAACTGGGGTCGTAGGCTAGCAGTTTGTCAAGTACAGCGTCCGATATTTGGTCGGCCACTTTGTCGGGGTGTCCTTCAGACACCGATTCGGATGTAAATAAGTATCCCATTTCAATAACAGTTAAATAATTAATAAAACAAAGTTTGAATGGGAAAGTTCAGCGAGTAGAAGTATCGGCATTGTGGCCGTACTATTCAGAAAAGTATGTGTTTTAGCATTTTTTTCTGTGGTTGCAAGCTACTCAAATCTTTCCACGTAGTTATTTCGGGTGCAAAGGTAGCGTTTTTTCTTCAAAGAACGATGCTTTAGTCAAAATTAACGTTGCTCAAAGATTATTTTTTAGTCTGAAAGTCACCAGTAATCCCTTGTGGTCGGTAGGCCATACACCTAAAGGCAGTAGGAAACGGTCTTTTGATTCTTCGGGCATACGCTTGCTGTTGACAATGGAGCTACGGGGGCCAAAGATAACGGCATCTATCAGTTCAATGGCCGGATGCGGATGGTAGAATACATAGTCTATCCGGTCGCGTTCGTCGACTTTGGGCGCCCACGTCAGTCTTTCGACAGAAATCTGTGGATTGTCGGCAGGGAAAGTAAAACCGGGATAGCCGAGGACGTCAGGATAGAGTTCACGGTATGTGTCTACAAAGCCGTTGTTGTCTAAAAGCAGAGGAACCGTCCAGGGCACAATCAGGCCGTTATGGTCGAACAGGTCTTTTGTTTCGCGCGTCCAGTCGAGGTGCGATGGTTCGTTGAAGTCGCCGCCTAATATTACGATGATGCCTTCGGCAATATCATTCTTTGCCTCAGCAATGAAGTTGCGGATAGCATCATCGCGCAAAGAAGCATCGTTCACCTGCAATACTTCACATACCGTCTGTGGAATGGGAATCTCTTTCCAAGTGAAGCCATCATAACCACGTGCGTTGTAATAAGCGTCGTTCAGGTAGTCTAAATGGGCAGTATAGACAGCTATCCGATGTCCGTGAATGGAACTTACCATTTTGTAAATGCTTCCGTGGTCATCCTTTAAAGGGAAAACGGTCAACGAATCGGTAATTGGATAACGGCTCAGCAGTCCCGAATCGTAGCTGAAAAAGGAATAATAAGTCTCGCCACGTTGCTTCAACGACTGGACGATACGGTCGCAAAAACGGGTATTTTTATAATTTCTCACTTCGCTGAGCGTTACAAAGTCGGGCTTCAGGCGGACTATCTCGTCCACAATGGCATCATATCCTCCTTTCACCTGCGTACCTTCCTGCCAGATATTCCATTGCAGCACGGTAAATTCATTCTTCTGTTGTGCCCTTATACACAAGAAAATCCAAAGAAGCAGGCTGAACAGTCCTAATTTTTTCATATTCCTTTTTGTTTTGACAAGATTTGATGTGCCAGTTCGGGAGCTATTTCATTTAGCGGTCTCATTACAAAATCGCGGAAGTGCATCAATGGGTGGGGCAGCTTCAGTTGCGGAGTGTCTACGAACACTTCTTTCTTTAAAGCATCCAGGCAAATTAACAGGTCAATGTCGATGATGCGATCGTGATAGATACCGTCTACAGATTTATCTGTACGTCCCATCTCGCATTCCACAGCTTGCGTAGCTTCCAGTACCTGCAAGGGATGCAGTGCCGTATCAACCCGGCAGGCTGCATTCAAAAAGCCGTTTGCGGAGTCAAATCCCCAAGGAGCAGTTGCATAAAAAGCAGATAGGGAAACCACTTTCCCTATCCGTTTTTCTATCTTCCAAACAGCATTACGAAGATTTTGTTCCTTATTACCGAGATTGGTACCCAGACCTAAATAATATATAAATGAAGAATCCTTCATTGATTATTTATCTGTGATAAGCATGGCGTCACCATAGGTGCCAAAACGGTACTCTTCCTTTAAGGCCACGTCGTAAGCATGCATCACCTGTTCATATCCTCCGAAAGCAGCCACAATCATTAGCAGGGTAGAAAGCGGCATGTGGAAATTCGATACCATTGCATTGGCTACCGTAAAGTCATAGGGCGGGAAGATAAATTTGTTTGTCCAGCCGTTGTAGGTCTTCAGATGGCCATCGGTGCTGACGGTGCTTTCGATAGCACGCATTACGGTTGTGCCTACGGCGCATACCTGTCTGTTCAGATCCTTGGCATGATTTACGATATTCACAGCTTCTTGATCTACAATCATCTGCTCGGAGTCGGTCTTATGCTTCGTCAGGTCTTCCACATCAATTTCGCGGAAGTTGCCTAAACCTGCATGTAGGGTGATGTATGCGAAGTCGATACCCTTGATTTCCATACGTTTCATCAGTTCGCGGCTGAAGTGCAGGTTGGCTGTCGGAGCTGTTACGGCACCTTCGTGGCGTGCAAAGATGGACTGGAAACGTTCCGCATCCTCCGGTTCTACAGGACGGTTAATGATGCTGTGAGGCAGCGGCGTCTCTCCCAATGCGTAGAGTGCCTTCTTGAATTCATCGTGCGGGCCGTCGTAGAGAAAGCGCAGGGTGCGTCCACGTGAAGTGGTATTGTCAATGACTTCGGCTACCATTGAATCGTCGTCGCCGAAGTAGAGCTTGTTTCCGATACGTATCTTGCGGGCAGGGTCGACGAGTACGTCCCACAAACGCAGTTCTTCATTCAGCTCGCGCAACAAGAATACCTCGATACGGGCTCCTGTTTTTTCCTTGTTACCGTACAGACGGGCAGGGAATACTTTGGTGTCATTGAATACAAACACGTCCTTGTCGTCGAAATAGTCCAATATGTCCTTGAATATCCGATGTTCTATTTCTCCTGTCTTGCGGTGCAGCACCATCAGGCGCGACTCATCCCTGTACCGGGTGGGATGTAAAGCGATCCTTTCCTCAGGAAGCTTGAATTTGAATTGCGACAGTTTCATATCTTTCCTTTCTTTTTATATTAGGTTGATTTTATTGTTCTTCTTCTGTTTCTATCTCTTGTGCATCAATCCAGTCCTTGAAGTCGAGCGGATTAAGGCAGTCCTCAATGCGGACATCCCCCACGCGTGTACGTTCCAGAGCTGCCAGATGGGCACCGCTGTTCAGCGCCTCGCCGATGTCGCGGGCCAGGGCACGGATATAAGTCCCCTTGCTGCATACCACGCGCACCTTTATTTCGGGCAGGTTGCATTCCAGCAACTCTATCTCGTCGATGACGAGCAGCTTGGGCTTCAGTTCCACGTCCTCGCCTTTTCGAGCCAGGTCGTAGGCACGTTTCCCGTTCACCATACAGGCTGAGAAGGCAGGAGGTACCTGCTGTATTTCACCGACAAAACGCTGAAGCGTTTCCTCTACCAGTTCGCGGGTGATGTGATTCGTCGGATAGACGGCATCTATCTCGTGCTCCAAGTCGTAGGAAGGGGTCGTGGCACCCAGCCGGATGGTGGCAATATACTCCTTCGTGTGATACTGAAGCTCTTCTATTCGCTTGGTAGCCCTGCCCGTGCATACAATCATAACTCCCGTAGCCAAGGGGTCAAGTGTGCCGGCATGGCCTACTTTCAACTTCTTTACACCCAGTCGTCGGCAAATGTGGTAGCGTACATGTCCCACCACCTTGAATGACGTCCAGCCCAGCGGCTTGTTCAGGTATAAGAGTTCTCCTTTTTTGAAATTCACGTTTCTCTGTCTTTATAATAATCATCAAAGCAGGTTCAGTACCAACGTCAGTGCACCGGCAATGGCGCAATAGATACCGAAATACACCAGTTTGCCCTTTTTCACGATGTTAATCATCCACTTGCAGGCCAGGCAGCCCGATACGAAAGCGGCTGCGAAGCCTACTATCAGCGAAAGGGCCGGTATGTCGCCTGCAATAGCCTCGCCCTTCATCAGCTTCATGCCGTCGAGCAACGCCTCACCCAGAATGGGAGGAATGACCATCAGGAAAGAGAACTGGGCCAGCTTGGCCTTGTCATCGCCCAGCAAAAGGCCTGTGGCGATGGTGCTGCCCGAACGCGAAAGGCCTGGAAGCACGGCGCAAGCCTGTGCCAGACCGATGATAAAGGCGTCTTTCTTCGAAATTTCGGCCTTCTGACGGGGTTTATAATAATAGGAGAAGGTCAACAGGATTGCTGTCAGCAGCAGGCAGCATCCCACCACTAACAGACCCGATCCGAAGATAGCTTCTACTTTGTCCTTGAAGAATACCCCCACGATGCCGATCGGTATCATTGAGATGATGATGTTGATGACATATCGGGTCTCTTCATTCATCCGAAATTTAAATAATCCTTTGAATATCCAGTCAATTTCCTTCCACAGGATGACCAGCGTACTGAACACCGTGGCAACATGCACCATGATGGTGAAAGCCAGATTTTCCTCTCCTTCGATGCCAAACAGAGCCGAACCTATAGTCAGATGTCCGCTACTGCTCACCGGCAGATATTCTGTCAGTCCTTGAAGAAGTCCAAGGACCAGTGCTTCAAACCATTCCATCTTTTATGATTCTTTCAATTGTTCTTGTTCTTTTCGTGTTTCCTCTGTCTTGGGTTTGCGCAGTACGGCGTATATCATGAACACAAAGCCCAACAGACATACGACGGGGGCCACTTTAATGCGGCGTACACTGAAAATGTCCGACTCGAAGTGCGTCGGAGTGGAAGAGGGCCCCGTCATCAGTAAGAAACCGATGATGACTACAACCATACCGATAGCCAATAAAAGGAAGTTGGTCTTGTCGAAAGCAAACTTTTTCTTATTCATATTCTTAAATCTTTTTTATAATCTGACTGAATTTAAATGCGATAAAGCGCACCGGCTTTCATGCGGAGGTATTTGTTGACCGAGAAAAGGGCGCATAGCCATGTGATAAGCACACCAAAAAGCAATACGGCTATTGATACCAGCAGCATAATTTGAGGCGTAACGACTTTTACCAGTTCAGGCTCCTTTTCTACTAACCAGGTAGCGGCAGCCCACAGAAGGCCGTCGGCCAAAGCAGCTGCCAATACACCTGTCCAGAAGTTACGGTACAAGAAGGGACGCCGGATGAAACTCCAGTTGGCTCCCACCAGCTTCATGGTGTGTATCAGAAAGCGTTTGGAGTAGACAGCCAGCCGTATGGTATTGTTAATCAGTGCGAATGAGATTAAGGCCAGTATGACGGCGAGGCCTAACAGCAGCAAACTGATTTTACGGATGTTGTCGTTCACTGCATTTACTAATTCTTTTTGATAAAGCACGTCCTGTATATCGGTGTTTTTTCGGATTTGCTTTTCTATTTTGGCGATACTGTCCGCGTTGGCATAGGCCGATTTCAACTTCACTTCGATGGAGGCCGAGAAGGGATTATAGCCCAAAAATTCTTGCGGATCGGTGCCCATCGCTTCGGTTTGTTCCTCTAAAGCCTGTTTTTTGGAGATGTATTCGGTGCTCTTCACGAAGGGTTCCTTATCCAAGTCCTTTTGCAGGCGCAGGATGTCACGCTCCTTCATGTCGTCGCTGATGACGATGGAGAAATTGATATTCTCTTTTACATACACCGACAGGTTGTGGGCAGCCAGTACGAAGAATACGACCATGCCCAGCAATAGCAGAACCAGTGTCGTGCTGATGCAGGAAGTAACAAACTGCATGTCAAAGAGGGAGGTCGTGTGATGGGTATGTTTGGACTTCATAAACTCTTTTTTCTGAATACATAAATCATTGAACTGCTGCGCTCTTTTTGCACCAACGAACTGAACCATGCCAGTGTTCCCGTCAGCATCCCGCGCAGGAAGGGGAGCGAACGGTTCATGTAGCGCTCGGAAAGCATGGATACATAGAATGCGTCGAACGGCATCGGATGACGTTCGGACATGATGAAACCATGCTTCGAAGCAAGCTGCTGAATAGTGGAGGGAGTGAAGTGCCACAGGTGCCGGGGCACATTGTAGGCAGCCCAATAGGCTCCATATTTGCGGGCATCGTATGAAGAGCAGTTGGGAACGGCTGCCAGCAGCATTCCTTTGTCTGTCAGCAGGGTGCTCAGGGTTTCCCATGTCTCGTTCAGATGCTCCAGATGCTCCAATACGTGCCAAAGCGTGATGACGTCGAAACTGCCCGATTCATAACCTTTCAAGGCTGTTTCCGGTTGTACATCCAGCCCGAAATGCACCCGGGCAAATTCGCGGGCGGAGGCATTCTTTTCTATGGCTTCCACTTGCCATCCCAACTGCTTCATCGTATCGGCGAAATAGTCCGTACCTGTACCGATGTCGAGCAGGCGTCCGTCTTTTCGGTGGGTGACACGCATCACCAGCTTCGCTTTCCGCTTCAGCATGTAGTGACGCACCCGATGATAGATGCGGTTCATGGCGCCCTTCTTCGTATCCGAATGGGAAATGTAGTCCGGTGTTTCGTAATAACGGCCTATTTCAGCTTCTGTCGGAAAATCTTGCGTGAAGAGGAAACCGCAATGACGGCAGCGGCATAAATGAAAGGCTTCGCCTGTAGCATAGTGGTCTACACAGGTAAGCGTCCTTTCCAAATGATTTCCGCCGCACAGTGGACAGGTTGTTATAGTGAGTGTATTCATTGAAATTCCGGCCTGCGGTGGCATGCCCTCGGATCATTGGGGCATAGCACACCTAAATTTGATGCAAAATAACAAATAAAAAGTGATTTACGTGCCTTTTGTTAAGGAGATTTAAGACATGGGCCTATACGTCTGCATGCTTTGTTCCCTTGTCTTTTCTATCCGTTGTGTCAGGCAGTCATTCCCCGCATTCTCAAATAGTTTCTATCCTTTTGTGATAGGGAAAGCATTGTTTTCTTGCGGGGAAAACATTGCCGGACAGGGAATAATACGTTATATTCCTTTTATATTCCAATGCAGGAAGTATCTATAATCCAGTGATTTGTGATTCGGGGGGGGGTGATTTTAAGATTTTTTTCCCCTTCTTTTGCTTGACAAATGAATATATTACTATATATTTGCACGTCCGTTTTATTTACTTTTAGAGAGAATGCAAACGGGACGGATTCATGACTTTATACCGGGAGCAAGCGGATATAAGAACAAAATTAAGTAAAATAAAACAATCGCGAATATGAAAATAGAAAAATTGATATGGTTCCTATTTTTGCTCTGCGAGTGTTATACCGGCTATGGACAGGAGCGTAAATTCGCCGATGCGTTGAATTTACAGGGGCATTCCAGACAAGGCTACTCGCTCTTCGAACCTACGCTGAGCGAAAACGGCGTCCGTCTGGAGATGCGTGATACGGTTCGTACTTCCGATGTTGCGGTTCCGTCTGGTAAACCTATCTATATGGCACTGAAAACCAATTTGCTATACGACGCAGCACTCGTTCCGAATATCGGAGCGGAGTTCTATGTGGGGCGCGGGTGGTCTGTCGGTGGCTCATGGATGTACGCGTGGTGGAGTAGCGACAGGCGGCATCGCTATTGGCGGATTTACGGTGGGGAGCTGAACCTTCGCAGATATTTCGGGCACCGGGTCGCAGAAAAGCCGTTTGCCGGACACCACCTCGGTCTTTACGGCCAAATGTTGACCTATGACTTTGAAACGGGCGGTACGGGCTATCAGTCGAAATTGAGTTACGGCGGCGGTATCGAGTACGGTTATTCGCTGCCTGTGGGTCGGCGTTTGAATCTGGATTTCAGCGTGGGTGTGGGTTATCTTGGCGGAGAGTACAAGAAATACGACCCCGAAGACGGCTGCTATGTCTGGAAAGAGACGCGACAACGGCATTGGTTCGGCCCCACGAAGGCGGAAGTGTCGCTGGTATGGCTGCTCGACCTCAGAAACTTCAATGACAAGAAAGGAGGCAAGCGATGAAAAAACCGTTCATCTATCTGTTTGCAGCGCTTGTATTCGCTTCGTGCGAACATAAAGAGTTGTGCTACAACCACTCGCATACGATCGACATAGAGGTTGTTTTCGATTGGACGCAAGCCCCGGAAGCTTCTCCGGCCTCGATGTCTCTCTATCTGTTCCCGGAGGCCGGGGTTCCGATCCGCAATGAATTTACAGAGCCTGCGGGCGGTGAAATCCGCGCCACAAACGGCCGTTACGATGCCTTGTGTTTGAACAGCGATACGAAAGTCATCGAATACCGCAATACGGAAAAATGGGAAACATTCGAAATCACGACGGCGACCACAACGCTGATACCGGAGTTCTCCGGGCTGGGAGTCCGCTCCGAAGGGGCCCCTATGGCGCCGGGTGCGGAGAACGAGCGTATCGCTGCGGCCCCTGAAATGATTTGGTACGACTGCCGTGCGGGAGTTCCCCTGTCGATCGAGGAACATCGGCTGACGCTTTATCCCTCGGCGGCGGTGGGCCGTTGCACGGTGGAGATCCGTAATGCCGCGAACCTCGCTCATGTCAAGGGTTTGAGCGCCTCTCTTTCGGGCATGGCGGGCGGTTTCCTTGTCGGTGCAGGCATTGCCTCCGCCGAACGTGTAACGATTCCTTTCGAAATGGCGAAGAGTTCCGAAACCACCCTTGCCGGCTCGGTGCAGACTTTCGGCCACTGCCCCTCAGAGCAGACCACGCACACGCTGATTGTCTATGCCGTATTGGCGGACGGCAGCAAATGGTATTACACCTATGACGTGACGGATCAAATCCATTCGGCCCCCGATCAGCGGGACATCCGCATTCTGCTGGACGGGTTGCCTCTGCCGGAGCCGAATCCCGCCGGATTTCAACCTTCGGTGGAGAATTGGCAAGCTGTGGACGTAGATATAGAAATGTAATTCGCTCTTGTTAGACGAAACAGACAAATTATTCATTACATTATATTATATTATGAAAAAGTTTTTATTATTTCTCGTAGCAGCGACAAGCGTCGCCTGCTCGCAGGACGAAACGACCGATGCCGTCGGCAAAGGTCTGCCAATCGACTTCCGGGCCGCAGTGGGAACGAGGGCCATGGAAATTACGAATGATAAGATCAGTGAGATTGCCGTTACGGCGATCGGCGAGGCGGGTGTAAATTATTTCGACAATGTGAAGTTCTCCAAGAGTGGCAGTTACTTTACTTCCGAGTACCCTTACTACTGGCCGTCGGACGGCAGTACGCTGAGTTTCTATGCCTATGCTCCCACGCCGCTCACAGGTATCGAAGGCGGGTCGGTGACTATTAAGTCCGACAACAAAACGGTGGATTATACGCCGGATAGTGACATTTCGTTGCAAGAAGACTTCATCACGGCTACGGCCACAGGTAACAAAACTGCCAACGAGGCGACGAGTGTGACACTGGCATTCGGACACCGGTTGTCTCAAATCGAGGTCAAGGCCAAGAACTCCAATACTTCCAATGTGTATAAGGTGCAGGGCGTTCGTATCGCGTGGCCCGTGTCAACGGCGACGTTCGATTTCGATAAGTGCACTTGGGTTCTGGGCGTAGACAAAATCACCTATGAAGTGACCTACGCGGGAAGCGAGAAGACACTCGGCAGCGAGGCTGTCTCAATCATGGGAGCAGACGACAACGCGATGCTCATTCCTCAGAAGCTCACGGCTTGGGATCCGAGCAGCGATAAAACGAACTCAAGTAAGGGAGCGTATTTGTCCGTATTGATCAATATTACGGGGGCTTTTGAATATCCCCCTTCCGGTGGTTATGGCTGGGCAGCCGTACCCATCGACACGAATTGGGAAGCGGGCAAGAAATACATCTATACGCTGGACTTCTCGGGCGGTGCCGGCAAGGTCGATCCTACGCTTCCAGGTGGCGGAGAAGACATTATGGGCAGTCCGATCAAGTTCTCCGTTACGGTCGATGCGTGGCAGCCTGTCGAACCTTCGAGTGATATAAATATGTAAACGTCACTCCGGGGCATCGCTCCCGGAAGATTTACCCGGCGGGGTTGAATGTCCCCGTCCGGGTGCAAAGAATATCGAAAATACGTGTATGATGAAAAAGAAGAACCTGTTTCACAGAATATACCGCCTCGGAACGTTGTGTATGCTTTCCGGTGTGCTTGTGTTTGCTGCTTGTACCGACGATTTGACAGCAGAACTGCCGGCGGACGGTACGGCGCTCCGTTTCAATATAGGGTTGTCCGGTACTTGGGCACCGGGTGTCTCCGCGCTTTCGGCAGGGTCGGCTGCGGAACGTTCCGACACGCTCGCGGAACACTCTGACACGCTCGCGGGGCACTGCCCGGAGGTCTATATCCTGCGGGGGCCGACTCCGGCCGATACGCTGTTCCTGCACGCTGCGGTCACCGACAGCATCGCTCCGAATGCAAAGACCGACCAACCGCAGACGCGTGCCGTACCTGTCGGGACGGATTCTTTTTACGATTCGTTCGGGGCACTGGCCTATGTTTATACCGATACATGGAACGAGACATTGACGCCGGACTATATGTATAACGTCGAAATCACCCAAACTTCGGGCTGGACGGCGACGGGCTACGACTGGCCCGGAGAGGGAAAGAAGATCCGCTTCTTCGCCTATGCGCCCTATAATGCCGAAGGGGTGGAGCTTTCGGAGAAACAGACCGGAGGAGCACCGAAAATCACCTATACGACTCCTGCGAAAGTCGAAGACCAAAAGGATTTGCTTGTCGCTTCCACCGAGATGGACGGTGCATTCGCATCGGATAAAACCGCGTCGCTCACGTTCGGACACGCGCTTACGGCGGTGAAATTCACTGTCGGCGACAAAATGCTGGCAGGGCGTATTACGAAAATCACGCTCAAGAATGTGTACAGTCATGCCGTCTATGACATGGGAAAGAAGGAGTGGAGCGATTTGAAAACCAAGACCAAATTTGAGCAGACCTTCAAAGATAAAGAGGTGGACGGCACGCCCGACGCGGAGATTACAACTGAAGAGGAGACTTTCATGATGATACCCCAGACGCTCGAAACTGCAAGCGTCGAGGTGGAATATACCGACAACCGGAGCAGTACGAAACGAACGCTCAAGACCCCCACCCTCAAGACGGTGTGGCCCGCCGGCGGTACCGTTACCTACCGCATATCCACGACCAGCATAGCTACATCGACGATTGAGGTAACGCCGTCGCTGAAGTTTACTTATGAGGGAGGTACGAAAACGTGCACGGTGACCAGCACCGCAAACTTTACCAGGCGCGCACCATACCCCACACTGAAAGTGCCGTTGTCATGGACTGCGGAGTTCGTCGAGGACGATGGCGCGGGCGGTTACCACACGATCGAACAGCCTGCTTGGATCTCGACATTCACCCCAGACCCAGAAAATAAAAAGATTACGGTTGCGGTGGCGGCCCAGACAGCAGAGAGAACGCATAACCAGGTATTGCAGGCGGCGACGCCTGTGGGTAGTGACACCGAGCCCTACGATCTCTCGACAAACGGGGGAACGACAAGCATGAATACGGCCAACTGTTACGTCATCAACGCGCCGGGGTACTACTCCCTGCCGCTGGTCTATGGCAACGCTATGAAAGGCGGCAGAAAGAACTCTTCGGCATATACCGGCTCGTCGTCAAGCACATCTATGCTTACAACATTCATCAACCACACCGGAAGCCCGATTAGCGACCCGTATATCTACAATAATACGGATTGCAGTCCCGATAATGCCATATTGGTTTGGCAGGACCGCCAGAATTTGGTGACGAATGTAGCACTGTCTTCCGATAGACATAGTTTGGTTTTCGAGGTTCCGGCGACAAGCATCGGACAGGGAAATGCGGTCGTAGCGGTAAGAAACAGCGACAATCAAATCATGTGGAGCTGGCATATCTGGGTTACGGATTATAAGTTAGGGGCTGATTTGGAAACAGTAACTGCCAAATACATGTACAACGGCCGCTCCAAAACCAAAGACTTCTCCATGTTGCCTGTCAATCTCGGCTGGTGCTACCGCGACGATGCGATGTTTTACGAAGAGCGCAGCGCGAAGGTGCGCTTCACGCAGGCGGAAACAAAAGCCGAGCAAATTATCGAAATCACCCAGACGCCGTGGACCGATCATACCGGCGGCAATTCGCCTTATTATCAATGGGGACGCAAAGACCCTGTGCTGCCTTGGAGCGGGACAGACGTAATAACGGATATGGAAGCATACAACCAAGGTGAGTCAGGTAGTCCTGCCTATACAAATAAGACATGGTATGACGCTTCGGGGAACACACACGGCCCTTCGACGCAGTTTGACTATGGAGCACAACAGCAGGGGGTTACCTGTGAATCTGGGGACTATAATGCTAAGGCTATTGCCAAAAATATTTTGTATCCCGGAACGTTTTGCTGCGATCGAATGGATAATTGTTATTCTAATCTGTGGTCCGTCGGAATCTCGAATTTAAATGAGGGGAGCATAAATATCACCGTGGAGACCTCTACAAAAACCGTTTACGACCCTTGTCCGGTAGGTTACCAGGTTCCGCTCGTTTTTGCGTTCCGATTTTTCGAGTCCACCGATGAGAAGATCCTTGGCACGTGGGACAGTAAGGAGAGAGGTTGGTATTTTGATTGTCATGATGAAGGCAAGGTATTCTTTCCCGCTTCGGGATGGCGCGATGGCTTGAACTCAACGCATGTCAAATTGGCATGGGTCGGCAACTCAGGTAAATATTGGTCGGCAACTCCTAACAGCTCGCTATCGGGCCACATCTTGGATATCAACTCCTCGGGGGACCCCTCTTCGGGGAAGTATATGGTGAAAACAAGTCAATCTATGCGTGAAGATGGCTGTTTAGTGCGTCCCTTCAAAGAATAGATGTGAAACGGCGATTCGATGGATTCTGATTTCCGCCGCACAGCGAACAGGTTGTTATAGCGAGTGTATTCTGGTCTTTTCTATCCGTTTCGGCATCCGTTCTGACACAGTGCTTTGTCAGGGTGCGACACAGTGCTTTGTGAGGGTGTGATAAAGCACTGTATGGGGAGGCCAGGAAGCACTGTATGAGAGGGTCAGGAAGCACGGTGTCAGGCAGCCACTTCCCGTATTCTCAAATGGCTTCGACCCATTTGGGACAAGGAAAGCATGGTTTTCTTGCGGGGAAAACATGGCTTTCTTTGAAGAAAGGCATCGTTCTGCTTACAGCAGCTTGAACGCATACCCTTCCTCCTCCAGGAAGTTGAGGGCACGGGGAAGGGCGTATTGCAGGTTGCCGTTGTCCCACGACTTGAAGGAATCGTGGAAGGTGATGATGGAGCCGTTGCGGGCGTAGCGCATGACGTTGGCCAGTACCTGCGGGCCGCGCAGCTTCTTGCTATAGTCGCGGGTGACGAGATCCCACATGACGATTTTGTATTTATGCTTCAGCAGCATGTATTGGGCCCATCCTATATGGCCGTGAGGCGGACGGAACAGGAGCGGATGGAGGGCTTTGTCGGTGGTTTCGGGATCGCAGATGGAGAGCATGAAGTCGTGTGCCTCTTCCGTATTCTCCAGATAGCTGTAGGAGGTGAAATATTTCCGGCTGAAGCCTCGGATGTGGTTGAAGGTGTGGTTGCCGATGCGGTGGCCGCACTCTACGACCAGGCGGAACACTTCGGGGTATTTTCGTATATTGTCGCCCACCATGAAAAAGGTGGCTTTGATGTTGTGTCGGTCTAACAAATCGAGCACCCAGGGAGTCACCATAGGAATGGGACCGTCGTCGAAAGTCAGGTAGACGGCTTTCTCGTCGGGGTTCATCCGCCACAGCGCGCTGGGGTAAAGCTTTCGGAACAGTTCGGGAGGTTGTTCGATAAACATGTGGATAACGGTTAGGGGTTAACGGTCGACGGTCAGTGGCGGGCGGCTTTCCGAATGGAGTTCCGACGGTGTGCCACTGACTGCCGACCGTTCATTTACCTTTTCAATCTGTTTGCATACATCTCATACAGTTCTTCCAGCTTGGCGCGATAGGTCTCGGCAAGCGGCGATTTGTATTGCTCCATCTTCTTGACTTCTTCGCTGAGGAGTGTCCAGTGGTACTCGAACTCGCGGAGAGAAATCATGAAGCGGCCTTCGTCGAGGCTTAGGTACCAGGTCATGTATTCCACAGCCTTGTCGGCAAGGGCTTGGGCGATGCGGTCTCCTTTCTCCGTTTCGCCCATCTTGTACCAGGCTTCGGCCATCTGGAGGGAGCCGTTCTGCCAGTCGTAGGGTACGTTCCCGGCCGGAATCATCTTCTCGGCATACTCTAATGCAGCCCGTGCCTTGTCGTTCTTGCCTTCGGTCAGGAGCTGTCCGATGAGCTGTGCAAAGATACGGCGGTGCGAATAGCACATGCGCATGGCATTCTCGTCGATGTAGATGCCGGGTTTGTCGATGCCTCCGAACTTGAACTTGTTCATCAGGTTGTCGTACATCTTTTCGCTGTCTATCTTCACGCCGGTCTTGTTCGTGTCGAAGGGAGTGAAGCGGTAGGCCAAACCTTCCTGGATGAAGTAGTTGTCCAGGCCGAGCTGGTTCTCCTGCCCTACGCTGACGGCGATGTAGATGGGGCGCTCCCAGTTGGCTTCGGCCAGCATTTCGAGCATCATCAGTTCGTTCTTGTAGAGGGCCCGCTTGGGGTGGTAGTTGCCCTGCGAGTCTTTGGTGCGGAGCTTAATGGGCATATAGTCGGGGATGGAGTCGCCCGGCAGCAGCATGCCGCTGCGGCGTACAGCTTCCTTGTCTATCTTGATGACCATGCTGTCCGTAGGGATCACCTGCAACTCCTTGTTCTTGTTGCGTACCCAGTGCTTCAGGATGTTCTTCAGTTCGTAGGGATTCTCGCCAAATTCCTTCTGCACGTTGACCTTGGCTTCGGGGTTGCCTGCAAGGGCTTCCTTCTCGGCCTGTGCATAGAGGGCATCTATGCTCTTCTTGTATTCGGGCTGGACGGTGATGTATTCATTGGTTCCCTCGACGTAGTCCATACGATCCCACGTAATGGGAAGCGACGGCGAGTCGTAGGCCGGGCGCTTCATCTGGTCAATGTACCAGTCTGTTTGCAAGTACGAGAGGTTGCAGGTACGGGCGTCGGTGCGGAAGCCTTCAGTCTCCTGGTTGTACCACAGGGGGAAGGTGTCGTTGTCGCCGTTGGTGTAGATAATGGGGTTGCCGCTCTCCTGGAGAGACATCAGGTAGTTCTGGCCGAAGTCGCGGGCCATGTAACGGTCGCTGCGGTCGTGGTCGTCCCAGGTCTGGCTGGCCATCTGGATAGGGATGAGGAGGCAGACGACAGAAACAAGGAGGGCAACGGCCGGCGAGGTTTTCAGTTCGGACACTTCATCTTTGTACGCTGTTTCGGCCTGGGAAGCAGCTTTGCCCTGCATCCGTTTGTTAAGTAGCTGTACCAGTCCGGCTACCCCCATGCCGATCCAGATGGCAAAGGCATAGAACGAGCCGGCGTAGGCATAGTCGCGCTCACGCGGCTGGCTGGGCGTCTGGTTCAGGTAGAGCACGATGGCGATACCGGTCATAAAGAACAGGAAGAAGACAACCCAGAATTGCTGGATGCCTTTCTGTCCGCGATAGGCCTGCCACAGCAGACCGATGATGCCGAGCAACAGGGGCAGAGCGTAGAACACGTTGTGTCCCTTGTTCTCTTTCAGTTCGGTGGGGAGCAGGGTCTGGTCGCCTATGAGTAGGTTGTCGATGAAGTCGAAGCCGGTAATCCAGTTGCCGTGCTCTATCTCGCCGCTACCCTGGATGTCGTTCTGACGGCCCACGAAGTTCCACATGAAGTAACGCCAGTACATCCAGTTCAGCTGGTAGGAGAAGAAGAACTTGATGTTTTCCCACTGGGTAGGCATCTTCACCATAATCATTTCGCCGCACTGGTCGTAGGGCACCTCGTGACCCTTGATGTCCTGCCAGGCTTCATACTGCTGGGCGTGCAGACTGCTGTACATGCGCGGGAAGAGCATGTTCTGTGCATACTCGTACTCGATGCGTCCGGGTATTTCGATGTAGCTGTCTTTTTCATCGGGAGTGGCTTTCTCTTTACGGATGAACTTGGTGCCGCTGTCCGAAATGCGCGGCTGGCAGTAGCCGTCTTTCACGTCAAGAGCTACCTTCGAGGTGTAGGCGGGGCCGTAGAACAAGGGGCGTGTGCCGTACTGCTCGCGGCCCAAGTATTCGCCCAGTGTGAAGATGTCTTCGGGTGAGTTCTGATCCATCGGCGTGTTGGCGGTGGAGCGGATGACGATGAGGGCATACGACGAGTAGCCGATGACCATCATCATGGTGCACAGCAGGGCCGTGTTCAGTGTGCGTGCACTGACGCGGTATTTCTCTTTCAGGCGGCCTTGCGTCTTCGGATTGAGGTAGAACCACAGCAGAGCGATGACGATGATGCCGATGACTACGGCGCCTGCCCCGTGTCCGTAGAACGGGATGCCCAGCATGGCGATGGTTAAGATGAACGAAAGGGCCATGCGCAGCTTGGCTTTCTCCGTGTAGCTTTCATATACACCCCAGACGAGGCAGGCAGCCAGCAGAATGATGTAGACGATGACGCCTGTGTTGAACGGCATGCCCAGCGTGTTGACTAACAGCAGTTCGAACCAGCCGCCTACCTTTACGATACCCGGCACGATGCCATAGAGCACTACGGCTACCAGCACGGCAGAACCCGCGAGTGCCAGCAGCGAACCGCGAACGTTGGCATTGGGCACTTTCTTATAGTAATAGACCAGCACGATGGCGGGCAGGCAGAGCAAGTTCAGCAGGTGGACGCCGATGCTGAGGCCTGTCAGGTAGGCTATCAGGATGAGCCAGCGGTCGGAGTGAGGCTGGTCGGCTACGTCTTCCCACTTCAGGATGAGCCAGAACACGATGGCGGTGAACAGCGACGAGAACGCATATACCTCGCCTTCGACGGCCGAGAACCAGAATGTATCGCTGAACGTGTAGGCCAGTGCGCCTACTACGCCGCTACCCATGATGGTGATCATCTGTCCGCTGGTGATGCGGTTTTCGTCTTTCACCACGAGCTTGCGTACTAAGTGCGTGATGCTCCAGAAAAGGAACAGGATGCAGGCGCCGCTCATCAGGGCACTCATGTAGTTCACCATCCGTGCCACTTCCGAAGGGGCGGAGGCAAAGAGTGAGAAGAAGTTGGCCACGAGCATGAAGAACGGTGCGCCGGGCGGATGTCCCACTTCTAATTTATAACCGGTGGTGATAAATTCCGGGCAGTCCCAGAAACTGGCGGTCGGCTCGATAGTCAGGCAGTAGACCGTAGCCGCGATGAGGAAAATAATCCAACCTGTCAGGTTGTTGACGAACTTGTACTGTTTCATACAGTTGTGTAGATATAACGTTATAATCTGCGGGTTTTTATAAAAACGGGACAAAGATAAGCATTTCATATTTAAATGCGTGCCGGCGAGGCCGATTATTAGGATAGGTTAAAGATTGAAATTTATCGTTTTCTTTTGCCGTTGCTCTCACCTTTTACTACTTTTGTGACAGATAATCAGATAAAACGAAGAAAACCATGAACAGAAAAATCAGTGCATGCCTGCTGGCAGCCCTGCTGCTGGCGGCCGAGGCTTCGCCGGCAGTGCAGCTTGCCGGAGAGGAACAGGAAACAGAAGTGGTGAAGAACCAATGGAAAGGGAAAAGAGTGGCCTTCCTGGGCGACTCCATCACGGATAAGCAACACCTGGGCACCACGAAGTGTTATTGGGAATATCTGGCCGAGTTGCTGGGGTTAGAGGCCTTCTCGTATGGAATCAACGGCAACCAGATGGACGGCTTGCTGGCGCAGGCCGAACGCCTGTACCGGGAGCAGGCCGACGATGTGGACGCTATCATCATCTTCGGCGGGACGAACGACTACAATGGCGGCGTGCCCTTAGGTGAATGGTATGAGGAAGTGTGGCGTAATGTCCCCCTGCCCGACGGTAAGGTGGGCAGCCGCCGCTACCGCAAGCCGGCGATGGATGCGGAGACCTTTCGCGGACGCATCAACCGCCTGATGGACTACCTGAAGACGCACTTCCCCACGAAGCAGATTATTGTGCTGACACCGCTTCACCGAGGCTTCGCACAGTTCAGCGCCGGGAACGTGCAGCCCGAAGAGGCTTATCCTAATCGGATCGGGATTTATGTGGACGAATACGTACAGGCGCTGAAGGAGGCGGGCAATGTGTGGGCCGTGCCGGTTATCGACCTGAACAGTATCAGCGGCCTCTACCCCATGAACGACGCGCAAGTGGGTTATTTTCATCGTGCGGACACCGACCGCCTGCATCCCAATGCCGAGGGACACCGGCGCATGGCTTTAGCCTTGATGTATCAGTTGCTGGCTTTCCCGGCTTCGTTCGATTGAGCTTAGTCGTGGCAGTGCTTGCCCAGGATGCGGTGGGGTAAATTGCCATGACCCAGCAACTCGATGGGGCAGTTGAAGTTCTGCTCCAACCATTCGCTCGTAATGCCCGTGTCGGGATGGTAGTGGAGGGTTTCGTTGACGCAGGCGATGGACTTCACCTGCTGGAGAACGGTGCCGATGTCGTGGCTGACAAGAATGATGGTGCAATTGCGGTTGATTTCGGTCAGTAGCTCGTAGAGACGGGCTTCGAAGCGGCGGTCCAGATAGGTGGAGGGTTCGTCTAAGATGACCACTTCGGGGTCGGAGATGATAGCGCGTCCTAACAGGGCGCATTGCAGTTGTCCGCCGCTCAGGGTGCCGATGGCCTTCTGCTCCAATCCCTTGAGGCCCATGCGGTCGATGACGCGGGCGGCACGCCGGCGTTCGTCAGCGGTGAAACGTGTACTGAGGCCCTTGCAACTGCTCAGACCGGAGAGAATGACCTCTTGAACGGTGATGGGAAACTTGCGGTCGATACTGGCATACTGGGGCAGGTAACCGATGGTAAGCGGTGCGTGTCCGTTCGCAGGGCGTTGCGGATGGAAGGTGATGCTGCCGCTCTGGGGTTTCAGCAGGCCGAGAATGCACTTGATGAGCGTGGTCTTACCGCCTCCGTTAGGGCCGATGATGCCTAAGAAGTCGCGGTCGTAGACGGTGAGGTCGACGTCGCGCAGGACGGTGCGGTTGTCGTAGCCGGCGCTGAGGTGCTGTATTTCGATAAGTGGCTGCATGAGGGTTGTAGGTTTTGTTGATGATCCGTGTCGTCCGCGTATCAATTACTTTCAATTCTTCATGATCAATTCTTTAACCGTTTTCAGCATCTCTGCCTCCCAGTCGTAGGTCAGGGGGTTGATTTCCACCACACGGATGCCCGTCTGTCCGGCGATGAGCTCGGCGTTGCGGCGGTCAAACTCTGGCTGCACGAAGATGACGTGGATGTTTTCTTCGCGGCAGGCGGTGATGAGTTCTTTCAGATGGGCGGGCGATGGTTCCTTGCCTTCGTCTTCGATGGAAAACTGGAGCAGGCCGTAGTCGCGGGCAAAGTAGCTGAGAGAGGGATGGTAGATTATGAAGGCGTGGTCGGCTCCGGGTTGGGCAAGCATCTGACGACAGAGACTGTCGGTACGGTCAATGACGGTGCAGAGGCTGTCGTAGCGTGCCAGATAGTCATCGCAGTGCTTGTTGTCAAGTGAACACAAGGCTTTGAAAATATTGGTCGCGATGATACGGGCGTTGACGGGAGAACTCCAGATGTGTGGTTCGGGGCCGTGATGGGAATGCCTGCCTTTGGCGTGCGGTTCCTCCTCGGACAACCTGTCCGGGAAGATGAGGTCGATGCCGCGCGAAGTGTTGAATATTTGCAGGTGTGGGGCGGTATTCGTCAGCTTGTCCATCCACGCTTGCTCGAATCCGATGAAGCCGATACGCAGGTAGGCCGTACTCTGCGAGAGCGACATCAGCTGGGCGGGCGTGGGGTCGTAAGTTTCGGGACTGCTTCCTTTGGGTACCATGCTGACCACGTCGAAGCGGTCGCCGGCGATGGCTTCGGTGAAGTAGCGCAGGGGTTCGATGGTGACGGTAATGACCGGTTTGTCATCTGGAGTATCTGTTTTTTTTTCTCCTCCCGGTTTGCAGGCGGCGAGCAGGAGGACGAGCATCCATATCGTATGTATTCTTTTCATCTTCTGTTAATTTTATTTGGGAAACGCACAAAGATACGAAGAATATGTTAATTAACAATAAAGTTCCGGCATATTTTATGGGGCATTACCTCTTATAAATCGTCAGATGCCGATTGCCGTTCTATGGATAAATTCCACATCGAGTGTAAAATAAATCATTCAATCTCCCTCCCTCATCCTGTTCAATCACCTTTTCCACGCATCTCAATTGCTCCTTGGGGAATGTTTCAAACATAGAGGAGGTATGTTTCAATCATTCGACCCTTATGTTTGAAACATAAGACCCTTGGGGTTAAAAGCTGCTTCTTGGGAAGAAGAAAAGATTAACAATTCTCTTTATCCGGTGTATTTGCAAGTTCTTTTATATCAAAAACTTGCATCTTAAACGGTAGAAAAGTGGCGACGTAGATTCTGGAGAAAACAAGAAAGACGAAGATTTAACATATTTATCTTTCTTAAAGGCAACTTGAATTCAACAAGCAAGAACATAATTCCTTTTTATCGATTTAAAAGTATTGATTTTGTAGAAATATTAATATACTGATAATCAACTATTATACAGGCGTAAATAGCTTATGAGCAATAAATTCGCAACAAATAATTGGAAAAATGTTGTCCTTGATAATAAAACAAGGGGATTAGCAGATTGAAAATTTATTCCTACTGAGGGATAAGGGATAAATGGCCGTTTCCCTGAATCTTTGATTTAGGTTTGGTATTGCGTTGTTTTTACGGAAATACAACCCGAAAGTTGTGTGATCTCGAATATTTGCATTACCTTTGCGCCCGATAAGACAATATAATCATTCCAATGAATGCAGTGACAGATAAAATGCCTTGCGAGACTTTGGAAATCGATCCGCAGGCTGTCAAGACAGGACAGGATAAAAAAGATTGGACGCAATACTCGCAATGGATAGCCGAGGTCATGTCCAAACGGATATCGGAACTTGGCATGACGCAAAAGATGCTTGCCGAGAAAATGAGCTGTACCCAGCAATATATATCCAAAATGTTGAACGGGAAAAAGAATATGTCGCTGGAAACCATTTGTAAGATAGAAAACGCATTGGGTATCGAGATTATCAAAGGTCTGAACGAAAACGAGCAATAAAGCAGGACGATGGCGAAAAAAAGGAAAAAGACAGAGGTCAAAGCAAGTAAGGAGGTCGCAAATTGCGACCAGTTACCTATGGCAGTGGAACAACAACTATCCGAGCGGGAAGATATTGCCCGACTTATCTTGAATATAAGAGGGATGCAAGTAATGGTTGACCGTGATTTGGCTGTTCTATATGGTGTTGAAACCAAACGTCTTAATGAGCAAGTCCGACGTAACATTGAACGTTTTCCTGAACGCTTCCGCTTTCAACTGACAAAAGAAGAAACAGATAAGCTGGTCGCAATTTGCGACCACCTCAAACCGTTAAAGTATTCCAAAGTCACGCCCTATGTCTTTACAGAACAAGGCATATCCATGCTTTCGACAGTCCTTCACAACCCAACGGCCATAGCTGTCAGCATCAAGATTATGGATGCTTTTGTTTCTATGCGCCGTTTTATTGCCACCAACGCACAACTTTTCCAACGGCTTGAAACAATTGAATATCACCAACTGGAGATGAAACAGCATCAGGAAGTGACAGGACAAACGTATTGACGAAGTTTTCAAACGTCTGGATGCAGGTATTCCTCCGATGCAGGGCATATTCTATGACGGGCAGGTGTTTGACGCTTATCGTTTCGTGTCCGATCTGATACGGAAAGCAAAAAAATCCGTTGTGCTGATTGACAACTATGTGGATGACTCCGTACTTACGTTGCTTGATAAAAGAGAGGAAGGTGTATCTTCCATTATCTACACGTAGCGTGTCAGCAACCAGTTCCAACTGGATGTTGACCGTCACAACGTCCAATATCCGCCTATCGAAATAAAGCGATTCAACGAGGCGCATGACCGTTTCCTACTCATAGACGAAGAAGTGTACCACATAGGGGCTTCAATTAAAGATTTGGGCAAAAAGTGGTTCGGTTTCACACTTATGCGAGACATCACGGCAACAGAACTCATCAATAAAATAAGGGATTGACTATTCTATTACAACAGGTTATCACATAGACTTCATTTTGACGCTTAGTTCATTACGCCATCACGTTGCTCTATGATTTAAAAATTTCGATAGGCTAATGTGCTTAGTATAAAAATGGTATATTCTACCTACTTAACAGGGCATCAACAACCGTTCCTTCTCTGACCGCAGTTGTTACGCTCAATATAGAAAAATCAAATATCAATGATGTGAGAATAGCAAGAATAACCATGGACACATCAAATTTAATCTTTGTTTTCCAGAATTGCAGATTCCATCTTTTGCATGTATAGTAAACAAAAGCTTCTGCACTCATCATGAATACATTAGCACCCACCTGTAATCTTTGCTGATTTAGGAATACTATCCTTTATTCCTAATTTTAAACTTGAAGGTATCTTTCCCAAATCAATATTACACCATGACTTTCGAATATCTGATTGTTTAATCTTCATAACTTGTTAATTTATTTTATAATATTCAACATTTAGGAGTTTTGCCACATTCGCATCAATCTCGTCGTTGCCACAAAAGAAGAGGCAATGTGTTGGCAAAATTTTAAGGTATGACATATAAAAGACTATATTATCATATTTTGATGTAAAAGTATCATTACGCCCAACTATACCCATAAATGAATAAGAAGGGAATAAGACAGAACATATCTTTTCTGCAATCTCCTGTTTCTTATTAGTCAGCACGATTATACCTAATCCTCTTTGCTTTGCATCCTCTAAAAGGTGTCTGGTTTTTTCTATTACAGTCACTCCCTCAAGGCAGTCATCAAAGTGCATTTTGTCAAAAATGGATTTGAATGACGCCATAGATATTCTACCGTTCATTGTTTCCACCGCAAACGAGAACAACTCATTTAGGCCTTTATGGCGATATTCCTCAAATTGGGAATTTGTACATACAGAACTACCAAAATGAGCCAAAGTCTTGTTTACATTCCGACAGATACAATCAAAGGAATCTATCAGTGTCCCATCCAAATCAAAGATTGCATATTCTTTCATTTTTTGCTATCTATTTGTTGAAGTTGAACAGAATCTTTATGGTTTTACGCTGCTCTGCATTGCCGTCCTTTTCGTTTGCTCCGAAAGGTTGTGGACGAGTTTCTGCACTCCTGTTGGAATATCCTTGTCCTGCAAATTCACCAGTTCTTATCATATCCGCATCTGGTTGTGACAGCAATGTGATATTATAATTACCATCAATGACATAATCATTGGGAATAATTACACTATATGACAGCAACCCGTTTGACGGATTGATAGAAACTTCATAACCTTCATGGATCGAAACAGGATGTAATCCGTTTTTTTCTACTGTAACTTGCGCTTTGTTTAAAGCCGCAACCAGAGGCCGCATATCAGGGCGTTTTTCTCTCTCACCTTGAATCGTCGCTTTTACCTCTCCCGGATGATGGGCAATTTTATCGCCGACATTCTTTGCGGATGGAAACGTGATCACCGTTGTATCTGTTTTTACTCCATATAAATGTAGTTGAAAACCCTGCATGAGCAATGTTCTGAGTGCAACAGGATCTGAAGTTTCCAATGTCAATTGAATGCCATCATCAGCATCAGAACGGTTCAATGTAATTTCTCCTCTATCCTCAAAAGGCACAGAGCATTTACTTATATTGCTTGAAGTAGAACATGCTGTTATAACACATATCAACACCAATAATATACTTGTATTCGTTTTCATCATTCAATACCAACTTTAAAATTATCTTCCTCCAAGCCTAAACAGTAAAGTCGCCGATAGAGACCAAGAATGAGTATTAAAGAACGTGGAATGCCCTCCGTCATTTACCGTATATTTATTACTACCTCCAAGTGGATATTCTCCATCAATTTTTATTGCATTACCATTTTTAAAACCAAAAGATATTCCACCTGTAATGGATAAGTTCACTTTATCCCTTGACAAATCGACTGAAGAATTCTCATCTCCATGATACTCAGATGCGTTAATGATTGGAAAATGTCCTTTCAAACCCAAAATGATGTTGTGCATCTTTATATAATCAGCTTCTTCACGTACCCAGATTTTCCAAAATGGTATTTTAAAACCAACAGCAACATTCGTGCTTAATTGGTTAACCGTCCAATCCCATTTATCTTCTCCTTGTGTTACTTCGGTATAATAAACGCCCCACCAAGGGTCATAATAGGTGTTATCATAATCCTCACCAGAAGTAAAAAGCCAAACGGTGTTATATTGTAGCCCTAATCCAACATATGCTTGTATTTTCTGATAATTTCCTAAAAACCAACGGAAATCAAGTGGCATTATAAACTTGACTTTGGTCTCATTGTCTGCAGATTCAAGAGTATTGACGGAAGAACCTATAAATGATAATTGCCATTCAAAAGCATATCCGTCCGTTACATTGTTGTGATAAAGATAGGTCAAACCTCCATTTCCATCTACATAATGAGACTTGTCTGTAAGTTTTTGCAAGGCAGGTGGGTTGCTCGTAAATGCAACACCTCCAAGCAATCCCAACATGTGCGCTTTGTTTTTGTCTTGCGCCATCATTGGCAACGTCATTACCATGAATAATGTCGTTACAAGAATTGGTCTTAATACTGTTTTCATGGTATAAATTTTAATCATTTAATGAGCATATTTCAGAGAATGAAAAGACTATCCATTCTTCAATGTCTTTCATTAATAATCTTCGCATATCTTCCGAGTCTGGTATTTGTTTATTTCCATTCGTTTGTTGTTGTCTATCAGTTTGTTTATGCCCAAACTCAGGATTTTCTCCGAATCCGGGTCCTCCTTCACCTTGCCTCCCTCCCTGCGAATAAAGTCCTATACGCCATTTGTCTGAAAGTTTCTTTTCTTTCAACATCTTTTCAACAGGAATAAGCACTGTGTATATAAGAGAAGCACTCGTTTCATTTAGGTTTATTACAAAATTTCCGCTATCAATGAAAGTACTCTTTCCATTTATATCAAGTATTGCACCGTATTTAGAAAGGGAATTAATCAATGGTTTTATATCAGGACGTTGCACTTTCGCATCGTCCCGACTTGCCCTTTGTGGTTCCATCATCTGCATTTGCTCTTTGACATCATTAGCAGAAGGAAGAATAACAGAATACTTTTCTTTTTTTCTACCTGTAGGGTCTATATAGAATGTCAAACCTTGCATTAGCAACCGCATTTGTATTGCCGGATGCAGGATTTTGAACTGAACCAATAAAGATTCTCCATCAGAACATAACAGGATGTTGCAGCCTTCGTACACAACCTCTTTAGACCAGCATCTGGAATTCTTTTTGATGAATGTCTGTAATGTTGATAGAGAATCCTTTTGAACTTCTGACCTTACCACTTGAGGCAAGAAAAATGTCAAAATAAAAAGAATAGTAAATATCTTTTTCATAATCAATTATTTTTTCTATTATCTATTTTTTTATGTATTAAAGTTATACGTAAATGTCAACATTGCATGCCTTCCAATCACATTCGCTGTAGATTTTCGTCTAAATAGTTCGTTGGTTTGTTGCGTAAAACAATTGTTTTGATTTAGAATGTCATCACATGACAAACGTAGTTCACCCTGTTTGCCCTTCATAAACTTATAAGCTAATGCCATGTTCCACATTACAGCATTCATTTCATTTGTTCCTAATCCGTAATATCCGGTACGTCCACATTCTATTACGACTTTGAGAGGGGAACAAAACTGCCAATTCAGCTGACCACCAAAAGATAAAGTCCAATAGTTTACCTTTAATAGAGGATGGGCATCGTTCTTGTCATTTAGATACTGTAAATTACAATCTAAAACAAAATCCACTTGCTTGCTGATATTGCTACCTATAGTCAGCGAGCTGTTCCAATTTATTTGTTTATTATATGATTTTTCCGTTTCCCAATATCCAGGAATATGGCTGTAACGCAACAACGTGGAGATATTTACATTGGATTTTATTGGCTTAAACGGGAAACCATACGCAACAAGAGAACTTGCGGAATAATACCCATCTTCGTTGATATATGAAAGCATCTGACTTTTTGATTCAGCCGCCCCCAAAGCCCCACCAGCTATTGAACGTTTGTTTGCTATATAGTTATGGATTGTTTCTGTATTTACAAAAAATACAAATATTCCACCGTTATTCTTACTGGGAATAAGCAGACGAACTGTTGCAGAATGGGTATATGACGGTTTCAGTTTTATGTTTCCACGGATAGAGAGCGTTGGATTTGTATTGTTGATAGCATCTTGCAATTGTTGCATACTTGGAAATGTCTGCTCCGTCTTATATTGAAAGTGAAGCTGACAATCTCGTTCACCCCATTGGTGCCTAATATGCAGAAATGGAAGTATTGAATTAGTTTCCACTGAATTGGACGTAATATCATTTATGCTGTACATACGATAAGCATGATACTCCGCACCCCCAACTATTTGAGTATGCCTACGGTTATATAAAAAAGACAGACCGGATAGGAAACCTCCATAATCAGATGAGGTTTTTCCACTTAAAACAGAATCGACAGACATGATATTGGTCAGAGAATCCAAACGATTGGTTGCTCTTTTTATTTCGCGATAAGTTACACTCCATCCTGCATCGGTTTTCAAGCGGATGTAACGACCAAAGGGATGGATATAAGAGAGAACGGCTGCCAAACCAGAAGACTTGTTATTAGACCATGTTTGTTGCTTTGATTCAGTGTTGCTTTGTACATTGTTTAACCATAGTTCAAGGTCTTCTTCTGTATTTTCATATGAATACTTGATGTTTGCACTAAGAGAACCTCCCATACTGGGAAAACGGTGTATGTACATCAACTCATTATTTGTATTTATTGCTTCCTGATTAGTGTATTGCTCCTGTGACATCAGGTCGTTTATATCAAGTGTCGTATGATCTTCTTCTGATATATGTAACAGTGAAGATTCATTTTGATGTTGATAAAGCAATGACGGACGTAGCATCAAGTGGTCGTTATGGCTTAAATCCCAATCTATCTTTGTGTTAAAACGGTGGTTTGTGTTGTCCGTGTGAACATTCTGTTTTTGAAGATTGGCATTTGCACCCTCATTAAAGTAATCGTCACGAATGTCATAATCTGTTTTATTCAAGGCATTATTGAATAGATAATGTCCTGAAAAAGAGATCTCTTTCCTTTTGCCCCATATGTCAGAGAAGTTACTCCCAATGGCATGGGATGTTGTTTCACCGGATGAATATCCTCCAACCATTAAATCGGAAACATCATTGGATGTTGCCGGATGAAAAGTATTGTCACTCGTACTTTTACTATATGGAGATTGTTGTGGGGCTGTATTCATTGCTGTTCCTGAAGTGGACAGAAGATCTATAATTGAGAAGTTTTGTTCACTCGTGTTGTTATCTTGAGCAAAAACAGACAATTGTCTGTCGCCTCGGAACCAGTTCAACATTCCGTATAGTTTATAATAATCATCAAGTCCATATCCAGCGTATGCCTTGCCAAACAAGTTATCTGATATACCTTTTTGTGTCACAATATTTATTGTTTTTCTCCTTGTTCCATCATCGAATCCTGTTAGCCTTGAATAATCCGACATTTGGTCAAATAACTGAATTTCATTAATAATGTCTGCCGGCAAATTTTTTAATGACAATGTAATATCACTTTTGAAATACTCCCTACCATCAATCAGGATCTCTTTCACAGTTTCTCCATGAGCTTCCAGCTTACCATCCCTTATACCTATACCGGGAAGTTTCTGTGTTATCAGGTCGTATGCTGTTGCATCATGATTTACTTTGTAGGCATTGGCAAAATATACAGTTGTATCGTTTTGTTGTTTTACTCTTTGGACATCTGTCGTTACAACCACCTCATCCAATGCGTTGGATTTAGGCATAAGAGAGAAATTTTCTGTAACAGCTTTATTACATATTACCAATCGGGATTGAGACCTATAGCTAATATGCGAGACCTTCAGTATCATACGGGTGTCATAAGGCATTTTTATATGATATTCTCCCAAGGAATCAGTAATTGCGCTATATGTTTTACCATTAAAATTTCCAGACAAAGCCACATCTGAAATAGGTTGCAATGTTTCTGCATCAGTTACCGTCCCGTGCATAACATATTCTTGTGCTTTTGTAGAAAGAATGACAAGTGTCAAAAAGGATATGATAAGATATAGCTGTTTCATATTCGTCTGTTTTACTCGCCATTAATAATAATGAACAGTCCTGTTAAGGTTATCATTGTTCCAATTACTTCTTGTTTTGTAATCTTCTCCTTATTAATCAAATATGCAAACAAGAGGACAAATACGGGTTCTGTAGTACCCAATACGGAAACTAATGATACAGAGATCAGTTTTATAGCAATCGTTGATAACAGGAAGCCTCCATAGGTTATTACAAAAACATTGAGAATGAATAAAGCTAAAAGTCGTTTATCCCTCAAAGGCTTTATCCATGAGGGCAGTTGCTTTCCCATTACACCGAATCCAAGCGTGAAAACCGTACCGAAAGCCATCCTGTAAAATGTAGCCGTTACAACTTCAACATCAGCGATAGCCTTTTTTACCATGATTGCGGAAACAGAGAAACACAGAATTGACAATAGCCCGCATATGATCCCACGTATTTTATTCGGATGGTTTTCCTGTTTTCCCCAAATGACAACGACAATGCCCGTCAACAAAATTATGGCACCAATGTATTGTTCGAGAGATAACAATTCATCTAATAGAAGGAGTGAAAATATCATAGTGAATATCTGTCCTAATAGAAAAAATATCACCTGAACTTTGGCTCCAAGATCCTGCAAAGACTTAAAAAAAAGAGAATCTCCGACTGATATGCCAATAATACCGCTTAGGGCAAGAAAAGAAAATTCCCATATTCCAATGTCATGCAGTCCTCCCGTAAATATCAACAAAGCAATCATTAGTATAATACTGAATATGCCTTTCAGAAAAGTTATACCAACGTATGGCACAACTTTCCCGATTCTGTCAAACACCACAGTGGCAAAAGCCCATGATGCTGCAGAGAGCAAAGCAACGATTATACCAAGATACATCATAACAAACGATTAAAAAGCATATCCGATACCAACGGTTACAAGTGGTATTTCTTTCCACATATAAGTTGCACCACATTGAAGATGCAAATGTTTCCAGCAATTTATACACAATCCCAACTCTACAGGTACAGTATTGTAGATGAAAGTCTTCTTAGTGCTTGAACTCGTCGTTGTGGAAGTATCTTCATCTGCCGGGCTGCCAAAGTCAGCAAGAAAGCCCCAACTTACTTGCGTATAAAATCCAATGGAATGGTTAAAATAATGAATCCATCCCATTCCAATCTTTCCTCCATATACATCATCTGTATTCATTGATCCAAACAATTCTGCTTCTTCCTCATTTGAAGGTATTTGTTGCTTGGGTAGAAATTTTCTCCATGCGTTTTTGGTATTTACCGGATAACCAACACCTATTCCAAAATATAGAAAATTTGCATAATGTTCAAAATCAGAAACATTCCATCCTACATTGACTTCATAGAAAAGTTGTGACCATTTGCCCATGATCAATGTGCTTTCATCGTCATCATCCCACCGGGCACTTCCATCAAACATTTGGGCATTTGCTGGATTTGAGATAAAAAGAGACGTAATGAATAATCCTAATATAATAACCTTTTGTTTCATATACGTTTTAATTTGACCGTTTAAATTTTAGCATATAACGTTGAGGGATTATCTGATAATAGTCAACAAGATGAAGTCCGTAGAACCTTAATTGATATTCTATTAATTCCCGGGATATGTATGGGCCGTGATATGGCAATGTGTCATCATCTACAGGACCATTATCGACAATAATCAGTTCTCCATTGGGCTTTAGCAGTTTTACTAAACTCTGAAGGTATTTATCCCTATCTGCATCTGAATTTACACCGTATAAGACATGGTATAAAGAACACATAAACATCTTATCTACTTGTTCTGGAAGTTCAATGGCATTATCCATTCCTTTGATGACAGATACATTTTTAATACATTCATTATTTAGATACTCATTAAGGGTGTTGATATGCTCATCCTTTATTTCTATGGCATATACTTTACCTTTCTCGCCTACCAATCGTGAAAATTTGTCAGTAAAGAAACCTGAGCCACAGCCAATATCTGCAATTGTTTCTCCATCCACTATATTCAAATGGGCTATTAAAGAATCCGTATGTTCCCATTGTGGGCGACGAGGATTTAATGCAAGAATATAATCCTCTAAATAAGAACGGTGTGTTCGTCCCACTTCCCCGCTTTTTTCCAAAATAGAGTCAGACATCATTCTTATGGAATCATTCCCTAATTTGTATTTATGAAGAAGATAATACCGTATGACTTTGCAACTATCATCTGTCAGTTTATGGTAGAAGCTTCTTGCCAATCTATCTTCCAACATCTGTTTACGGGTTTCTGTATCCGCTTTTTTAACCTCACAAAGCCATTGTAAGGCTGAATATTCTCCTCCAAAATTTTCTGTGGGCAGCAGTTCTTTGTATTTTTCAATGGCAATATCGGCCAGTTCTGTTTGTTCGTTACCCATAAAGTCATAAACATACTGGGCGGCATCAACACCACGATCTGTAATGTCATAAGAATCGAGACTTCCTATGTGGATAACAGATTTCTGACTTTGTATATTTAGAATTGGATTAGAAGTTGCAGCTTTTACTGTTATATTAGGAATATAATTGTCATTGTGACGGAATACAAGCATATATCTTTGTTCTGATAAACAAATATCAGATATAGGCTCAAATCCCCAATATCCTAATTGAGCTTCAACAAGTCTTGGATTGACATGGCAGTTATTAAGTTCCCGTCCGTTCTGGGCTACATTGTCAACAATCACGATATACCCACCTTGCTTTAACCGTTTTTTGATTGACTTTAGAAATGAGCTACGTTCATCTTCCCGTGACCACGTATATAAAATATGATAGAGTGAACTCATAAAAATCACATCTACGCTGTCATTAACAGACAAGTCATTGCTGGTAGATGTTATCGGATGGATATTTTTTATGTTGTTCCTCTTTAACAATCTGGCAAAATAATCTACATAAGATGCTTCCGTATCAGTCGAATAGACAGTCCCCGTTTTACCAACGATATTACTGAATCTCCAAGAATTATACCCAAATCCGCAGCCGACATCAACAATCTTGTCACCCTTATGCAAAGGTATATTTTTGAGAACTTCATCGGTTTTATCCCATTGTTCACGATTCGGGTCATTGAACATCAACATGTCTTCATAAAAAGTCCGTTGTTGAATATACTCTTTCACACTTCGTGGACGATAGTTATTCAATTCATATTTCAATACCAAATAATCTTTCAAATGACTGCAAGCATCATTCATGAAATACGAATATAAATCTTCTGTAAGGACATCCCGTTTTTCTATTTTTACATTTGACAAATCACACAGATAACGTGAAAGCAGATAATCCAAAGAGCTATAAGCTTTGTCTTTAGTAAAGTTTGCATCCGCTTTTTTATGCCATTGATCTCTCACATACGCAATAGAATCGACATTATTATTATCCAAAGCACCTAATAATGTATATGCAAGTGCAATATCCGTACTATCTGTAGGATGTGGATCCATCCCCACTCTTACAAGAGAGGATGGATCTTTAATCTCAATTTGATACTGTGCCTTTGCCTGTTGTATCATCAATGCCATTACCAATATGCAAATTGGAAGTATTTTTACAGTTTTCATTGGTTATATGGATTAAGACACCCTGTCCTGAAATCTTCTGGTGGGAAAGATTGGTGTTGATTCTCATAAAATACATGAACTATCTCATCCGAATAGAATGCCCCTTTAGGGGTAAGTTCTATCTTCTTGTCCGTTTCACTAATGAAATCGTATTTTTTCAATAGTTCGAATTTGTCAGCAAAAACAGATCCTATATCAACCTTATTGATTTTCTTGAATAAAGCTTTGTCGATAAAATAATTCTTCAATGGAAGTATTATAGACCATCGTATTTGCTGTTCCGATGAGCGTAACAATCCTCTGTTTACAGCCAAATATCCTTTAGCAACACGCTTATAATAGTCTTCAAAATCGGGAGTGTTGATAAGGAAACGGTCATTCAGACTACTAAATGCTGATATACCAAAACCAACTTCGTCACGCAGACGGCAACATTGATTATAAGCATATATAGAAATATTCTTCTTGCTTTTTGTGAATACTCTACGCAAGTTCTCTGTATATCCGTGGTCTGCTAAAATGAGATTGGATATTTCCTTCATTCTGATAGTATCTTCCACAGAAATCAATTCCTCATTGTGGTAGGCAGAGAATTTCTTTATTGTCCCTTCTTGATCGCCGTAAGGTTCGATTTTCAAACGGTAAAGCTGAATTTCGTCAGCCTCCAGTGTACAAGCCTCTTCTATAACATCAATCCAATTCTGCAAGGTTTCTCCAGGATGCCCATAAATAAACTCTATATTAACATTAAATCCCATCCGCAAGCAGTTGCTGATCGCCTCCTTTGCAACAGCGGCATTATGAGAACGATTCATCTTTTTCAATACATCATCATTCAATGATTGAACACCAATTGTCAAGCGGTCTCCTTTAAAATCTTTAATAATGCGCAGCCTTTCTAATCCGTCTTCTCCTACAAGAGTTGAAGGGTCAACGTCATAATTGAACTGAGGACATTTACTTATATCCACATATTTGCAAAAAAAAGTGAGGAAGCGTTTCAACTGAGACGGAGACAAATCCGTAGGTGTTCCTCCACCCATTAAAATAGAGCGTGATTTTATTCTGTTGAGTCCATGAAAAGCCAGCCAGTTTTGCATTTCCTTTTCAAGAGCAGTCAGATAAATGTCTTTCTCTGCATCAGAACAACGATAATGGGAAGGATAATGGCAGAACAAGCATCGACGATGGCAAAAGGGAATATGCACATACACATCAAACTCTCCTTTTACTGTTTCTGCATAGTCCTTATAAGCTTCCTCTTGGGTAAGAGGTTGATAATTTGTTATCGGAGGATAGTGAACTCCAGCAGGTGAGAAATCTCCATGCACAGGTATTAATCCCAATCCTTGAAACTCCTGAAATTCTTTCCAGCGAGTATCCGATAAAGATATATAGTCTTTTGCCATCGTTTAACTCAATTTATCTGTTTTCAAATTCGCTCTTTCTAAAATGTCTTTGAAATGTTCTATTTGTGGACGGATGCGTTTAGCCGAATAAATAGGGAAAAACTGTTGCAACTCTTCTGGAGTGCCATCATGAATCGTAACAGTATTCGCTCCAGCCTGCAATCCAAGATATTGTCCGTCGGGTATCATTTTCTCCAAAGAACTTGTTGTTGGCATTAATCTATTCGGATTCATGATACGCATTAATGCCATCATGTTCAACGTATGTATAGGATTACCAGCAGGCTCATTTGCAAAGGCCGAATTCTCAGCCGGAATAAAAATGGTTGTACTGTTCATAGATAAGGGTAGTTCATGAATCAACTGCAAATCAGTGACCAAATCATTCAATGTCTGCTTGGGCAATCCTACTATATTTCCAGAGCCTATACGATAACCGATTTTATGCAATTGTTTTATACATTCAAGTCTGTTTTCCAATGAGTCATTGGGTTTACAGTATGAAAATAAATCTCTGTTAGACGCTTCAAATTTGAGTATATAATCAGTTGCTCCTGCATTAAAAAGTCTCTGATATTGTGATTCGCTCAAATCTCCCATGCACAAGATTATTCTTAAATCGTCATGATGCTGTTTCACGAAATCAATAGCGTCCACTACATCATTAATAAAAGCATCATTCACATTTTCTCCCGATTGCAGGAGAATATTACGGCGGCCTTTATTATAGAGGTATTCCATCAATAAGGAAATTGCATTGGAGTCAAGTGTATAATTAAACTTTTGTTCCTTTCCTCCAATTGCACAATACCTGCATTTTTGACGGCATACATTAGATATTTCAATCACACTTCTAACCTGAACTTCATCATCTGGAAATGCGATATGCCTTGCTTGCTGTGCAAGTTCAAAAAGCTGAAGCTGTGTCTCACCTGTCAGCTCAAGAGCTTCGGTCAGCACAGCGTCAGTAAATTCATTTTGCCTGAGACTGCTAATGATATGTCCTGTTGTCATTGCTTGTTTATTACATATCTTAAATCACCTTTGTTCCCTGCCCGTTTAAGGTAAGTGTCCAGTGTTATCCAGCCTCCTTTATATGTGCCAGATTCTTTAATAAGACACTTTTCTTTATAAGTATCAAGGGTATATGTTTCCATTACCATTGTCTCATAATTCACACGTTGGTCGGAATTTGGGCGATATGTGATTTCTCCATTGGAAGAGTTATATGACCATGTACCAGTTTCAATTTCCCACTCTCCAAATTCTGTAGTAGAAAGAGAAGAGCCATCTTTTGCCTGTGTAAGATGCCCACGATACTTATTCTCATAACTTCCATCACTGTTAAGAGTCAAACCGCGTGCAATGACAACATCTTGTTCCAACCGGGGTTCCCATCCTTGATAATTATTGCTCTGCCAAGTTCCAATTAATTCAGATTGCGGAGGTATTCGTCCAGTTCCATCATCTTCAATACCAGAAGCAATCTCATCTTCCTCTTCATCTCCTATACATCCTGTACAAAGAGAAATGCACAGGAACATTGCCATCAAAGAAAATAACTTTTTCATATTCGATTATTTTATGTTAATATTATCGTTGAATTCCATATTCTCTAAATTTATTTTGCCAATTATTGGTAGTTACGACATAGGCTACTATTTGAGTAGACCATGTTCCAGAAGCATCCTGTGTGTATATTGTGCCATTAGGATACACCACAAAATTATCTGCTGCCCAAGGAATATAAGGATTTGTTTTGGGGTTATAACAGTTGATGTAAGAAGTGCAATTTCCCCACATATCATATTGTTTAGTAAGAACTGCATCCTCTTGTACCCATACCCAACCTGTTCCTGCTATAAATGTTTTTACTTTCAATATACCTTTATTATTGGGATATAAGACCAATAAACCTGTGTAATTCTGGTTATATACATTCCATGAAATTTCCGTTACCACTGACTGTGCCTTAGTTACCAATGGTATTGTTAAAAGGAATAACATAATGAATGCTTTCCTCGCATTTGTTGTTATAGTTTTCTGTTTCATAAATACTTTATTTATCCCTCTCTTCCTATGAGACGGATATTTGGCTACAAAGGTATTTATTTAATTGCAAAATCCATCTTACTAAATGTTAAATGGGGAAACCGACTTTATAAATGCCACTTTTTCACTTATAAATCGTCAGATGCCTATTGCCGTAATAGCTTCTTGGAGTGCCCACAGCATGATGCCGTAGCGGAGCAGTTTTCCGACAAACATGGAGAGTGTGGTTAGCACAAGGTTGCTGCGCATGAAACCCAAAGCAATAGCAATGGTTTCGCCCACGAACGGGAGGAAGGCGAAGAAAGCCATCAGTGCGCCTTTTCCCTGGAGGAAACGCATTATACGCTCCACTTTCTCCTGCTTCACTTTGAAGTATTTCTCAATCCATTCCGTTTTGCCCAATCGGCCCATGTAGTAGCATGTCAGCCCTCCTACTGTATTGCCTACGGCGGCGGAGAACACGCAGAGCGTCGGACTCAGCCCTAATTTGACCAAAGCGACGAGCACCAGCTCGGAACTGAAGGGAAGGATGCTGCCTGCCAATAGTGCCGACAGGAAAAGGCCTGCATATCCCCAGTCGATAAGGAACCGGACAAGCGAGTCTATAAAAGTATCCATACGTGATAGACAAACATGACTGAAATTCCAATCAGGGAAATGACAAAAAATACGTTGGAAAGTTTATTGCTTGTAAGGGCAAACAGATGGCCTGCCAGCAGACTGACGATAATCAGCAGCAAGGGGCAAAGTGCAGTCAGCAGATAGGGTTGCAGACCAATGTAGGCAAAGAGGCAAGTACCAAAGAGAATCAGGAAGTACAAATAGGCCCGCGTGCGAATTTTGTCGTCGTATCCATTGAATAAATAGTGGAAGGAACCGGTAACAAAGAGTAGAAAGAGAAATCCCAATGGAAACGCCATCCAGGATTCGAAGCCGTAGCCGATGGGGCGGTATAGGAGTGTTTCGTCGAACAGTTGATGGAAGAATGTCTGGTTAGTGCCTGTCAGGACGGTGTAACTCAGCAGTATCCACCATGGCAGGATGAAGCCGATGATCGAGGCAAGCAAGCTCTTCAGGTTGAACGATTGGAAATTAGCTGCACCGATCCAGAGCAAAGGAGTAAGCAACAGGGTTTGGGGAACAAACAGGCTGGCAATACCCGCGAAAGCAAAAGCATTGAACATCGCTCCTGAAGACCTTTCCTGGCGGTAACTGCCAAACAGCTGGTAGAAGGCCGTGAGAAAACTGAGGCCGACCAGCAATCCCGGCAATTCTGTGTAGAGTTGTGGAAATGCAGTGATTAAAAGCAAAAAGAGAAAACTCTGAATGGAAGTTTGGATGCGGATGATGGAGAAAATGTTGTTCAGGTTGGTTAGGAAGAACGTAGTCAGGACGTATAGAGCAAAGCCAATCAGAGGCGAAAAGATGCCTTGAGGAAGCCGGTCGCTTACTTCCTTGAACCAAAGTGGCCAGTTGGAATCTTCCGTGCCTGTACCCGTATCAGGAAACAGCGTAACGGTTACTGTCCAGCAGATTGCTGAAATCAACAGGGCAACAGGTAGGATGAACCTGCCTGTCGCCACTTTGTTCTGAAAACGTTGCTGTCTCATGCTTCAACTATGTTTTACAGGTCGAAGCCGATGTCGCGGCGGAAGTATTTTTTCTCAAAGTTGATTAGGTCGGCTACGCGGTAGCTTTTCTGCCGGGCTTCTTCTTTGGTGTTTCCGTATGAACAGACAGCGATGACACGTCCGCCGTTGGTCACTACCTGTCCGTCCTTCAGCGTCGTGCCGGCATGGAAGAGGATACTGTCCGTAGCGGTTGCCTGCTCTAAGCCGGTTATCACTTTGCCCTTCTCGTAGGATTCAGGGTATCCACCGCTGACGAGCATTACACAGACTGCCGTGCGCGGGTCAAGGACAAGTTCTTTGGTATCGAGGTTACCGTCGCGTACACCTTCGAGCAGGTCTACCAAGTCACTCTGGATCCGTAGCATGACGCTCTCCGTCTCAGGGTCGCCCATGCGGACATTGTACTCGATAACCATCGGTTCGCCTTTCACATTGATGAGGCCTAAGAAGATAAAGCCTTTGTAAAGGATGTTCTCTTCGATGAGGCCGTTTACGGTGGGTTCGATGATGCGGGTGCGCACCTTCTCCATGAATACCTCGTCGGCAAAGGGCACGGGAGTCACGCTGCCCATACCGCCTGTGTTCAGGCCTTTATCGCCCTCGCCGATGCGTTTGTAGTCCTTGGCTACGGGCAGCACTTTGTAGTTCTTGCCGTCGGTCAGTACAAAAACGGAGCACTCGATGCCGCTGAGGAATTCCTCGATGACCACCGTAGCGCTGGCGTCGCCGAACATGCCGTCCAGCATTTCTTTCAGTTCGCGCTTGGCTTCGTCCAGCGTAGGCAGAATGAGCACGCCCTTGCCGGCACAGAGGCCGTCGGCCTTCAATACATAAGGAGCCTTAAGGTTTTCGAGGAAGGCGAGGCCTTCTTCTATGTTGGTGACGGTAATACTCTTGTAGCGGGCGGTAGGAATGCCGTGACGCAGCATGAAGCCCTTGGCAAACTCCTTGCTGCCTTCCAACATGGCACCTGCTTTTGTGGGGCCTATCACGGCAATATGGTGTGTGGCTTCCTCTGTAGCGAAGTAATCGTAGATGCCTTTCACTAATGGGTCTTCGGGCCCCACTACAATCATTTCCACTCCGTTCTTTAAGACAAAGTCTTTAATGGCGGGGAAGTCTGTGGCTTTGATGTCCACATTCTCACCGGCGGCGTGTGTACCTGCATTACCCGGAGCGATGTAGAGTTTCTCCACTTTGGGGCTTTGGGCTATTTTCCATGCCAGTGCATGTTCGCGGCCGCCCGAACCTAAGAGTAATATTTTCATGATGAATGCTTGTTTATATTATAATTTTATTCGTTTTTGGATAAGATGTTTATCTGTCCGGGTGTTTACAGGTAATCCTCGAAGTATCTCGTTATCTTCTCGTGCAGATGCACGCGGTCATGACCCAATACATTGTGTTTGTGGCCGGGGTAGATGAAGAGGTCGGGATAGGTGCGTGCGTCTACGCAGGCCTTCATGAACGATAGGGTATGCTGGGGCACACAGGTGTCGTCGTGGTCGTCGTGGATAATCATCAGGCGCCCTTTGAGGTTGGGGGCCAGGTTTTTCAGGTTGCACTGCTTGTAACCTTCAGAGTTGGCCTGCGGGGTGTCCATGTAACGTTCGCCGTACATCACCTCGTAATAGCTCCAGTCGATGACGGGGCCGCCTGCCACACCTACTTTGAACAGGTCGGGATAACGCAACATCAGGGCCGTCGTCATGTGGCCGCCGAAGCTCCATCCGTGTACACCGATGCGGTTAGCGTCCACGTAGGGCAACGATTGGAGGAATTCGACGCCTTTCACTTGGTCCTTGCCCTCTTCGATGCCGAGGTGGCGGAAGGTGCAGTTTTCAAACTCCAGACCTCGGTTTGAACTGCCTCGGTTGTCTACGGTGAAGAGGATGTAACCTTTGTTGGCCATGTAGAGATCCCAGCCACGGGCGGCGTAGTTCCAGTTGCCTGCAATCATTTGGGCGTGCGGGCCGCCATAGACATAGATAATGGCAGGATATTTCTTAGTCGGGTCGAAGTCGGCCGGCTTGATGATGCGGTAGTAAAGGTCGGTTTTGTCGTCGGCAGCCTTGAGGGTGCCCACTTCCACACTGGGCATTTTGAAGCCTTCGAACGGATTAGCAGCAGTGAGCAAGCGGACGGTCTCCTTACCGTTGGTGGTGGAGGCGATGTTGATGGCGCGTGGCGCATCGGGGGCCGACCAGTTGTCCAGCAGGTACGTACCCGAGGCGGAGAGTTGTGCGTTGTGTACGCCCTGACCGTTGTCTATCGGAGTCAGCTTGCCGTTGGCGATGCTTACCTTATAGAGATTGCTCTGTAGGGGCGACTCCTTGGTGGCGGCGATGATGACTTCCTTCTTCTTGGCATTGAAGCCCAGGACATTCTGTACGAGCCATTCTCCCGAAGTGAGTGGCTTCATTTGATAGAACGCTATATGGTCGCCGCCGGCTTTGTCTTCTACCCGCTGTGCTTCCGTTTTTATGCGTGTATCAAACAGATAGAGGTGATTATATCCATCCTTTTGGCTTTGATAGATAAATTTTGTATGATCCCAAGGCAGAAAAATGATGGGCTGCTGAGGTTCTACATACTTGGTGTGTCTCTCCCGGTAAAGGGTGTTCAGCAATTTACCTGTTTCCGCACTATATTGCTGTAGGCAAGCGGTGTTTTGGTCGCGATTCAGCTCGATGAGAAAGAGGGTCTTCTCGTCGGATGCCCACGAGATATTGGTGAAGTAGCGGTCGGTGGGGTCGCCCGTATTTAGGTAAAGAGTCTTGCCGGTGGCAGGGTTATAGATGCCTACCTGCACCTTGTGACTTGTCATGCCCGCCATCGGGTAGCGGATGTTGTTTACTTCACCTACGCGGGCGGTGATGTCTACCAGCGGATATTGGGTCACCATCGACTCGTCCATGCGGTAGAAAGCCAGCAGTGTGCCTTTCGGGCTCCAGAAGGTTCCTTTCGAGATGCCGAACTCGTTGCGGTGTACACTCTGTCCGCAGACGATGCCTTCGGGTTCGTCGGTTAGCTGCTTGTTGTCCACGTAGAGATTGTTTTTCAGCGTGTAGGCCACGTGTCCGCCTGCTGCGGTATAGTCAGTGTTGGCAGCTTGCTTGTCGAAGGTCAGGACGTTTGTTGTCTTTCCCGCTTTCCAGTCGTAAATGATGTATCGGCCGGGCAGGGGAATAAGGAGTTGCGTCTGATTCTCCCACAGTAATTGCACATTGTAGAGGTGCGACAACTTGCCCAACTTTTCGGCTTCGAGTGCCTGGTTAATGCTTTCGCGGGTGGTAAGCAGGGTTTCTTTACCGTTCTTGGGGTTGACGGCCATGAGGGAGTCGATGCCCGGTTTGATACACTGGTCGCCCCACCATTGCAGGCCGTAGAGGCTTTCGGTATAGCGGTAGGTCGCCCCACCGGGGATAAGATCTTCCAGCGTGGGGTATTTCAATTCGTTTGTTGCAGTTTCTTGTGCCATAAGGTGGGTACTGGTCAGGGTGGCTGCTGCCATCAGCAGGGCTACCATGTTCTTACTGATTCTTTTCATCTTTGCGGAGATTATTTTTAGGATTATTGCGTAGTTCTCTTTTTTTCCTTTCAGGATACGATTCGCCCGAACGGGGTTTCCGTTCGTGTTTGAATTCTTTTTTCTCCCGCGAGGCGAAGTCTTTCCGTTCACTACGGGGTTTGAATTCTTTCTTTTCACCGTCGCCAAAGCTGCGGCGTTCGCGTGATTTGAAGTCCTTGCGAGGGGCGGAATGACGTTCATGCTGTTTCTTGTCCAGCTCTTCGCCTTCAGCACGGAAGTCTTTGTATTTGCCGTCGAATATTTCATATTTACGGAACTGACATTCCAGTGCACCGTTGAAGAGCGGGATGCGTGCGCTGGCCTTCAGGCCTATCTGGTCGAAGCATTCGTTACGGTAGGACAGGATCCAGGCGCTGTTGCCCGTAAAGGCATGCTTCAAGCGTTCTCCTATCATTTCGTAAAGTCCCAACAGGTCGTTGGTAGAGATGCGTTCGCCGTAGGGAGGGTTGGTGATGATGATGGACTTTCTCTGTGGCTGTTCGAATTGCTGGAAGGGTTGCAACTTCAGGACAATATCCTTCGTAACGCCGGCCGCCTTAACATTATGAGTGGCGATTTCGTTGGCTTTCGGATTGTTGTCGTAGCCGTATATCTTGTGGGTGAATTCACGCTCCTGGCTGTCGTCGTTGTAGATGGAATCGAAGAGGTTGCGGTCGAAGTCGGGCCACTTCTCGAAGGCAAATTCCTGACGGAAGACGCCGGGCGCGATGTTGCGGGCGATAAGAGCAGCTTCGATGGGGATGGTTCCCGATCCGCACATGGGGTCAATAAGGTCGCACTCGCCTCTCCAACCCGTCATCAGAATCATGCCGGCGGCCAGCACTTCGTTCAGCGGAGCCTCGACGGCTTCTTGGCGATAGCCACGGCGATGGAGTGATTCGCCGCTTGAGTCGAACGACAAAGTGCAGTCATTTTCGGCGATATGAATGTTGAGCAACACGTCTGGCTTGTTGATACGCACGTTGGGGCGCTTGCCCGTCTTCTCGCGGAAGTAGTCTGCGATAGCATCTTTCACGCGATAAGACACGAATTTGCTGTGGCGAAACTCTTCACTAAACACAACGGCATCTATGGCAAACGATTTGTCAACCGTCAGATAGTCTTCCCAGCGGATAGCTTTCACCTCGTTATACACTTCGTCGGCATCGTGAGCAGTGAAATGTTTCAGTGGCTTCAGGATGCGGATGGCGGTGCGCAGGCAGAAGTTGGCTTTGTAAAGCATTGCTTTGTCACCCGTAAAAGATACCATTCTTCGGCCTATCTCTATGTTATCGGCACCCAATTCCGTCAGTTCCTGTGCCAGTACTTCTTCCAGACCCTGGAAGGTCTTGGCTATCATCTCAAAAGAAGGTTGTTCGTTCATTCGTATGGTTTATGAATATATGTCTGATTTCCGATTTATTTCTTGGCCTTGGTTTGTACGATGCGTGCTCCGGCGGGCACGTCTTCGGTCACCCAGATATTGCCGCCCACGATAGCTCCGCGCCCTATGGTGATGCGGCCCAGAATGGTGGCATTGGAGTAGATAATGACGTCGTCCTCCAGAATGGGATGGCGGGGGATGCCCTTGATGGGCTTTTCGTCGGCGTCGAGGGGAAAACTTTTGGCCCCCAGCGTGACACCTTGGTATAGCTTGATGTTGTTGCCGATGATGCAGGTCTCGCCGATGACCACACCCGTGCCGTGGTCGATGGTGAAGTGGTGGCCTATTTGTGCGCCCGGATGGATGTCGATGCCTGTTTCGCTATGCGCCATTTCGGTGATGATACGGGGGATGAGGGGTACGCCAAGACACAGCAGTCGATGGGCCATGCGGTAGTTGCTGATGGCACGAATGGCCGGATAGCAGCTGATGACTTCGCCGAAAGAGTGGGCGGCCGGGTCGCCGTTATAGGCGGCTTCGACGTCGGTAGCCAGGATGTGACGCATTTCGGGCAGGGTGGCGATGAAGCCTGCTGCTTTCTCGGCAGCCTGCTGGCGGAGCTGTTCGGTGTAGTAACCATCCTCTTGTCCGTCACCTGCAAAACAGAGACCGGCCAGTATCTGTTCGGTCAGCTGTTCGAAGAGCTGTTCGATGTAGATGCCGATGTGGTATTTCAGTGTGCGGCTGTTCACGTTCGAGATGCCAAAGTAGCCGGGGAAGATGATGGCGCGTGTCAGTTCGACAATCTGCTGCAACACCTTGCCCGACGGAAGCGGATTGCCGTCTGTATGCTGGTGAAAAAGGCCTTTGTAGGACTCGCTTTCCGAAAGCTTGTCTACCGTCTGTGCCAAGATGTGGGTAAAGTTGAGTGGACTCATCCAATGATCCTTTATAGTTCATAAGTGGCAACAAAGGTAGCAAAAACTTGCTAAATATCCTACATCCTTTTCGTTGATAGTTCACTTGGGCGTAATCCGAAGGATTTGCAGGTCATATCCTTTACTTGTATCCGCCATACTACTACGTTGCGCACGGCTGGGTCTCCCATTGTGCAAGGATAGTCCGTGTAATGTTTCATAAGGAGAGTCAGAATACGGCGTTTCTCGTCCATGTCTTCTACGAACTCGACACACCCTCGGCAGATGACGCTGCGGCTCTTCATGCTGTACGAACAGGCCACCTGCTGATGCATCCACACCAGTTCGTGTCCGTCGCAGAAAGTGATGCACACATCTGGACGCTGGCGGAGCATCGCGAGCTTGCCGCCGTCGGGGCCGGAGTGCAGGTAGATGATACCTTTTTCGTAAGCAAAGTTCATAGGGAAGACGTAGGGATGGCCGTTTGTATCAGTGATGCCTACCATGCAATAGGGGCATTGTTGGATGATGTTTTCTATTTCTTTTGAATCGGTGATACTGATTGTTTTCATGTAGTTGCTTTTTTGTGGCAAAGTTACAGATTTGCGAGGAAAAAGCAAGAAGAATGTTTTCTAATCATGGCGGAAATAGCAAACATCGCTTTTTCGTTTCCTTTTGGTTGTCGTTTTGTGTTTCAGGGAAAAATTAAAAAGCCTCGTATTGACATCCGCAGAATGGCATTACTGCGGATGCAATACAAGGCTCCATTTTTAAAACTCTAAATAAAACAATCGCTTGCTTTTACCTTAAAAATGGATAATCAGTATCCTGGGTTTTGCTTCCAATTAGGATTAGAACTCAATATATTCGTATGTAATGGGAAAATACGGCGTGTCTTATCGAAATTGGCTGTCGGGAAATCGTGATAATGGGGGAAATATTCGTTTTCAAATGTCCCGAAACGGATCATATCGTTCCTGCGCCAGTTCTCGTCGAAGAATTCACGCCCCCGTTCGTCCAATATATCTTGCAGGCTCGGTTCTGTTGTAAGGAGCGGAGCGGTAGCATAAGTACGAATTTGGTTAAGCAGACTCATCGGAGTGTCGCCGTTGGTAGCTGTTCCACCGCGTTTGATAGCTTCCGCCTTGGTCAACAGAATGTCTGCATAACGGAATATCGGTAGGTCGTTGGATTGGTCTCTTCCATTCTTATAGTCATCGTCAATCACAAAGAACTTCACAGACCGATAGCCTTGATTGTAACCGGCAATGTTATCGCCAACACCTAACTGGATGTCTCCCGGATTTTCAAGGGTAATGCTCTGAGTCAAGACGATAGGATTTCCGTCTGGATCCAAAGCGACTTCGGATGTCGGTTGATAGGTTTTGGGGTCATAAACATAGGCTGTACCGCGAATTACACTGTTATTGCGTGCGTCTCCTTCCAAACAGAAGAGTTTAGAGAATTCTGGAGTCATGGTCATATAACCACCGGCCGAATTGCTGAGAGACATGCCATAATAGCTCTTTGACACATCGCCGGCCTTTTTCCATGTGCGTGCACGACCGTATTGCAAGCCTTTTGCCGTGTAAGTATCGTAGGGCATTGCATAAATGAAATCCTCTACATGGGAACCGTTCGTGGGGCCAAACTTTTCGGCATAGGGCATGGAACCCAAGTTGAACAAGCCGGACCGGATGATGTTGTCGCAATGGGCGATGCAGTCGTTTAATTTCTCATTGGCAGCTGTAGCGGCGTCATACCGGTCTACAGACGGGGCGGTATATACGGCCCAGTTGATATAGAGTTTTACCAGCAGGGCCTCCGCCATCCATTTGGTCGGTTTGCCATACGTATTGTCACTGACTTCATCCGTAAGTTGGGGAATGATTTCCAACAGTTCTTTTTCAATGAAGCGCGCTACCTCTCCGCGTGGAGAACGATCTACTAATTCGCCTTCAGCAAGCAGATGGTCCAAAATAGGAGCATCACCCCAGCAGTCCATCAGTATGAAGTGGAAGTATGCACGCATCGCACGGGCGGGAGCAATCGGTTCGCCAGCCTCGTTACCACCTAAGTCGCGGATAACCGTATTGGCTTTTGTTATACCGCCTGTGACGTTTCCCATCCAGTCGATAGTCGCATCTTCTGTTTTGAAATCGTGAAGGCTTGGATGTGCATAGGCTCCATTGTCGTACCAACCGCCACCGTAGGAAACGGCTGTGTATTCATCGCTTGACAAAGACATCGCTTCCATGTATCTGCGTCCGAAATCACCGCGTAATTGGTAATACACATCGGCCATTTTGGCTTCAATTGCAATGTCATTGGTCGGATATTCTGTGTATTGAGATTCAATCTTAACGTCCAGATCCGTACAGCCGGTTAGCAAGGCTGCAGTACAAACAGCAAATAAAGATTTTATATTTGTTTTCATAATTATAAGTCTATTGGTGATTAGAAATTAACCTTTAAGCCAATTAAGGTCGTGCGGGTATGTGGATAAGTGCTCCAACGATGGTCTACACCGGGAGCCAGGCCGCCCATATTTACTTCCGGGTCAAGTCCTTTGTAGCCACTGATGGTAAATAAATTGTTGCATGTGATGTACAACTGTACGTTTTGCAGCCAATTATTGAAATTCTTAAATGTGTAACCTAATGTAAGATTGGCTAAACGGAGGTAGGAACCGTCTTCTATGAAACGGTCGGAAGGTATGTTGCCTCCTGTATCCGTAGCGGGACGTTCGTAGATAAACTCTTTCAACATATTTTTACCGGCGGTATAGATTTCCGGGCTGGTGTAGTTCGCGCGTGCACCATTATAGAGGTCATTGCCAAGTACACCGGTCAAGAAAATCGTTGCATTCCAGTTCTTCCAGGAGAATGTATTGTTCCATCCGAAGTTCAACTTAGGTTGTGCACAGCCTGTGATAGTTCGGTCTTTGTATTCCGGGTTGATTGTTGTTTCTCCCGTGCGCTCTCCGGTCTCTGCATCTCTTACATAATAAGAAGCCATACCGTCTTTATTGTATCCTGCAAATTCCCACGTATAGAAAGTTCCGAGTGGCTCGCCTTCGATGATGCGCTGGGTAAATCCTTCGCTTGAAACTCCTGCAATCATCGGGTCTCCTTGCGTAAATCTGTCGGTCTTAAATTGTTCGTTGGAAAGTTTGTCAACGGTATTTTTATTGTGAGCGAGTGTTAATGTTGTGTTCCATTCGAAGCTTCGGGTGCGAATTGGAATGGCGTTGATGAAGATTTCGACACCCCGGTTCGTCATTTCGCCTACGTTGGCATTGATGTCTCCGAACGGATACAAATTCTGAGATACCGGATAATTCCAAATCAAGTCTTTTGTTTTCTTGTTATAAAATTCAACGGTACCGTTAATGCGTCCGTCGAGGAAAGCGTAGTCCACGCCGACGTTAAACATACCCGTAGATTCCCATTTCAAATCGGGATTGGCGTTTTTGGTAGCTGCCAATGTACGCCAGCTCTTTCCGTTGTAGGTGAAAAAGCCTGATGCACCGTAGGTTTCGTAAGGGGTATAAGCGCCGAAGCCGAGGGCGTTACCGCTGACACCGTAACCCAAACGGAGCTTTAAGTTGCTCAGAACGTTCTGGCTCTTCATAAAATCTTCTTCCGTGATGTTCCATGCCACGCTGACAGAGGGGAACGTACCCCAGCGGTTGTCCTTGCCGAATACGGAGGAGCCGTCGCGGCGAACCGTAGCCTGAATCATGTATTTGCCATTGTACGAATAGCTGGCACGGGCGTAAAACGAAATATTGCGGATGGTTTCCTTCGTACCGCTTTCGATGGCGGGAATACCGTCGATGGTGCTGGCGTAAGTCAGCTGATTCCATTTCAACACGTCATCATAGAAGTCGTGTACGGTCAGTCCGAAGCCGTCGTTGTACATCTTTTCTTCCCAGGAGTAACCTGCCATGACGGATAACTTGTGGGCATCGTTGATGGTGATATCATAGTTGCCATAGGTTTCGAAGATATGTTCGTGCCCGAAGTAAGTATTACGCTTGGCCTGTCCGTTTTGGGCGTTGATGCCCGGTTGCTGGGTATTGTGCGTATGATATTCGCTGTAGGTAGATTGGCTGTTGGTGAAAGAGTAGTTGGCACTCCACTTCAAACCTTTCAAGATTTCCAGTGTCGCCTTACCGATAATCTGGGTGTTTTTCCAGATGGTTTCGGATGTGTCTTCGTAAATCAGAGACATCGGGTTCATGTTCTGGCTGCCGGAAGCCACGCTCCAGTTGCCGTTTTCATCGCGGAGAGGAAGTCCCGGTGAGAAATAGTTCATGGCGTCCAATACGGAGATACCTTCGCTGCTCATGGGGACGCCTTGCGATTTCCCGTAGCGGGAGTTGACGCCGGCTGACATTTCCAGCCGGTCTTTAAGGACTTTCGTCGTAATTAAAGAACGGACGTTCAGGCGATCCATGTTCGTACCCAGGATGACGCCTTCGCGGTTCTGGAAGTTGACACTTGCCATGTAGGTCGTCTTATCGTTGCCGCCCGTGATGGAAAGGTTGTGGTTATGACTGATGGCCGTGCGGAGCACCTCGTCCTGCCAGTCCGTGTTGGCTCCCTTGTCATTGTTCAAAGTTTTCCCGTTCTTTTGTGCATACGTGCGGAGCTCGTCGGCGGTAGCCACATCCATCTTCTTCAAGATATTGTCGAAAGCCACGTAGCCGCTGTAGGTTACATTCGTGCGTCCCTGGCCGGCTTTCCCTTTCTTGGTATTGATGATGATGACGCCGTTGGCAGCCTTCGAACCGTAGATGGCCGTTGCGGTGGCGTCGCGCAGCACGTCGATGCTTTCGATGTCGTCGGGAGCCACCATTGAGATGTCTACGCCGGGAATACCGTCGATGACGTAATAAGGTTGCATGGCTGCGCCTTCACGCAAAGAAGAGGCACCGCGGAGCGTGATGCTGGGTGAGCCGTTCGGGTCGCCTGTGGTCGTGATGTTCAGACCGGCTACTTTGCCTTGCAACATGCTGGCTGCATCGGAGAATACGCCGATATTCAATTCGTCGGCCTTCACGGTCGTAATGGAGCTGGTCACGTCCTTGCGCTGCATGCTGCCGTAGCCGATGACTACGACTTCCTCCAACGCCTGTGCGTCTTCCTGCAAAACCACGTCGATGACACTGCGGTCTACTTTGATGTCCTGAGTCATAAAGCCGATATAAGAAAACTGCAAGGTTTTGCCTTTCTCCACATTGAGGGCATATTTCCCGTCCACATCCGTGATGCTTCCGTTGCTTGTTCCTTTTTCAAGGACGTTTACGCCGGGAAGCGGCATACCGGTTCTGTCTGTTACCTGACCGGTCACTCTGTTTTGTGCAAATGCTAAGGTACTGCTTAGCAGAAACATGACAAAGACTGCGCTTTGCGTCAATGTCCACCTTTTTTTAGATTGTACATTCGGCATAAAATTAGATTTTTAGTTTGATAAATTGTTAATTGTCTGTATGCTGTACCAACATCAATAATGTTTTTAATATCGGATTTACGGTGCAATGATACTTTACGTGTGTTTCATTCGTATGACAGAATGATTAAATTCTCGTTGCATCTTTTGGTTTTTTCGCAAAACTACGTCCTTTGTAAATAGTGTAGGGAGAATTTTGTGCAAAACAAGTAGAATATAGTAAATGGCTTTTTCGGCCTGTCTCTTCCGATTTTTCGGGATTAGCAGGCGGCCGGCTATAAGTCTACAGCCACTCGGATAGAAACCGATAGTTGCCCGGCTGTAAGTTTAACGTAAGTTCGATATAAAATCAAGAAATAGAGAGTTGTCCGTCCTTGATAAAGTTCACTTCAATGGCAGGCTTTTTTTCAAAAAAACAGTATGCAGCGATGGCTGACAATGAATCGGCAATGAAATGTCTATTCCCTTACCCCGTCACACAGCACTTCCTGAAGTCCCGACGCAGTGCTTCGTGAAGGTGTCATGCAGTGCTGTATGAGGAGGAAACGAAGCATATCGTCAGAGGGTGACGAAGCACGGCGTCAGTTCGGCGTAGAGCGGACGACAGCGGTGAATCCAAAAAGTGAGACGACGGACGGCCTGTTCGGGATTGGCATCGGGAAAATAAAGGCAGGCTAAGGAACGACGGGTGTAAGTAACGGTTTTTATAACGGAAAACAAAGATTGAAAACAATAATTATCATCGCAAAAAAAACATTTTTAGTCCTGTCAACAATATCGCTTCATTCTCAGCAAGTTACGGCGACGTTGACAGGAGCTGTACAAACTTTATGAAATACAATAAAAAATAGGCTGCCTTTAAAGGCAAGGTATTTTTTATTTTTTCACGGAAATGTTTACCAAAGCCTCAGTCCTGTCAACAATATCCATTGATAATCAGGCGATATTGTTGACAGGACTATTTTGGGCCCCTCCCGGATTATTTCTAAAGTGATTTGGGAGCTTTCATAGACAAGATTGACTAGTCCTGAATAACCGTTACAGTTATTGGACAAAAATAAATT